>JAEWOQ010000364.1 GCA_023460875.1 Pseudomonadota bacterium
GCTCCTCTTGAGGCACGATGTGGGTGTCCGCGGATCCGGCGAGGATCAAGAGCGCGAAGAAGGCGAGCTGGATGACCCCTGCGGCGACGCAGCCGACCACGATCTCCCTGGGCGAGACGGTGGAGGCATGGGAGCTCATGGAGCCTTCCGCGCGGGGGCCTTCCCTCGAGGAGCCTGCTCTCGAGCAGCGCTGCCTGCGGGCTCGGCAGCCGCTTCGTCCTCGTCAGGCTCGAGGTCAGGCTGAACGAGGAGGTTCAAGGAGTCCACGCCGCTGTTGCGCGCCGCGGCCACGACCTTCGCGACCACCCCGTAGCGGGCCTCCTTGTCGGCGCGGATGTACAGCTCTCGCTCGGTCTGGACGCGCTGGCTCTCCTTGAGAGCCTTGTCGATCTCGTCCGTCACGTCCGTCTCACCGAAGAGGATGCGCTCCTCCTTCGTGACGGTGACGAGCAAACGAGCGTCCTTGACCGGGGTCTCGGCCGCGTGCACCTCGGGCAGATCGATGCGCAGCCCCGTGGTGAGCAAGGGCGCGGTCACCATGAAGACCACGAGCAACACGAGCATCACGTCGACGAGCGGCGTGATGTTGATCTCGCGAAACCCGCGGCGCTTACTCCGTCCACCGCCGACGCTGGCTCCCATGGCTCTCCTCGTCGTCAGGTGCTGGCGCGGTGCGCCAAGGGAATGGGCGGGCTGGGCGGCTGAGAGCGGTCGCTCGGGCGCAAGCTGCTGTGAGCCTGGTGCACCTCCGCCAGCAGGGTGGCGACCCAGACGTCGGCGGAGGCGTTCAGCTCATCGAGGAGATCGCCGATGCGCTTGTCGACGTAGTTGTAACCGATCGTCGCCGGGATGGCGGCGACCAGGCCGAACGCCGTCGCGATGAGCGCCTCACCGATGGCCGGGGCTACGACCGGGAGCGACGCGCTCTTCTCGAGCCCGATGCGGAGGAACGCGTCCATGATGCCCCACACAGTGCCGAACAAGCCGATGAACGGCGAGGCCGCCGCGATGCTTGACAAGGTGGGCATCATCGAGCTGGCGCTCTGCTCCTCGGTGGCGATGGCTCGCCTGGAGACGGCCGAGAGCAAATCCCTCGTCGCTCCGCCCTCCTGTTGCCGCGCCGCCAGGGCTCGCACGATCCGCGCGCCAGGGGCCTTCGGGTAGGTCGTCGCTGCGGCCACGAGCTCGGCGCGGCCGGCGGCGGACGCCGCGGCGCGCTCGAACTGTCTGTGCAGGCTGGTGAGGCGCCGCAGCTGCGCGGACTTCGCGAACCAGATCACCCACACCAAGGTGGAGGCGACGATCAAGAGGACGAGCACGACCATCACGACGCCGGAGGACCCGAGCATCAGATCGATCGGGTCGAGGGCGTTCTTACCGTGGGCCACCGTTTCGCTGGGGGTCAGCTTATCCATGAATCAGTCGCCCAGCACCACGTCGACGCGGCGATCCCGCGCCCACGAGGCTTCGTCGGTGCCCGTCGCGTCCATCTCTCCGCGGGAGGAGGTCGCGATCTGCTTGTCGGCGAGGCCCTCCCGAACCACGGCGGACTTCACGTTGTCCGCGCGCCGCCCGCCGAGCACCAGGTTGTACTCGGCCTCGCCGCGGGGATCCGCGTGCCCGACGAGCCGCATCTCGCGGCCCTTGAGGGCGCCGGTGGAGAAGCAGTCAGCCAGCTTCTTCAGGATCGTCCTGTCCTGATCGCGCACCTGAGCGGAGTTGAAGGCGAAGCGGGCCTCAGCGTCGGAGATGCCGCAGGCGCGCTTGATCTCGTCGGAGATGTTGACGTCCGATTGACGCGGGTCGTCGCCCGGCTTCTCCGACGCGGGCTGCTCGGCCTGGGCGACCGGCTCTTGGGTCGTCCCCGAAGGAGCGGCGGGAGGAGGCGTAGGATCGGAGCCGCAGGCGATCAGGAGCCCGACGGCGGAGGCGAGGAGTGGAACGTGAGACAAGTGACGCACTGCTGTTTCCTCTCAAATGACGACCGTGCACGGACGGTCTGGGGAGTGTGCCGCACCGCCGATCTGGGACGCGGTTTGGGTGAGGGGTCTGGATCGGGAGCGACGCTCCACGAGAGGCGAGCGCCCCTACAACGTACGAGGGGGCTGCCCCATTCCTTCGTGGCAGCGAGGGCCACGGCGCAAGGCGTACGCCTGAACGGCACCACCTGGCAAGGCGCCCTTGACGAGGAACTAGATCGAGCCGGGTGCCTCAGAGGGCCGCGTAGGCGTAGGCGAGCACGAGGGAGGCAGCCCCCACGAACAGCAGCGCTAACACGGTCACCAGCACGGGGTGGCCCCCCGAGGGTGAGGTGCGGTGGGCTTCCAGCTTGGCCACGGCCAGCACGGCGACCGCTTTGAGCTTTTTCTCCGCGACTTCGGCCCGCGTGCGATCGCCGGTCATCCCTCGGTAGCGGGTCGCCGCCTCCGCGAGCTGGTTGAGGTGATCGCACTGCTGGAGGAAGGCAGCGTGGGCCTTTTCGTCCTGCCAGTGATCGAGCACGTGAGCCCAGAGGGCCTCGATGCTGGGGTCCACCAGGAGGGCGGCGCGGGGCGGGACCGAGCGCCCGGGCATCGTCTCAGGCGCGGAGCGCGCGACGCAGATCCGCGGCAGCGGCGCGGGTCGCCGGCTCATCGGCGTACTCTTCGAGGCGCCGCAGGCGCTGGTCGAACAGCGGGAGCTGTTTGGGCCGCTCACTGGTCAGGAGGCGCGCCAACACCTCCAATGCCTCGCGGGCTCGCGCCTCGTCGAAATGTTCGAGCACCTTCAGCTGCACCTCTTGTTCGGCGGGCAGCTCGAATCCGGCGCTGAGGTAATTCTCCACGGCGCGAGAAATCGCGGAGCGGCCTTCGCTGATCATCACTCGCTCGAGCAGCCGTAAACGGTCTCGGTCCCGCTCGTCGACTTGTCCGGGTTTCGCCTGCACGATGCGGACCTCCCGACGACGCGAGCGGTCCTCCGTCTCTGCCGAGCGAGGCTCCTCGTCCTGGGAGAGGGAGAGCAGGCTCCCGTTCGGCCGGGGCTTCGCAGACGCGGCCTTCATCCGGCGGGTGGGTTTCTCGAGACGCGGTGAGTTGGGTCGCCGCGCGGCGATCAAGATCGGTTCCGCTTTGCTCGGCTGCGCGGGCTTGCTGCGCTTGCGACGTCGCCGGCGGCTAGACCGGTTGGGCATCAAATCCATGTGTTCCGTAATTTCATTGCGAGGGCCCGGGACGATCGGTGCTCCCGATTCGCTCAGCTGCCAACTCACTCGAGTGAGCGGCAGATGGGGGAGGCCGATCGTCGATCGCCCAGGCCGAGACGGTCGCTACCGAACTGTTTCGGTGGGTGCGAGGCGTGTGCCGGGCTTGCATTCGCGGGCTGTGTAGAAGGAGGCGACCGAGACGGACGTGATGAAACACGACGCGGACACGGCCGCTGAGGGAGGCCTCGAAGGGCGTCGGGGACCTTTCCCGAGGGGAACACCCCCAAAGGAGCGCGTCCGGATCTAGAAAGGCCACCTGGAAGGGAGCAGCTCGCCGCTAGGACGAGAGTTGCTGCTACCGACCTCCATCTCTCCATTTAGCATGCCATCACGGCCCTTTGTCATCAAAAAAAGCGCCCGCCGGGAGGGGGCTTTGGCGCTGGGGGGACCTCTGGCAGGGGGCGCTGGCGCGGCCTTCGCCTCCGGCCGAGGAGGCGGCGAGCCGGGCCGCCCCCTCAAGGTCCCAGAGAAGGGCTAGCGCTCGATACGCTGCCGCAGCTTGGCGCGGGCGCGCTCGCTTTGGCGTCCGACGGTGACGACGCTCAAGCCTTCGGGTCGGAAGACTTGCTGCGCCACCTGGAGGACCTGCTCTCGCGTCACCGCCTCCAGCTGTGCGAGGCGATCCCGGGGCGTCGGGGCCGAGCCCGTGAGCTCGGCGAGGGCCAGATACTCGGCGACGTCCCCCGCGTCGTCGAGCATGGCCTCGTGCTGCCAGCGGCAGCGGCGCATCGCTCGGGCGAGCTCCTCGGGGGTGGGGCCGCTCTCAGCCAGCTCGTCCGTGAGGCGGAGCATCTCCTCGAGCACCTCGGGGGCGTGCTCGTGGGCCGTCTCGGTGCTCAGCTCGACGAGCCCAGCGTCCGTGTAGGCTTCGTAGCTGGCGCCAGCGTCGTAGCAGAGCCCGCGGCTGTCGCAGAGGCGGTGATAGAGCCGCGTAGCCATGCCGTCGTCGATGACGCGCAGGAGCATCTCGACGGCGGGCTCCAGGGGGTCGCCGTCGCTGGGGCCCCGGAAGGCGAGGTGCAGGGCCGTCTGACTCCCCGAGTGCTGGACGTGGCGGTAGTGGGGGCCGGAGTGGGCGGCGGGAGCGCCGTAGACGGGGAGCTCGCCCGCGGGGACCCCCGCGAAGGCCCGCTCGAGCGCCGTGAGGACGGCGTCGGCCGCGATCGGCCCCGCTACGGACAGCACCGTGCCTCGCCCCGTGTAGTGGCGTCGGTGGTGCTCGAGCAGGGCGGCGCGGGTGAAGGTCTCGAGAGACTCGAGCTTCCCCGTGATCGGATAGCCGAGGGGGTGGGAGCCGAAGCTGAGCTGGCGCACCAGGGTGGGGCCATCGATGAGCTGCCCCTTCTCGTCGAGGTCTTCGAGGATCTCCTCACGGATGATGCCTCGCTCGATGTCGATCCCTTCGATCAGCGGCGCCTGGAACACCTCGGAGAACAGACCGATGACCTCCAGGAGGCTCTCCGCAGGGATACCGATGGCGAGGGTTCCGTGGTCGGCCGCGGTCGCCGCTACCAGGGTGCCGCCCAGGTCCTCGAAGGCGACCGCCAGCTCGTGCGCGGACGGGTGGCGCTCCGTGCCGCGGAAGAGCATGTGCTCCAAGAAATGGCTGATGCCGTTGTCTCGCTCGCCCTCGTAGCGGGAGCCGACGTGCAAGTGCGCTGTCAGCACAGCCCGGTGGACCCAGGGCATGGGCGTGACGATCGCCCGCAGCCCCGAGGAGAAGCGCGCGCGCGCGGGTCGTAGAGCCTCGAGGGGCATCGGCGCGTCAGCTCTCGCCAGCGGGCTCGTTCCCGTCGGCAGGAACGTGACGCGGGTTGAAGAGGACCGGGCCCGCCTTCTCGCGCAAGCGCGCCACGTAGTTGGTCAGGGCCTCCTCGGCTTTGCGAGCACGCAGCTGCCCCATGAGCTCCGCCTTCTCCTCGTCGAAGGTCTCGCGCTGAACCATGTCCTTGCTCTTGAGCTGCAGCACGGCGAAGCCGTCGAAGGTCTCGATGGGCTGGTCGGCGACCGTGTCGTCTTCCTCCAGCTGGAAGGCCAGCGCCGCCACGGAGGCCCCCGCGCGGGCGGAGGGGAGGGGGTTTTGATCGACGCCGAAGGGCCTGGAGATCTCCACCTTGGGGCGCAAGTCGCTGGTCACCGCCGGGGGGTCTTCACCCTTGCGGGTGGCCTTCATGGGGCCGGCCTCCGCATAGCTGCGGTTCATCGCCTCGGTGGCCTCCTCGAGGCTCTCCCCGCCTTGGACCTTGGCGATGAGCTCCCGAGCATAGCGCTCCGCGAGCTCCGTCGCCTTGGCCTCGGTGGCCAGGCGGCGCGCCACGTGCTTCCGGGCCACCGCTTCGAGCTCTTCCTGGGTGGGCTTCTGTTCGAGGCGCAAGATGTGAAGGCCGCGGACGCTCTCGATCACGTCCGACACCTGCCCAGGCTCGAGCTCACCCAGCGCGGCGAGCAACGTCTGGGCGCCGGCGCCGTAGGTGGTGCCCACGCACCCGAGACGTCCCTCCAGGGCGGCCTCGACGCCGTCGCTGAGCTCCCGCGCCAGCACCTCGAAGTCTTCTCCGGCCTTCAAGCGCCAGCGGGCGCTCTCGATGCGGTCTTGCAGCTTCTCTTTCTCTTCGTCGCTCGCGCCGGGGTCGACGTCGACACGGATCTCCGAGGCGACCGGGCACTCCGCGGTCCAGCCGTCCTTTTGCGCCGCGAACGCCGCGTCGACGGTGTCCTTGTTCTCGACGGCCCAGTCTTCCACCTGGGCGTCGCTCAGGGTCGTGACGTAGCGAGCGAACCAGGCCGCGGGTGCGGTCACCGTGCGCACCGTGGCGCGGGAGCGGGCACGCGAATAGGCGGAGAAGGCTTCTTCTTCCGAGACGCGCACCGCGGAGCGGACGAGCTCGCGGACGCGCTCGGCGGTCAGCTCACGCTTCTGCTGATCCTTGAACTGGCTCGGGTTCCGCCCAGTGACCATGCGCACGGTGCGCGAGTAGCGGTCGTAGTCGAGCACCCCGTCGCGGAGCACAGGCAAGGCGCGCAAGCCGATGGTCCCAGGGGCGCAGCCGCCGGGCCCCTCGACACACATGGCCAGGCTCATGGCCAGCTGCTCGGCGCGGGCGGCGGGGAGGGACACCCGGGTGCGACCGGAGGCCAGCTCTTCGTCGATGTCGTCCTCGCTCACGGCGATGCCCAGGCGCGCGGCCTCTTCGAGGAGGAGCTCACGCTCGACCAACCCCTCGGCGACCTGGGCACGGAGCTGCAGCTGCTTCGCGGCCTTCTCGTTGAGGCCGATGGAGCTCATGAGCCCGTATGCCGAGTAGTACTCCTTGGGATCGATGCAGTGGTCGCCCGCCTCCGCGGCACACTCCGGGGACCAGCTCGACACGGTCATGGCGCCCCCGCCGAGCACGAACGCTCCAATGATGAGGGCCACGACCACCCCCACCACCACTTGTCCAAAACCACTTTGGCGTAACATCCCTAGCCTTGCCTTCGACGACTCCAACGAATGGATGGCGCGCTTAGCACGTGCTCGGCGAGAAGCGAAGCCACGCCGGGGTGCCCTGAGCAGGGGTACCCGCCCGGATTCGCTCGTCTCCGGGCCTGCGCGGAGCGCCCGCGCCCCGTCGCTCGCCCCGTCGCTCGCGCCGTCTTTCGGCCTGTCGTCGCGCTGTCGTCGGCCCTGTCCTCCGCCTTGGCGATCGGGGCGCCGTCCGGTGTCGTCTGCTCAATCTTCGGCTGTGCTGCCGGCGGTCTTTTTCTGCTCGAGGGCAAACCGGAGCTCTGCCGCCGCCGCGCTCAGACCCTCGACCGGGAGCTCGAGGAAGGCCTCGTACCACGTGTCGAGGACTCGGGTGCCGTCGCCAGGATCTTTCACCACCACGGTCTGGGTCGAGGTCTCCCGGTAGCCGCGGCCTTCGAAGGGGCCGGCGAGGGCGCGCGCGTGGGCCAGGAGATTCTCGCCTTCTTCGTTGGGAAACTCGCTCGCCTGGGCCTTCAACACGACGCGGACTACCAGGCTCTGCTGGTCCCAATCGTGCTGCTCCGGTGGCTCCGCGCTGCCGCGGCGCTCGCTCTCGGGGCCTCCCGAGCCGTCGCTCACGCTCTCTGCGGGCAGGCCCAGGGCGACCCCGCTGTCCATGATGAGGTTGTCGCGGACGCGCTCTGCGAGGAGGACGAAGGGCCCCGCCGTGCGATAAATCTCGAATCCTTCGCGGACGAGCGCTCGCTTGAGTTCGACGGGTTTGATGGGGGGCATGTCGCGGTGAGTCCTCGGAAATTTGCAGACCGCTCCAGCACCGTCAAGCCGGTGGGCTCGCTCGCCGGGCGTCGCGCCTTTGGGTATACTACCGCTCGTGAGTCAGCGCAGAGGCACCGGTGGCGCTCGTCACGAAGCGACCGAGCGCGTTTTCCTGCGCCGTGAAGGCTACGAGGCGGAGGGCTGGACCCTCAACGTGAGTCGGGGCGGCGTGCGGGTCGTGGTCGAAGCGCCCGTGAGCGCGGGCGTCGACTACCTGGTGGCGATCGGTGGTGCTGACGCGCGGCGTGCCCGGGCGGTCTGGGTGCGAGAAGAGGCCGATGGTCGTATCGTCGGGCTGCAGTTCCTCGACGTGGAGGGACCCGTCAGTGAACCTCCCGCGCTGGGCTGAGCCCCGGTGACCGCCGGTTTTCGCGAGCGGAGGCTCCTTGCGCGAGGACTCATCTGAGCGAGGGCACGTCGTGAGGCGGCGCGTACGCCCTTCGAGGGTTCCGTGAGGCGCGCCCAGGAGCTGTTGGGGCCGCGGGGCCCGTTTGCAGCTCGCTTGCCAGGCTACGAGGCCCGCCCGGGGCAGTTGGCGGCGGCGGAGGCCGTGGAGCGGACCTTGGAGGAGGAGGGGGTTCTGCTGTGCGAAGCGGGGACGGGGACCGGCAAGACCCTCGCGTACCTGGTGCCCGCGCTGCTGAGCGGCCGCAAGGTGGTGATCTCTACCGCCACACGGGCTCTCCAGGATCAGATCGCCCAGCGGGACTTGCCCCTGGTCCAGGACGTGCTGGGCACGCGGGCGGAGGTGGCGGTGATGAAGGGGCTCGGCAACTATCTCTGCCGCCGGCGCTACAGGGAGTTCCTGCAGAGCGACGAGGCGATGCGCCCGGTCCACGCGAGGGCCCTGGACCTCATCCGCCACTGGGTGAGGGAGACGGAGACGGGGGATCACGCCGAGCTCGCGACCCTGGGTGAGGGCTCGCTCACGTGGCACGAGGTCGCTTCGTCCAGCGAGACGCGCATCGGCCCAGCCTGCCCCTACTTCGACGAGTGCTTCGTGACCGAGATGAAGCGCCAGGCGGAGGTCGCCCAGATCGTGATCGTCAACCACCACCTGTTCTTCGCGGATCTCAGCATGCGGGGGCCCCACCCCGGGCGCGTACTCCCGGATTATGACGCGGTGGTGCTCGACGAGGCTCACCAGGTGGAGGACATCGCGAGCATGTTCTTCGGCATCCGGCTGTCGCGAGCGCAGATGGAACGGATGCTCCGGGAGGCAGCGCGGGCCCTGGGGCGAGCGAGCGCGTTCGGCGGGCCCCTCGACGCGGGCGGAGGTGGCGCGAGCCTGTCGGAGCTCGAGGGCGCCATCACGCACTTCTGGCGGAGCTTCGATCCGCTCCTGGAAGGGCAGCCGCGGCAGGCCCTCGGCAAAGACGCTTGGAAGGGCGAGCTCCGCGCGGCGTGGCTCCGGCTGGATCGCGCGCTCGAGGATCTCGGCGCCGTAGCGAGGTCGAAGCTCGGCGAGGTCCGCGACGACATCGCGTTGCGTGAGAGCCTCGAGCTCGTGCCGCGGCGCTGCCAGACCACCCGGGATCAGCTCACGGCCGTCGTCGATGCAGGCCCGGGGCGCGTGACTTGGGTGGAGCGCACACCGAAGACCTGCTGGCTGAGCTCGACGCCCGTCGATCTCAGCGGGACCCTGCGGGAGCGGTTGTTCGAGACGGTGCCCGCCGTGATCCTCACCAGCGCGACCTTGGCCACCTCCGGTCGGGCCGTGGACGCGCCGGACAAATCCGACGACGCGGGTCCTCTTCGTGGCAGCGGACCCGCCGCGAAGAGGACCGCGGGCAAGAGGGCGAGCAGTCCCTTCAAGTTCGTGCGAGCGCGCTTGGGGCTGGGCGAGGGGTTCGTCGAAGGGCTGCGAGTGGAGGAGCTCGTGGTGCCCTCGCCGTTCGATTTCGAGAAGCAAGCGGTGCTCTACACGCCGCGGGATCTGCCCGCCCCGGACGCAGCGCTTTTCCTCGATCGGGCCTCCGAGCGCATCGCGGAGCTCGTGGAGCTCACGGGGGGCGGCGCCTTCGTGCTCACCACGTCCGTGCGAGCCATGCGCGGGCTGCACGAGCGCCTCGGAGCGCGCCTCTCGGGGCGGCCCCTGTGGCTCCAGGGAGAGCGGCCGAAGGGGGCCCTGCTGAGCGTCTTCCGCGCGAGCGGCGACGGGGTGCTGGTGGCCACCCAGAGCTTCTGGGAGGGAGTCGACGTGCCCGGGGCGGCGCTGCGCCTCGTGGTCCTGGAGAAGGTCCCCTTCCTCGTCCCCACGGACCCCGTCGTGCAGGCGCGCAGCCAGCGCCTCGAGGAGCAAGGCTTGAGCGCCTTCGCGCACCTGAGCGTCCCAGCCGCCGCCATCGCCCTGAAGCAAGGCTTCGGGCGTTTGATCCGCCGGAGCAGCGACGTCGGGATCGTCGCCCTGCTGGACGAGCGGATCCACACGCGGGGATACGGAAAGCGCCTCTTGAACGCGCTGCCCCCGGCGCGGCGCACCGATGACCTGGAGGTGGTGCGCCAGGCGACCGCGGGCTGGGGCTTGGGCGCCAGCGGAGCTCAGCGGCACTCTGCGCCCCGGTGACAGTCGGCCAGCCTGCAGGCGCAGACGCGGCGCCGTCCGTCGGGCAGCGTGGTCTCCCACCCGCCGGTCATGCACTTGTTCAGGCGGCAAATGGTCTTGGCGATTTCCCCCTCTGGTAGGTGGGTCTGCCAGCCATGGACGAGGCAGTCGCCCAGGGTGCAGGTGGTCCGCGCCAGGGAGCGGTCGCCCAGGCGGGTCTCCCAGCCGTGGACCATGCACTGGTTGAAGCGGCAGTTGGTGGTCGCCGTGGTTCGGTCGGCGAAGGTCACCGTCCAGCCGTGGGCCAGGCAATCGTTGAAGCGGCAACGGGCCGCGAAGGGAGCTCCCTCCCAGGTCCCGGTCCAGCCGTAGGTCGAGCAATCGTCGAAAGA
>JAEWOQ010000365.1 GCA_023460875.1 Pseudomonadota bacterium
CGGCGCCTGCGGGTCTGGAGTCCGAGAACCCTTCGGTGAGCCGACGCGCCTCACGCTCGCTGCAACGAGCCTTCTTTGTCAACCCTCGGGAATGCGCGCGGAGCGATTGATTGACGATTGGTCGTTCGGTTCGTTTTTCCTGCCTGACGAACTGCGGGTGCGGACACTAATCCACGAAGACGATCCTCTCGATCTGCTCACCAAACGAACTTTTCAGTGTTCACGTCGGATTCCAGTGCTCTCGCGGGTGGCTCATTCGGCCACGGTCGCAGGTCCGGGCGCACCCGCCTGAGGAGCGCTCGTGGGTTCGGAGGCTTCGGGGGGATCTGGAGGAGCGTCCGGGAGGTCGCTGTCTTCCTCGGGGGTCGGCGGGTCCGGCGGCGCTGCGGGCAGGTCGTCCAGGGATTGGAGCACCAGGGAGTCGACCTGAGCGAGCAGCCGCTGGGCGCGACGTCGGGCGATCGTGTTGGGCAGCGTGAGGGCGGAGCCCTCCGGGATCGGCGCCGCGAGCACCTCCTCGAGGAGGGACGTGAACAGGTCCCTGTTCTGAGTCTGAACGGCGTAGCTCTCCGCGTAGTTCACGTGCACGAGCGTCGCCCGACGCTCCGTGAGCGCCAGCGCTTTCTCGAAGTGGGCGCGGCCCGTCTCCGGCTGACCGCCCATGCTCTGCCCGAGGCTCGCGTGAGCGACGCCCAGGAACACGTGTCCCGATGCGTTGTAATAACGCTCGTCGAGCTCGACCGCTCGCTCGACCAGCACGCGGGCGAAGGGCAAATCCGCGAGCAAGGCGGGCTCGTCGCGGGACAGGTTGATGGCGAGACCCCAGGCGTTCCCCGTCCAGAACAGCGCGGACGCGTGCTCGGGGGAGTCGAAGGCGTCGCGCACCAGGGCGCGCAGCTCGTCCGGATCCCGGGGAGCCTCAGCGGGGACGTCGTCGTCGAGCAGGCGGAGGAGCTTCCAGCCGTAGTCCTTCGCTTTGAGGTACATGGCGCGCGCGCGGGCGCGCTGGCGATCGGCGGCGTCGAGGTCGCCCGCCTGCTCCGCCTGGTGCAGCTCGTCCTCCACGAACCCGTAGGCGTAGGACGTGAAGCCCCGCGCCGCGAGCAGGAGCAGCCGCTCGTTGTCCGGTTGCACCCGCAAGAGCCCCTCGATCTGCACGAGGTTGCCCGGGATCGCGGAGCGCGCGAAGTCGTAGTCGGTCTGCTCTTCGATCGAGGGGAACGCCAGCTCCATCACCTCCGCCTGCGTGCTCACCGCCAGCTGCGTCGTGCTGCACGCAGCGCAGAGGAGCATGCAGGTGAATCCCCCGAGAAATATGCCTTTGCGACTTCGTCGCGCCTCGTCCGCTTTGATGCGCATGTGGGCCATTGTTCGCTCAGTCGAAGCGAAGGCGCAACTTGGTTTTTGCGACGCCGTGTGTGGACGCGCCGACGTCACTGTGGGAGACGCACAGCGACGTCGGACCGCGCAGTGTCGTCGTGCCGGACAGTGTCGTCGTGCCGGACGGTGTCGTCGTGCCGGACGGTGTCGTCGGGCGGCACGGTGACGTCGCGCCGGACAGCGACGTGGTCGGCGCCGAACTCGCGAACGCTCGGGGCGTCTTCGTCGCGGGTCGAGGTGGGCCGCGCGTTCGTCAATTCCTTCGCCTCCCGTCGGACGAGTCGGGCGGCGAGCTTCAAGCTGGAGAGGCCATGAAACAGTCGTCGATGTATGGGCAAGAGGAGCTCCTCGCAGCGGTGGAGAAGCTGGCGCGGGAGGCCTCGGAGAAAATCTTGGGAGTGTACGCCTCGGACTTCGACTCCGCGGAGAAGGCGGATCGCTCGCCGCTCACGGAGGCCGATCTGCTCTCCCACGCGACGATCACGTCCGGCCTCGCTCGCCTCACCCCCGACATCCCGGTCCTCTCGGAGGAGTCGGGGGCGATCCCTTACGCGGAGAGGGCCCGCTGGCAGCGCTACTGGCTGGTGGATCCCCTGGACGGGACGAAGGAGTTCATAAAAAAGAACGGGGAGTTCACCGTCAACATCGCCTTGATCGAAGAGCAGCGGAGCGTCCTCGGGGTCGTGCACGTGCCGGTCAGCGGGGTCACGTTCTTCGCGGCGCGCGGGCGCGGAGCGTTCAAGCGGGCGCCTGGAGGCGGACAAGCGGAGCGCATCTCCACGCGGAAGGTGGACCCGACGCGCATCGTCGTCGCGGGCAGTCGCTCCCACGGTGGCGGCGCCGTCGACGACTTCGTGAGTCGCCTCCCCGGGGACGTCGAGCTCATCAGCCGAGGGAGCTCTCTGAAGCTCTGCCTCGTCGCGGAGGGGGAGGCGGACATCTACCCGCGCTTTGGGCCGACGTCGGAGTGGGACACCGCGGCCGCGCAGGCGGTGGTCGAGGAGGCGGGCGGTCACGTGCTCGATCTCTCCTTCGAGCCGCTGCGCTACAACGCAAAGGAGGACATCCTCAATCCGCAGTTCGTCGTGCTGGGGGACGCCTCGTTCGGCTGGAGGGGACCTTTGCTCGCCGCGCGGTCCGTCACCGCCTAGAGCGACGAACGGTTTGCCGAAGGGGTCGGCGCCGCGAGCCGGGGGCAACGGCGGGTCGGTCCCAGGTCGGTCCCAGGTCGGTCCCAGCCGCTCGGGGACCGGGCGGCGGAGGGCCCGGTCAACGCAACTGGGAACCGTTGTAGCTGGAGAAGGGCGTCGGAGGTGGAATGCACTCCAACGAACCCCTGACGGGCCGTCGTGACCAACGGGCCTGGCAATCGGCAGGCAATCGGCTCAGTTGGTAATCCTCTATTATAGCTGAAAGGTTACCCGAGGGCGCGCGAAGACCCCTCATCGTCCTTGCGAAGAGGCGGTCTTCCCCCCACAGTGCGTGTGAACTACCTCCAGGTGCGCACTGCGTTGGTGCGAGGCGATCTGGATGGCACTCGATGATGGGG
>JAEWOQ010000366.1 GCA_023460875.1 Pseudomonadota bacterium
GCTCCTCCTGATCGATCTAGGCCGGGGCAAGAACCGCCTCGGGGCCTCGGCACTGGCGCAGGTCACCGGGCAGCTGGGCTCCACGCCGCCGGACGTGGACGATCCTGGCGCGCTGCGCGCCCTGTTCGAGGCGGTTCAGGAGCTCAACCGTCGGGGCTTGATCCTCGCCTACCACGATCGCTCTGACGGAGGTCTGTTCGCGACCGTCTGCGAGATGGCGTTCGCGGGCGGGACGGGCGTCCGGGTCGAGCTCGACGGGCTGGTGCCTGGGGGTGAGGGGCCACCCAGCGAGCGTGAGCTGCTCGACGCGTTGTTCGCCGAGGAGCTGGGCGCGGTCCTGCAGGTGCGTCAGCCCCAGCTGCAGGAGGCGCTCGACGTGCTCGCGGCGCAGGGCCTGCTGACGGGTGAGACCGTGCACGTGGTAGGGAGCCTCGCGTCCGAGGGGCGCGTCGTCTTCGTCCACGGAGGAGTGACGGTGCTGGACGAGTCGCGCGTGGACCTCCGGCGGGCGTGGTCGGAGACCAGCCATCGCATGCAGGCGCTGCGGGACAACCCAGCCTGCGCCGCGCAGGAGTTCGAGAGGCTCGAGGGGCTCGGGGACCCCGGTTTGTCGCCGCGGCTCACCTTCGATCCCGCCGAAGACGTGGCGCGCCCGCTCATCGAGGGGGCCGCGGAGCGCCCGAAGGTGGCCATCCTGCGAGAGCAGGGCGTCAACGGGCAGGTGGAGATGGCGGCGGCCTTCCACCGCGCCGGGTTCGAGGCGGTCGACGTGCACATGAGCGATGTGCTCCAAGGGCGGGTGCGCCTCGAGGGGTTCCGAGGGCTCGTGGCTTGCGGTGGGTTCTCCTACGGCGACGTGCTCGGGGCGGGCCTCGGCTGGGCGAAGTCGGTGCTGTTCACCGCGCGGGCGCGGGAGGCCCTGAGCGGCTTCTTCGCGCGCCCCGACGTCTTCAGCCTCGGGGTGTGCAACGGCTGTCAGGCGCTGGCGGGGCTGAAGGTGCTGATCCCCGGCGCCGAGGCGTGGCCGCGCTTCGTGCGCAACGAGTCCGAGCAGTTCGAGGCGCGGCTCAGCCTGGTCGAGGTGCAAGACTCTCCGTCCGTGTTCTTCGCGGGCATGGCTGGCTCTCGCTTGCCGATCGCCGTCGCCCACGGGGAGGGACGCGCGGATTTCGGGGCGGGGACGCCCGAGGCGGACATGGCGGCCCTCCGTTTCGTCGACAACGTCGGTCGACCTACGGAGCGCTACCCGGAGAACCCGAACGGATCTCCGGGGGGCGTCACGGGCCTCACGACTCGCGATGGCCGCTCCACCATCCTGATGCCGCATCCCGAGCGTGTGTTCCGCTCGGTTCAGCTCTCCTGGTGCCCCGAGGAGTGGCCCGAGGACTCTCCCTGGCTGCGTATGTTTCGGAACGCGCGCCGCTGGGTGGGCTGACAACCGGGGCGCCCGAAGGGCGGCATGCGTCACCTGCGCATGCGCCCAGCGCTCGTTCCAGGCCGCGACCATTGGTACGTTGCGGTCATGGATGGACACTCGAGCACTCAAGAGCGCACCCTGGGCGTCCGCGCCGACGGGAGCCACGCCGACTCGGACCGGAGCTCCGCGGCCCGCTTGCTGATCTTGAAGCTCGCGACTCAAGGCTTCGCCGTGCCCCCCGACGAAGGGGACCCGGACTTCCTGGAGCTCGCCGAGGGCCTCTTCCGCCACTACCTCGAGCAACGTCGCCTCCTCGCCGATCACCTGAACCCGGCGGACGCCCGCATACAGGCCTTCCTCGATCGGACCTGCGCGGAGCATGAGCTGCCCCCGGCGCGCGTGCCGCGGCAGACCCTCGTCCTCGATCGGTACGGCCTGGCGCGGGAGCTATCACTCCCTCAGACGAAGGACGTGTACGAGAACGCGTGTGTGTCGAGCTATCGGCTCGGCAACGGTGTCCTTCACAACCCCATCAACGACCGCCGGACGACCCAGGGCGTCTTCCACGTGGCGGACTACGGGTTGCCCGTCCCCGCAGACAAGGTCGCGGTGCCCCTGGAGACCTACGCGGCGCTCCTGCGGGCGGCGTTCGAGCCCCCGGCGGAGCTGGCTCGCCTGCCCTTCTCGGAAGGTTGGGAGGAGCCGGTGGAGACGATGGTGTCCCTGCTGCTGCGGCCGCTCGTCTGCCCAGCGGTGCCGGGCGTGATGCCAGAAAAGCGCATGGAGATCCGCTTCTTCGCTCCTGGCGGCCTCGTCTCCAACCTCGATTTCGTCGAGAGCATTTTCGGGAACGCGGGGGACCCGGAGCTCGCAGAGAACGACGCGGCGCTCGATGTCGAAGGGTGGACCGGGCACTCCGGCTGCGTCGTGCTCGCGCCGCACCTGGTGGAGCTCAAGAAGAAGGATCTGGGCTTGCCCCACGTGAGCGAGGCGACGGAGCGCCAGCGAGCGCAGGGCATGTGCTGGACGGAGGAGGACGAGCTCTACAACGGCGGGCGCCCCTTCAAGATCACCCTGCGCGACATGCGCGGTGTGATGGTCACCGTGCTCGCCGACAACTACTTCGGCTACTGCAAGAAGGAGGTGAAGACCCAGATCGGCTTGAGCGCGAACCTGTTCGGCCTCGCCGAGGAGGAGCATGCCGGCGGCGCGCTCGCCTTCCCCACCTTCAACCTCGGGACACGATTCCTGCCCGACGCTCGCATCATCGGGACCGATCATCGCTTCGCGGACGCCGTGGCGCTGCTCGGCGACTCCGTAGTCGTGCACCCCGAGGGCTACGCCACCGACAAGACCTACCCAGACGTGCACATCCTGCCCGAGGACATGGCGATCGACCTGACGACCCAGCTGGCGCGCTGGACGAGCGGCGGGCAGACGCGGACGCTACGAGTGCTGCCCGGGCACACCTACCTGCACCCCAGCGGTTACAAGGTCCGCTTGCAGAAACACCCGGTGGCCTCCAGCTGGCGTCTGCTGGGCACGGTCCCCGAGGGGACGTTCTGTCACAAGCCGTGCACCGTATCGGGGGGCGGCAAGAGCGAGATCTCCAAGAGCCTCACGGACGCGGTGCTGTACGGGCCGATCCACGTGGGCGACTACGAGAAGGATCTCGCTCGGGTGCAGGAGCTCCTCGACCGTGACTACGGCGATTGCCTGCGACCGGAGCTCCGCGCCGGGCAGGGCGGAGAGCCCGCCAAGGATCCCTCGCGGCCGATCCTGTCCAAGGCGCGCTCGCTCGGCTCCGTCATCAAGCTGCTGACGCCGAATCCCCACCTATACACCGACGAGTACAACCGCTGGCTCGAGGGGATCCCGAACCACGTGCGGGCGATCGTCTTCGTCATCAAGCGCTTTTACCGGGACGAATGGGGGAGCGACTGGAAGGACCATTTTACTGTCGACATGGTCAACGGCGCCGCGGGCCACGAGCTACGCGTGGACGGGCGCAAGCTGGTGGGCTCGTACCTGCGCATCGGCTTCTGGGATCACGGGGGCTGGCGCACCTACAAGCTGCGGCAGGACTTCGTCGCCGCAGACAAGGTGCAGATGGAGGACGACATCACCGCCAGCGTCGTGGTGCCGGCGAGCCAACTGCCCGGGCTCCCGGACGAGTATTCGGGGCACCCGTCCCTGAAGCTCGCGGAGAACTGTGAGTACCGCCTCTTCCAGAGGCCGGACGACGCGATCCATCCTGGCTTCGACCGCCAGACGGAGAAGGACATGGCCGAGCCGGGCCTGTTCGCATCCAACTTCGCGCCCCTCTCCCCGGCGGAGATGCAAGACATCGCCGAGCGCGTCGACGTGCACGGGCGGTTCACCGCGCCGATGCAGGCCCACGTCACCCAGGCGGCCGCGCGCAGCTCTGGCTACGACGTGTGCTCGGCCAACCCGCGCATCGTCGATGGAAAGCCCACCAAGAACCCGCGTTACCTGCAGGTGCGCCTCGAGCTGGCCCGCCCGCGGGAGCGCTACGTCGCCGAGCTCGGGGCGCGGCTCTATCGCCGGATCCCGCAGGGGCAGGCGGTCGTGTTCCCGGTGATCAGCGTCTTGAGCGGACGCCGCAACAACCCGCCGGACGACATCGGCGGCGCGAAGATTCGGCCCCTGTGTGTGTACAACCCGATCCACTACCAGGCGCTCCCGGAGCTGTTCATGGATTACATCTGCTCGGTGACGGGGAAGTCGCCGAGCACGACCGGCGCGGGCTCCGAGGGCGCGCTCACCAAGGGCCCCTTCAACGCCATCGCCGCGACGGCGGATCTCAACAACGCCCTGGTCTCGATGGTGCTCACGGGATACGCGGGCTTCAGCTCCGCGGCTGGCTGGGTCGGGCCCAAGTGCAGGGTCGATCACGACGTGAGCCTGCTCGTGCCCGAGATTTGGTGTCGCTTGTTCCCCGAGGAGCGCGATCCCGAGCGCATGATCGCCGCGGGGCACCTGGAGAAAGTAGAGGACTTCGAGCACCGGGGCCGCACGGTGCAGGCGAGCCGCTTGGGCTATCGCATCACCGAGCGCTTCGTGCACACCTACTTCGGGCGCGTGTTCGACAACCCGGCGGCCGTCTTCACTCAGGACATGCTGCGGCCCGAGACGCAAGGGCTCGAGGTCTTCGCCGACGGCGTGGACAACATCGTCCAGGCCCAAGAGCGGGTCGCGCACCAGTACTTTGAAGACGGGAGCGTTCACGACGCCTGTCCTCCGCTGCAGGCCTTGTTGCACATCATGGCCTACGGCCACTGGGAGGGGAGGGACGCGACGCACCCGGAGGTCCGCGCGATGTTCTCGCGCGATGCGGTGCTCTCCAGCGACTGGTACCGGGAGCGCTTGCGGACGAAGCAAGCGCGCGACGTCGCTCTGTGGCGCAGGCACATCGAAGCCCTGGAGCTGTTCCGGGCGCGCCCGGGCTACGCCAGCGAGGTGCGGCGCCTGGGCATCGAGGACCGGCTGATGGCGGCGCGCCGAGAGCTCGAGCGGGTGAGCTCGGAGGCGTATCTCGATTCACTCATGGGCACCTTGGGGGCCGACCCGATCCATCGGGAGCGGGCTCAGCGCTGAGGGCTCTTCCCGAACGCGAACAAGGCGACCTCCCGGTACGGCTCGGTGCGGTCGTTGCTCAGGATCACGAGACGCCCGGTCGCTGCGCGCATGTCCGCGTCGATGTGGTCCAGGGCCGCCCGCACCCGCGCGCGCGCGTGGCCCCTAGCGACCTGCTCCCAGCTGACGGCGAAGGGCCCCTCGACCCGCATCTGGTCGATCTGGAAGTCGGGTTGCGTGCTGCGGACCTCGAGGAGCGCCCCGTCGGCTGGGGGAGCGCGGAGGTTCAGGTACAAGGGCTCGGGCGCGACGTTCAGCGTCCCGGAGACGTGAAAGGCGTAGGGGAGGGCGAGCTCACGGGGATCGTCGTCGAGCCCCGTCTCCACGAGGAGGGTCCCAGCGTGCTTGCCGACGCTCTCGGCCTCGAGCTGGATCCGGAGCCCCGCGCCTTGCTCGCCCTCGGCGGGGAGGACGTCGACGAGGAGCCCTTCGGCGCTCCAGCGGCTCCGATCTCCTTCGCGGAGCCGGAGGCGCAG
>JAEWOQ010000367.1 GCA_023460875.1 Pseudomonadota bacterium
GAGCAGCAGCAGGGTGGGAAGATCCCCTGTCCGGAACAGATCGAACTCTCCAAGCAGGATCGGGCGAAGCTCCACCTCGCCGTCGGAATGACCGACGCCTTCGTAGATCGGGCGGGCCCCATCCTCCTCCTGAAGCTCTCGAGTGGTTCGGAGCGGCCATACGCCAGCTGGAAGAACTCGCTCATCACGGCCCTCACCGGCACCTGGAACAACCGGGCGAAGCGGGTGGAGATCCTGGGGGAGGGCGAACCCCAAGCGGACGCAGCTGGCCCCCCTCCCGTAAGCGAAGAGCAAACGCGCGCTGCGGCCCGGGACTTCGCTGTCCAGAAGGCGCGGCAGGCAGCTCGCCAGATCGCCCGGATGCCCGAGGGCGAGCGTGAGGGCGAGCTGCGACGCCTCGAGGCGCTCAGTCCCGAGGAGGCCGCCATGGTGCGGCACGAGCTCCAGCGGGAGGCCTCATGAGCGCCCCGATGCCACCCCACGACGTCGATGCCGAGCGGGCGGTGCTTTCGTCGTGCATGCTCTCGGCCGAGGCTCTGGACGAGGTGGCCGGGCTCCTGGCGCCTGAGAGCTTCTATGTCGCAGCGCACCGGGACGTGTGGCGCTCGATCGGCGAAGTCCTCAACGCAAACCAGCGGGTGGACGTGGTCACCGTAGCGCAGCGGCTACGGCAGGTCGGCGCGCTGGATCGGGTCGGCGGGACGCCTTGGCTCGCGGAGCTGACGGAGGCGACGCCGGCGGTTGCCCACGTCGAGGAGCACGCCCGCATCGTCCTTGGAAAGGCGCGTCTCCGCGGCGTCATCGACCTTTGCCGCAAGGTGAGCGGCGCGGCCTACGGCGACGTCAGAGACGTGGACGCCTTCATTGGGGACTTCGAGGCGGAACTGGGTGAGGTATCCCGAACCGGAGTTCACGCCGACACCCAGTTCACCGCGAAGGAGCTCGCGGCTCAGTCGAGCCAACTCTACTTCGAGCGCAAGCGGGCCGGTACGCAGTTCAGTGGCATCCCGACGGGGCTCCGGGAGCTCGATAGGCGAATCAACGGCCTCAAGAAGGGCCGGAAGTACGTCGTCGCAGCAAGGCCGGGCATTGGGAAGACGGGGTTCCTGCTTACGGTTGCTCGCAACGTCGCCGGCATAGGCTACGGGGTGGTGTTCGTGTCGGTGGAGATGCCTGCCGACGAGCAGATCAACCGCATCCTCGCGCAGGAGGTGATGATCGACGCCACGCGCATCGAGGCCGGCACCCTCGATACCCAGGAGGAGGCGTCCTATCAGCGAGCGGTCCGCACGGTGGCCTCGCTCCCCCTCGTCATCGATGAGGCTCCGAAGCAGACGGTCGCCTCCATCCGCTCGGCGATCCGGAGAGGCTTGAGGCGGCTCCGAAAGGAGAAGCCGAACGTGAATCTCGGGCTCATCGTCATCGACTACCTGCAGCTCCTCGAGGCCGCCAAGGGTAAGCGTGACCGCAACCGGGAGAACGAGATCAGCGAGCTGAGCCGCGGGACCCTCCAGATCGCCCGTGAGCTGAAAGTCCCGCTTCTCGAGGCGAGCCAGCTGTCGCGCAAGTGCGAGGAGCGCCCCGACAAGCGCCCGCTGCTCAGCGATCTGCGTGAGTCCGGGGGCATTGAGCAGGACGCCTACGGCGTTCTGATGCTGTACCGCGACGACTACTACCGGAAGCCCAACGAGGCGCTGGACCACACCGCAGAGGTCCTCGTCCGCAAGATGCGAGGCGGGAAAACCGGGCGCGTCATGTCGCGCTTTCACGGGCCGAGCACCGGGTTCTTCGACCTCTGCGCGGAGGACTACGACGACCTGCCGCCCCTCAACGACGACTTCTGAGGGCCCCGCGGCCCTCCGACGAGCAATCCCCTACCCCAAAGGAAACACACAGCATGGCATTCGGAGATCCGATCGAGCGGGAAGTGACCGTCTCGGTCAAGAAGAGCGAGCAGAGCTCGTACAAGGACAAGCTGGTCGAGGTCGACCGCGAAATCGACCAAGTCGCCGCCGAGAAAGCGGGCGAGATGCGCGACTACAACCAGAAGCTGAAGGACCTGCGGAAACACCGCGCCACGCTCCTCGACACCATCGAGAACGGCACCGAGGTGCAGCGGGTCCGCGGCTTCGAGCGACTGAACGAGCGTCTCGGCCAGGTCGAGTTCGTCCGCGAGGACAACGGCAAGGTGATTCACGAGTTCACGCGCCCGGCCACGGCGGAGGAGCGCCAGACCGACCTCTTCGGCCGCGCCAGCACGGAGACTGCCGGGGACGGCGCCGGCGCAGAAGCGCCCGCGGAGCAGGCGCCGAAGGGGCGCAGGCGGAGGAGCCGCGCCGCCGGAGGCAACGGCGACAGCGAGCCTTCGACGGGGCGCCGCCGGCGAAGCCGGAAGGCCTCGAGCGAAGGTGCGGAGGCCGCGGCGGAATGACGGCCGAGGCCCGAACCGAGGGCTTCGAGGGCTGGGCGGTGCTCGAACTCATGGGGCACCGCCGCCTCGGCGGCTTCTGCTGCGAGACCCGCATCGCCGGGGCAGAGATGATCCGCATCGACATCCCATGGAAGGACCCTTCGAAGGGCAATCGCCTCACCCAGTTCTACGGCGGTGGGTCGATCTACTGCCTCACTCCGTGCGACGAAGCCACGGCGCGCGAGGCGGCCGGGTGGAGCGAGCCCCGCGAGTACACGACGGCGCAGCTCACGAGCGGGACGCTCGCGGACGAGGATCCCGAAGACGAAGGCTCGCTCGGCTCTGCTTACGAGGACGACGCGGAGTGAGCATTTTTGCCGGTTTCGACGCGGGGATCTCCTCGCCAGGCCTCGGGGTCGTGACTCGCCTTCCGGCGGGCTACCGCCTCGAGGCCCACCGCGTCGTGCGGACCAAGCCTCGAGACACCCTCGAGGCCAGGTGCCGTCTCATCTTCCAGGCCATCGCCGAGGTCCTCACCACCTGGCACCCGCTGGCCCTCGTCATCGAGGAGCAGCGGGGCGCCCAGGTGGGCGCGTTCCAGCGGGGGCAGTTCAACGCCGACAACTCCAAGACCCTAGTCACGGTGGGCGTCGCCATGGGCGCGGCGTTCGCCTACGGCATCCCCGTCGTCCTGCTCACCCCGAAGCGGGGAAAGCTCGCGGTCTGCGGCCCCAAGATGGGCAACGCCGACAAGAAGCAGGTCCAGGATGCCGTGTTCCGGATCACCGGCGCGAAGGTGCCGCAGGACGCTGCCGACGCCACCGCCTTCGCCATCGCCGGAAGCCAGCTGCACCCGACGGAGCGGGTGCGCAGGCAGATGGCGGAGCCCAGCCGCGGGCGCCGTCCCACCTCTCATCGTCGGCCGGCTGCAGCCGGCTGAACCCCTACCCCCAACACGAAGAAATCCCATGAAGCAACCCATCCACACAGAACACTGGCTCGACTCTGACGGCCGCCCCCAGGGTGGCATCACGCAGGCAACCGGCTTGCTCATCAGTTGGCAGAACGGGCCCCTCGGACGTGGCAGCGAACGACGTGAGCCCAACGGTGCTTTCGTCGAGACGGTCATCGCTGCAGCCGTGGACCGAATCCGCTTCTACAACGGCGCTGGCTTCTCCTGCGATGAGAACGACGAGGCAATCGTCCACCTCAACCGGGCACTGGACGCGCTGAGTCGGCGGACTGCGCGCCGTGAATCCGCGGGGACCGAAGGAACGCACGAAGGGTCCTGAAAGCCGAAACCCCCGCCGGCCAGGGCGAGGGTTTCGAGGAGGAGGGCGCATGCACCGCCGCTTGCGAGACGGAGCATGCCATGAGCGACGAGACGACGGCAATTGGAACGAACACGACCGCAGCGACCACGGTGAGCTCGAGCGCGTACGTGCGCGCCGCAACGCACGAGGCTGAACGCCTCCACCGATTCGCGTTCGAAGTGGACGAGGTCGCGGCCGCGCTCTCGAAGAGCCGCCGACTCGAGTGCGCGGTACCGAAACCGAGCGCGACTTCCTGGCCCGAACGCGAGCGGTTCCTCACTCTTCTCTCGCCCCATGCCAGGCGTCTCACGGACGTGGTGCTCCCCTCACCCAAGCGTGCGCCGTACACGTGGAGGGTCGTGGATTCGGCGCCGGGGGCGAGTGCTGCCCGTGAGCAGGAGCGCCGAGCTCGAGCGTTCCGGCGCCGCGTGCTGATGTGGTTCGCGCCCTCAATCCGCGTCGAGAAAGGTGAACCTGCGCCGGCCCCTGTCCTCGTCCGCTGGCCTCCCGATGGCTCCGACCTGTCGCACCTGGCCCAGCTCCCCGCCCCGCGCCTGCCCTCGCCGGACCTGGAGTGGCGCATCTGCGAGGCACCGGCGCTCCTCGGCGCCCGCAGCGTGGGAGGCTTCGAGCGAGGCGGCAGCTCGAACCCCGCCGACACGTTCGACCTGCACGTCTCGATGCGGAAGGCGATCAAGGCCGTGGAGCGGTGCCGCCGCATCGATGAGAGCTGGCGGCAGGTGCCGAAGTGGGCGCAGGACGTGATCGTCGTCTACTACTCGACGGACCGCCTCGAGGAGAAGCAGAGCCGGATCCGGGAGGACGCGCCGCACCGCAGGGCGAGCGCCCTGCAGGTGATGGTGGCAGGCCCTCGCCTCGCCAAGGTGGCGGCCTGGCTCCGGGCCAACGGCATCCGGGGCGTGAGCCCGGAGGAAGCGGTCACGGACGCCCACAAGGCTTGGGAGGATCTCCGGGGGCAAGCGGCGCGGAAGCGCCGCGAGAGCGCCCGGGAGGCAGCAAAGCGGGAGCGTGAGGAGGCGGTGGAGCGCTTCCTCGCCGAGGAGCTGGGGTCATGAGCCGGCAGCACGAGGTAACGCTTTCGCTGCGCCTCACGTTTGGCGAGTACAACCTGGCCCCGGTCGTCCACTGCTCGCTCGCTGGCGTGACCCTGGCGACCTGGAGCCCAACGCGCGAGTGGGTGCAGCAGGATGCTGTCTGGGATGCGCTGACAGCTGGCCAGCTTTGGGAGTTGACCACCCTGGCCCGGCAGGTGTGGCTCGAGAACACGGAGCGCCGCTGCGAGGAGGCCCCGGGAGACACCGCTCCTGCCCCGCTCGTCGTTCCGGGGCTCCCCCCTGTCGTACGGGGTGCGCGGTGAGCGAGCAGGCTCTCGCCCGCATCGTCGTCCAGCACTTCCTCCGCGAGGGGTGGGACGTCTACGAGGAAGTCGACGTGGCCGCGGGCTGCGCCGACCTCGTGGTGACGCGGGGCCCCCTGCTCGGCGTCGTCGAATGCAAGCAGAGCTTCGGCCTCGCCGTCCTCGATCAGTGCGTACGGTGGCGCCCCTACGCCCACCTGGTCTGGGCGGCGACCTGGCGCGCGAAGGGCGCCGGGAGCCGGGCGGGACACATGCTCTGTCGGCACCTGGGCGTCGGCCACCTCACGGTGGAGCAGACCAACATCCTGGTCCGGGAGTCGCCCTCCCCCGAGCTGCACCGCCGCGTCGACCACGAAAGAATCCGGCGAGGCCTCCGCCCCGAGCACCAGAGCGGCAAGTACGCGCGCGCGGGCTCGCAGAACGCGAAGCGCTGGACGCCGTGGCGGCACACCTGCGAGCAGCTCGCGGCCTACGTGAAGAAGCACCCGGGGTGCCTCCTCAAGGAAGCCGTCGAGTCGATCGAGCACCACTACGCGGGGGGAGACAAGGCGGCACGCGCCACGCTCGCGATGTGGGCCAGGCGCGGCATGCTCGAGGGCGTCCAGCTCGTCCGGGACGGTAGGCGGCTCAGGCTGCGGCCCGCAAAGCAGCTCGGAGGTGCCCGGTGAAATCGAGCGAATCGGCGAAAGTGTCAACCACTCGACGGGAATGTAAACCTGCGGGCGGTTTTGCACGGAGCAGCGCCGCCGATCGCTTCCTCCGCCTCGCCCGGGCCTACCTGCTCCAGCCCGCGCGGTACTACCCCGGCAGCGCCGCCGAGAACCGTTTGCTCGAGCAGCTCGGCGAACTCGGGCCTGCGCTGACCGACGAGGAATACGAGGCGATCACCACCGAGCTCGAGAAGCTCCGTCCCCAGGTGGACGCCCTGGAAGCCGAGCGGCGCCCCCACGAGTTCCTCTACAGCTACGCCACCAAGGGTCTTCGGTGCGAACGCTGCGGGCAGCCCGCTCCCGGTGACGCAAGCGTGCTCGAGGACAGCGTGCCCCTGCCTGCGTGGCGGGTTGGCTGCAAGCCCGCGCCGCAGTCCACCTTTAGCCCAGCACCGGATCGGAGCCCGAATCTTTAGGGATGCCCCGCCGCGCGCGCCTGACCACGTACATGACACTCGACGAGCTCGCCGGGCTCCTCGGGCTGCCGCGCGATCGGAGGCACAAGCAGAAGCTCCGGAGGCACCTGAAGGGTCGCCAGCGTTGTACCGGCGCAAACTTTCTCGTGCGTCAGTCCGACGCGCCGAACTCTCCCCTCCTCGTGACGCTCGCGAGCCTCCGCCAGCACTGCCCCGAGCTGTTCGACAGGCGCGAGGAAGCCCTCGAAATCCTGCGGGAAACCATCGAGGAGCTGCGGCAGGACGCGCTGGAAGGGAAGGCCCGCGACAAGGCGCTCGCTGCAGCCATCCGGTCCCTGAAATCGGAGGTTCGTGACATCGGCTCGTGCGTCAAAGTGCGTCACGGTGCATCACCGTCCGGACAAGGGTAGGCGTTCATCGCGACGCCGCACACGGGTCGCCCACCCCCCTCC
>JAEWOQ010000368.1 GCA_023460875.1 Pseudomonadota bacterium
CGCGGGGCCGGCGGCGCCCGGCGCGTTCATCCTGCGCACGGCGCGGAGCGTCGTGAGCGGCTCGTGCACGACGATGGTCCCCGCGACCAAGTCGCCGAGCCTCCGAAAGCGGGAGTCGAGCACCATCGAGATCAGACCGAAGGCGTAGAAGCTCGGCAGCAGATCCGCCGCGCGCACGAGGTTGCGCAGGAGGCTGTCGGTGAAGGTGATGGGCAAGCCGTCCCCCTGCACTACCCGCAGTCGCAGGGCGCGCTTCCCGATGCTCGAGCCGTTCATCAGGAGCTCGCTCACCACGTAGTAGCCCCATTCGACGGCGAAATAGATGACGAGGACGGCCCCCATTTCGAAGCCGCTCACATCCCAGAACCCCGAGACGGAGACCACGCCGATGACGATCGCCAGGGCCAGCACCACGAGCCCCCGGACGAGGAAATCGACGAGGTACGCCGCGGCGCGACGGGCAGGCCCAGCGATCTGGTAGCGGAAGCGCACGTGCTCGGGGGTCTCCACCTCGACGGTCGTGTCGAGGGGCGCCCCGGCAAGTTCATGGGCGGCGCCGTTCGTGTCGCCGATCGGCCCGTCGAGAGACCCGTGGTGAGGCCCGTCGAGAGACCCTGAGGAGCCGCCAGCTCCCTGCGCACCCAGCATCGAGCGCCATCATGCGAGCGGGGGGCTGGCCTTGACAAGGAGCTCAGCCCCTGAACGATCGAACGTAATGACAGGGTACAACCCCTACGCACCCCCGACGCAGGATCCAGGGCTCTCTGGAGCGACGATGGCTGGAGCCCCGCGGGGAGCTCCGATGCCCTGGACCATCAGCGAGGTGTTGAACGTCGGGTTCTCCGCTGTCCGCAAGCGGCCCCTCGAGCTCATCGGAGGCTGCTTCCTCATCAATCTGTTGGCCCAGCTGCCTGGGCAGCTGCCCCTCGTCCTCTCCCTCGCCGGCGTGGTGGGGGAGAACACGCCGATCTTTTGGGCGATTCAGGTGGTGAGCCTCGTCGGGTCCCTCATCCTGGGCCCCTACGCGTGGGTGGGGCAGCTGCGCGTCGCGCTCGCGGCCGCGCGAGACGAAGACTTCGACTTCGGGCTCTTCTTCAGCGGGGGAGATCGGATGCTGCCGATGCTCGCCGCGATGATGCTCGTCTACCTCGGGGCCGGGCTGGGACTACTCTTGCTGATCGTGCCCGGCGTCATCTTGCTCTTGGGCTGGGCCTTGGTGAGCGTGTTCATCGCAGACACCGAGCTCGGCGTGATGGAGAGCCTGCGGGAGAGCTGGGAGGCGACGCAGGGGCACAAGGGGTCGCTCTTCCTATTCTACCTGGTCTCCTGCCTCGTATGCATGGCTGGCCTGTGCGCCTGCTACGTGGGCTTGCTCGTGGTGCTGCCCGCGGTCATGGTCGCGTTCGCCGAGGTGTACCGGCGCGTTACCGGGCGATACAGCGCCGGCTGAGCTTAGCTGCGGCGAGGCGCGCGCGTCGGCGAGCGCTTCGACCGCCGCCCCGCCGCGGCCCTCACTGGGACTGGAGCATCCGCGCGTGCCACTCCTGGATGCTCCGCACCCCGGAGACCTGCCCTTCGCCGAGGACGGCGTTCGCCTCGAGGGCGTCAACCGCCGCGATCGCGGCTGACACGGTCGTGAAGTAGGGGATCCCGGTCTGCAGGGTGTTGCGGCGGATCGAGTAGCTGTCCCGGATCGCCTTCGCGCCATGGGTCGTATTGATCACGAGCTGCACACGGCCATCCCGGATCGCGTCCACGATGTGCGGTGAGCCCTCGGCGACCTTGTTCACGCGCTCGGCGGGGATGTGCGCTCGCGCCAGCGCCTCCGCGGTCCCGTGGGTGGCGAGGATCGAGAAGCCCAGGTTGCGCAGCCGGCGGGCGAGGAGGCAGGCGAGCTGCTTGTCTTCTGGCTGCACGCTGATGAAGGCGCACCCCGCGGTAGGGAGCCGCGCTCCAGCGGCGGAGATGGCCTTGCCGAAGGCCAGCGCGACGCTGAGCGAGACGCCCATGACCTCTCCGGTCGACCGCATCTCCGGTCCCAGGATGGTGTCCACGCCGGGGAACTTGTTGAAGGGGAACACGGACTCCTTCACCGCGACGTGGGTCGGCACGGGCTGATCGTGCACGCCGAGCTCGTCGAGGGTCTTGCCCACCATGAGCTGTGCGGCGAGCTTCGCCAGGGGCCGCCCGGTGGCCTTCGATACGAAGGGCACCGTGCGCGACGCGCGCGGGTTCACCTCGATCACGTAGACGCGGCGATCCTTGATGGCGAACTGCACGTTCATCAAGCCGACGACGCCGAGCTCGAGGGCCAAGGCCCGGGTGTGTGACTCGATCTCGGCGATGACCTCGGGATCCAAGGTGTGGGGAGGCAGCACGCTCGTCGAGTCGCCGGAGTGCACGCCGGCCTCCTCCACGTGCTGCATGACGCCGCCGACGACCGCGCGGCGGCCGTCGGAGATGCAGTCGACGTCGACCTCGGTGGCGTTCTTCAAGTACTGATCGATGAGCAGCGTGGGCTCGAGGCCCTCATCGCGAGCCGCGTCGACGGCGACGCCTACGTAATCGCTCAGCTCCGCCTCGTTGGCGCAGATCATCATGGCGCGCCCGCCGAGCACGTAGGAGGGGCGCACGAGCACCGGGAAGCCGATGTTCCGCGCGATGGCGAGCGCTTCGGCGGGATCCTTGGCGATGCCGGCGAGCGGCCGCTCGAGACCGAGCTTGCTCAAGAGCGCGTCGAAGCGCTCGCGATCCTCGGCGCGATCGATGGCGTCCGCCGACGTCCCGAGCAGCTTGATGCCCCGCTTCTCCAGGGGCACCGCGAGCTTCAGGGGCGTCTGCCCGCCGAACTGCACGATCACCCCGAGCACCTCGCCCGCCTGTTGTTCTTCCTCGCAGATCGCCAGGACGTCCTCCAGGGTGAGGGGCTCGAAGTAGAGTCGGTCGGCCGTGTCGTAGTCAGTCGAGACAGTCTCGGGGTTGCAGTTGACCATGATGGTCTCGAGCCCGAGCTCCCGCAGCGCGAACACCGCGTGGCAGCAGCAATAGTCGAACTCGATGCCCTGCCCGATGCGGTTCGGGCCGCCGCCGAGGATGATCACCTTCTTGCGGTCGCTGACCTCACTCTCGCTGTGCGTCTCGTAAGTCGAGTAGAGGTAGGGCGTGTAAGCGGGGAACTCCGCGGCGCAGGTGTCCACGCGGCCGTACACCACGTTCAACCCCTTCGCCTTGCGCAGCGCCAGGATCTCATCCTGGGTCTGCCCCCGCAGCTCGGCGAGCTGGGCGTCGCTGAAGCCGAGGCGCTTGCTCTCCCAGAGCAGCTCCCGGGTGAGCTCCGAAGCCTGGCGCACCTGCGTCTCGTGCTCGATGATCCGCATCATCTGCGAGAGCCACCAAGGATCGATCTTGGTGATCTCATGCACCTCCTCCGGGGAGATCCCAGCGCGCAGGGCGTCACCCACGTAGAACAAGCGGTCCGCCACGGGGCGCTTGATGACCTGGCGCAGGGCGGCTTGCAGCTCCTCGGGGCTCGGAGGCGGCAGGGTGGGGCGTGGCTTGGTCGCCGGAGGTGCGTCGAAGGCGAGGTCGCGCAGATCCTCCTGGCGCTGGGCCAGCACGCGATAGTCGACGCGATCCCGCAGGCTGACGAAGCCCGCCTTGCCCGTCTCCAACGAGCGCGCGGCCTTCTGCAGGGCCTCCGGGAAGGTGCGGCCGATGCTCATCACCTCACCGACGCTCTTCATCTGCGTGCCCAGGGTGTCGTCGGCCCCCGGGAACATCTCGAAGGCGAATCGGGGCCACTTTACGACGGTGTAGTCGATGGTGGGCTCGAACGCGGCGCTCGTCTTCGTGATGTCGTTCTCGAGCTCGTCGAGGGTGAGGCCTACGGCGAGCATCGCGGCGATCTTGGCGATCGGGTAGCCGGTCGCCTTGGAGGCCAGGGCGCTCGAGCGCGAGACGCGCGGGTTCATCTCGATGACGAGGACGCGGCCCGTCTGTGGGTCGACCGCGAACTGCACGTTCGACCCGCCGGTCTCCACACCGATCTCGAGCATCACGGTGCGCGCCTGATCGCGGAGACGCTGGTACTCCCTGTCGGTCAGCGTCATCGCGGGCGCGACGGTGATGGAGTCCCCGGTGTGCACGCCCATCGGATCGATGTTCTCGATCGAGCAGATGACGATGAAGTTGTCGTTCTTGTCGCGGATGACCTCGAGCTCGTACTCCTTCCAGCCGAGGACGCTCTCCTCCACGAGCACCTCGTGGGTCGGCGACTGGCTGAGGGCCCACAGCACCTTGCGCTCGAACTCGCCGGGGTTCTCGACGATCGCTCCCCCCTGACCTCCGAGGGTGAAGCTCGGGCGCAGGATCACCGGGTAGCCCGTGTCCTTCACGATCTCCCGGGCATCCTCGAGGGAGCGCGCGTACCCGGAGCGCGGCGACTCGAGGCCGACCCGAGCCATGGCCTCCTTGAACAGGAGCCGATCCTCGGCCTTGCGGATGGCGTCGACCTGCGCGCCGATGAGCTGCACGCCGTACTTCGACAGGACCCCGCTACCATGCAGCTCCAGGGCCAGGTTGAGGGCCGTCTGGCCTCCGAGCGTCGGCAGGAGCGCGTCGGGGCGTTCCCGCTCGATGATGGCGGTGAGGTGAGGAACGTCGAGGGGCTCGATGTACGTCCGTCGCACGAGCTCCGGATCCGTCATGATCGTGGCCGGGTTCGAGTTGACGAGCACGACGTCGTAGCCCAGGTCCCGCAAGGCTTTCGCCCCCTGGGTCCCGGAGTAGTCGAACTCGCAGGCCTGTCCGATGACGATGGGCCCTGAGCCAATCAGCAGGATTTTTTCGATGTCTTCGCGGCGCGGCACGGCACCGCCCTTAGCACAGCCATGGGATAAACTAGCCCCCAAAACGAGCAGGTCGGCGGGCGCCGCGCGGCGGGCGGCCAGAGCAAGTGAAACGCGGCTCGTCAACGTCGCGGGAGCGCCCGCGAGCGACCTCCAGCGCCACCGCCGCGGAGCCGTGCATGGGGTGCTGCGGAGCCGTGCACGGGGTGCCGCGGAGCCGTGCACGGGGTGCCGCGGAGCCGTGCGCGGGGTGCCGCGGAGCCGCGTACAGGGTGCTGTGTAAGGGGCGCCGCGCGAGGAGCCCTCGGTGGCCGCCCAACTGGGCCCCGCGGGCCAGGACGTCACCGCCTCGGGTAAACCACTTGACGTGGCCGCCGCCTTCCGTCATAAGTCCCGCCCCCACGGCGCCCCGCTGGAGAACGTCCCATGCCCAAAATGAAGACGAACCGCGCTGCTGCAAAGCGCTTCAAGATTACCGGTACGGGAAGGGTGCGTCGCCCGAAGATGGGTGGCCAGCACTCCTTCATGGGGAAGAGCCGCAAGCAACGTCGGCGGCTGCGCGACAACGACATGGTCGCGCCCGAGCTGGAAAAGCGAGTGAAGATTCTGCTCCCCTACGGGTGAGCTAGTAGGGATCAGGAGAACGACCCATGTCACGCGTGAAAAGGGGCCCCTTTGCCCGACGGCGCCACAAGAGGGTGCTCAAGCAAACCAAGGGTTTCTGGGGCGGTCGCAAGAACCGCATCCGCCAGGCCATTCGCGTCCTGTGGAAGAGCTGGCAGTACGCTTACGTCGGGCGCAAGCTCCGTAAGCGGGATTTCCGTGCACTCTGGATTCAGCGGATCAACGCCGCTGCCCGCGAGAACGGCACCACATACTCCCGTCTGATGGGGCAGCTGAGGTTGGCTGGCGTCGACCTGGACCGCAAGGTGCTGGCCGACATGGCGATCCACGACATGGACGCCTTCAAGAAGCTGACGGAACTGGCCCAGCAAGCTGCGGCGGAGCCGGCCGCGGCGGAGTGAGCGGCGCAACGCCGTGACCGACGCCTCTGTCTCTCAGAACATCGTCTCCGGTCTTGCCGAGCTGAGCGAGCGCTACGCCGCCCGCTTCCGGCAAGCCGAGGACGAGCCAGCCCTGCGTAACGCCCGCGCAGAAGTGCTCGGCAAGAAGGGCGAGCTCACCGCCCTGCTCCGTGGCATGGGGCAGGTGCCGCCCGATCAACGCCGCGCGGTCGGCGAGAAGGTGAACGCCGCTCAGGCTGCGTTGGAGGGCGCCTTCGAGGCGCAGCTGGAGCTCATCCGGCAGCGGGAGAGACGCGCGGACCTCGAGGCGCCGCCCTTCGATCTGACGCTGCCAGGTCGCATGCCGCTGCCGCGCGGCCACCGCCACCCGGTGAGCCAGGTGCGGGACGAGATCCTCGATATCTTCCAGTCCCTGGGCTTCCAGGTGGGCTGGGGCCCCGAAGTCGAGGTGGAGTCGAACAACTTCACCAAGCTCGCGTTTCCTCCCGATCACCCTGCGACCGACATGCAGGACACCTTCTGGGTCGATGTGGAAGGGGGGCGCTCCAATTTCCGCACCCTGCTCCGGACTCACACGAGCAGCGTCCAGGTCCGGGAGATGTCCACCCATCGGCCGCCCCTCGCCATCGTCAGCGGTGGAGCGGTGTACCGGCGGGACGACGACGTCACCCACTCGCCGATGTTCCATCAGGTGGAGGGGTTCTTGGTGGACGAGCGGGTGAGCTTCGCTGAGCTCAAGGGGGTGCTGACGGCCTTCGCGCAGCGCTTGTACGGCGACGATACCCCCGTGCGCTTCCGCCCCAGCTACTTCCCGTTCGTCGAGCCGGGCGCGGAGGTGGACGTCGGGTGTGTCTTCTGCTCCGAGGAGGACGGGACCCGAGAGGCCTGCCGCGTGTGCAAGGCCACGGGGTGGCTCGAGGTGCTGGGGTGCGGCATGATCCACCCGCGGGTGTTCGAGCACTGTGGAATCGACCCTGAGCGTTACACGGGCTTCGCGTTCGGCCTTGGAGTCGAGCGGGTCGCCATGCTCCGCTACGGGATCCCGGACATTCGCGTGCTCTTCGAGAACGATCCGCGGTTCCTCGCGCAGTTTTGAGAGGGCTGGGAGCCCGACGAGAGTGAAGTTCCGGTTACAGCGGAACTTCGGGGCTCCGTCGGGCTGAAGCGAGACGGTTTGCGACAGCGCTGGACGGATGTGTGGCGTTTTGCCACAGGTCCGGCGACCAGGGACTTGACGATTCCCAAATCGGCCCCACGATAGAAGGAGCGCCGGAGTTTCTTCCGTGCGTTCCTGCGGTTCGACGCGGACTCTCCGCGCAAGGTCGGACCTTTGGTGCCGTTCTTTCCAGAGGTAGCTCGCTCCTGGAGCGACCGGAATCGGTGACTCGGATCGCGACGGGCGAGATCGTTCGTGGCTCCTGAATCGTCAGCGACTCACGGGAAGCTACCGCGGCGATCGAAAACCCTGCAGGACCGTCCGTGATCCAATGAGGTGGAGCCCAGCAAAATTTGCGCACCTTCGTGGACAGGCGATCCCAGCGGGGGATCAGCGTCCGGTCGCCCGGCCGCCTCTGCCGTACATAGTTCGCGTCTCATTGGGCTCAGGGGACCTGAAACTCGAAAGGCTCTCCAGGAAGGAAAAACAGCCTCGATGGGCCAAGAACAGGGTCAGGCCTCGGGGGGCGACCCCGAAGCTCCACTGTTTTAGCACGAATTGCAGAAATGCAAGGCGCATCGAGGGCCTTCCCGAGTTAACCCGAAGCAATTCCAGAGGAACAGAAATTGCATTCTCCAGGAATGTATCAGAGCCCAGGACAGTTACCCCACTGAATTTGCACAGCACCACCGAACCTCTTCTCCATGTCGCGTCGGGGGCGCGTTGCCACTCGGCCAGCGTGATCTCGACCTTTAGCCCGAACGAACTCCCATGACTCAGAAGCGCCAGCCCGTCCGGAAATCCACCGCCGCGGCTCGAACCGTGCGCGACACTGTTCCGAGCAAGCGATCCTCGAAGCTTCCCGGAGAGAGTGTGCCCGCTTCACGGCTCGGCGGGAGCGCGGTGGCAGACGCCGCCCCCCTGTCGGAGGCCGCGCCCTCGTCGCGGAGGGAAGAGGAGTCGGCAGCGGACTCGATGCTGTCCCGTTATTTCCGGGACATGGCCACCCACCAGGTGATGGGGCCCGACGAGGAGCTCATCGCTGCTCAGGCGGTGGAGCGCACCGAGGTGAACCACTGGGCGGCCCTGCTGTCCTACCTGCCCGCGGCGGAGCACTTGCTCGACCGCCTCCAGGCACAGCTGAACGAGCTGTCGGAGGACGACCGGCCGGACGTAGCGGGCATCCTCGAGCGGATGCGGGGCCTGCTCGAGCTGTACCGGAAGCAACGCTCCAAGCTGCACGCGGACCAGCTCCGCACGTGGCACGAACAGAGCGAGGACCTCGCCCGGGCCATCCGGTTGCCGGACTCGGATCGGGTCTGGATGATCGGTGCCCTCAACGAGGCTTGCTCTCTCACTCGTGAACCGGAGGCAGGAGAGCCCGAGCGCCCTGTGCTCGCAGAGACGGACGCGTTCCGTCGTTACTTGCGGGAAGTGAAGCGCACGGACGCCGAGCAACGGGCCGCGAAGAACAAGTTCGTCAAGTCGAACTTGCGCCTCGTGGTCAGCATTGCCCGACGTTACAACCGCGGGCGCCTCCCGCTCATCGATCTGATCCAGGAGGGCAACATCGGCCTCATGAAGGCGGTGGAGCGCTTCGATCACACGCGCGGCTATCGCTTCTCGACCTACGCGTCGTGGTGGATTCGGCACGCCATCAGCCGAGCGCTCGCGGACAAGGGGCGCGCCGTGCGCATCCCAGTGCACATGCTCGACACCTACAACCGCGTGTCCCGCGCCACGCAGACGATCATCGCCAGGACGGGACGCGAGCCGACGCCCGACGAGCTCGAGCAGGAGACCGGTGTCCCGCAGGAGAAGCTCGAGAAGGTCAAGGACCTCTACGCCGACACGCCGTTCTCTCTGGATCGTCCCGTCGGCGACGAAGACGGGCGCCGCTTCATCGACTTCCTCGTCGAGGACAACGGCGTGTCTCCTCACGATCAGCTAGCGAGCGACCGCTGGGCGGACGAGGTGCGGCGCCTGCTCGGCACCCTCACCCCGATCGAGTCGAGCATCATCCGCTGGCGCTTTGGGCTCGACAACGAGGAGGAGCTGACCCTCAAGGAAATCGGCGACAAGTACAACCTGTCGCGGGAACGTATCCGCCAGCTCCAGGAGCAGGCCATCGGCAAGATCCGGAAGCAGATGCGTGACTTCTGAGGTCACTCGGCGGAGCTGACGCAGGCGAGAGCCCGAGCGTCACGCCAAGGACCACAGCGCGGGCCGCGCCCTCTCCCAGGGGGTGCGGCCCGTGTGCGTTTTGTCTGCGGCGGTCCGCGGTCAGGCGGCGTGAGGCCGCTTGGAATCCGCGGGGACACGCCCTGGAAACGCGGGGGAGACCGCTGCGCCCACGTGGGGCACCGGGGCGCAGAGTGTGAGCCACCCCGGAGAGGAGTGGCGGGACAACGGCGTCGAGATTTCCAGTCATGCCGGACGCCCGGCCTTTCCGGGGAGTTTTCATTTACTTTTCCTCCCATTCACCCCATAACGCGGCCGCACTTGAGCGACCCCCGCGCAAGGATGCCGTTTTCGGGTCGTGGCGGGCCGAGATCGGCCCCCACCGAGGTTGCCGGCCTCTCGGGCGCTCTTGCGCGGTGTGTTTCCCCACCCCGGTTCATCAACGATGAAGCTGTTCGTCTTCCCCCGCTGGGCAAACAAGACCCGGCTGATCGCAGGCGCGGCCCTGGGCGGCGCGCCGATCTATCTGACGGCCTTCGTTTGGTACGGGTTCTCGCCCAAGACCATCGACGTCGGCTACCAGCCGGAGCAGCCCGTGCCCTACAGCCACGAGCTGCACGTCGGCGAGCTCGGGATCGATTGCCGCTACTGCCACACCACCGTGGACCAAGCAGCGTTCGCCGCGATCCCGCCCACGCAGACCTGCATGAACTGTCATACGCTCGTGCACCCGACGAGCCCGAAGTTGTTACCGGTTCGTGAGAGCGCTGCGACGGGCCAACCGGTGCAGTGGGTGAAGGTCCACGATCTACCGGACTACGCGTACTTCAATCACAGCGCCCACGTGACGCGCGGCGTGGGCTGTGTCTCCTGTCACGGTCGCGTCGACCGGATGGAGGTCGTCTTCCAGCAGGAGACGTTGAGCATGGAGTGGTGCCTCGACTGCCACCGCAATCCAGAGCCGCACCTCCGCCCGCCGTCCGAAGTCACCAACATGAATTGGGCGCCTCCAGGCGATCCGATCGCCTACGGCGCCCAGCTTCGCGAGCAGAACAACATCCATCCCCCGACGGACTGCTCCACATGTCATCGATGAAGCCCAAGTCCCTGCAGGATCCCAGCATGGCCTCATCCGGCGATTTGAAGACGCCGTGTGACGCCGTCGACATGCCCGCGTCTGCGGCGGCCGACACGTTGGCCGCTCCGAGCCACTGGCGTAGCCTGGCGGAGCTCGACAACGACCCCGAGTTCCGGGAGTTCGTCGCGCGGGAGTTCAAGACCCCCCTCGAGGAGATGCCGCTCAGCTCCAAGGGCCGGCGGCGCTTCATGCAGCTGATGGGCGCATCCTTCGCCCTCGCGGGCTGTCGCTGGCAGGAGGACAAACTGTTGCCCTTCTCCCAGCGTCCCGAGGGGTTCGTGCCCGGGGAGCCCGTGTTCTACGCAACGGCGATGGACATCGCTGGCGTCGCGACGGCTCTCTGGGTGAAGAGCTTCGACGGGCGCCCCATCAAGGTGGAGGGCAACCCGCACAGCGCCTCCAGCCTCGGCGCGACGAACACCTACCATCAAGGCAGCGTCCTGGGGCTGTACGACCCCGATCGGAGCCAGCAGGTGGCGCGGCGCGGCGCCCAGCGGACGCCCTCGACTTGGGCGGACTTCGATCGCGCAGCGGGGGAGCTGATCGCCCAGGCGCGCGCGGCCGGCGGGCGAGGGGTGGCCGTGTTGAGCGAGGCGAGCTCGTCGCCGACCCTAGCGTCGCTGCGGAGCCGCTTTCTGCGGGCCATGCCTCAAGCGACGTGGGTGGCCTACGAGCCGTCCCACGCCGCGGGAGTGGAGCAGGGCGCCGAGCTCGCCTTTGGGCAGCGGGTGCGCACGCTCCTGAGTCCGGAGCGCGCGGACGTCCTGGTCAGCTTGGACGCCGACTTGCTCTGTGCTTCGACGGACGGTGGCCTCGCGTACTCGCGCGCCATCGCGAGTCGTCGAGAGCCGGGCGGCTCCATGAGCCGCATCTACGCCGTCGAGAGCAACATCTCGGAGATCGGCTCGATCGCGGACCACCGCGTCGCGCTGCGCGCCTCGCAGATCCCGGCGGTGGTGGCGTACCTCGACGCCGAGCTGAGCGCCCAGGCGCGTCCCCCCGCGGCGTTGGGAGCGGCTCAGCCACGTCCAGCGGCCAAGTTCCTCGAGGACGCGGAGATCAAGAAGGTCCTCGACGTGATGGTGAAGGACCTGCTTGCCCACCGAGGCAGCAGCCTGATCACCGTGGGCAGCCGGCAGCCTGCCGAGGTGCACGCCGTCGTGCACCGCCTGAACGCGCTGCTCGGCAACGTGGGCAAGAGCGTCCGCTACGTAGAGGAGGCGGATCGGATCGCCGGAGGTGCGGCCGAGCTCGCGGCGCTGGTCGCGGAGATCGAGGCGGGCCGGGTCGAGACCTTGATCATCCTCGGCGGCAACCCCGTCTACAATTCACCGGTCGATGTGCCGTTCGCGGCCGCGCTCGGCAAGGTGAAGACCTCCGTTCGTCTCGGCCTCTACGAGGACGAGACCTCGCAGCTCTGCACCTGGCATGTGCCCCAGGCGCACTACCTGGAGGTCTGGGCCGACGCTCGATCCTTCGACGGGAGCGTCCTTGTCGCGCAGCCTCTGATCGCCCCTCTGCACGGGGGACGGTCGGCCATCGAGCTCGTCGCCGGCCTGCTCGGCCTCCCGCGGACCTCGGGTCAGGACCTGGTCCGGGCCACGCACGACGCGGAGGACGACAAGGTGTGGCGCAAGGCCGTCCACGACGGCACGTTGGGTTCGGCCGCCCTCGCCGTGGAGCCGGAGCTACGCCCGATCGCGTCGATGACGCTCTCCGAAGGGGCCCTCGGCTCTGCGACGGGCATCGAAGGGCTCGAGGTTGTGCTGGAGCTCGATCCAGCGCTGCACGACGGCCGCTTTGCCAACAACGGCTGGCTCCAGGAGATGCCGCACCCCCTCACGAAGGTCTCCTGGGACAACGCCCTGATGGTGGCGCCCACGACCGGCGAGCGCCTCGGGCTGAAGGACGGCCATCTCGCGACCCTGACCGTCGACGGCAGGAGCGTCGAGCTGCCTGCGGTCTTCACTCCCGGACAAGCGGCAGGGACCTTGACCGTGAACCTCGGCTACGGCCGCAAGGTCGCCGGACGAGTGGGCGGCCTCGTGGACGAGGACGTCGAGGTGGTGGGCGCCGACACCTACGCGCTGTTCACCGCGAAGGCGGGCGCCATCGCGGTGGGGGCCACGCTGACGTCTCTGAATCGTCGCCCCGACGTTCTGGCGAACACGCAGGACCTATACGTCATCGATGACATCGGCGCCCGCGGCCGCGACGATCGCCTGCCGCAGCTCGTGCGGGAGACGACGCTCAGCGACTATCAGGCGCACCCCGAGGTCATCAAGCACAAGGTCCATCACCTGCCGCGCCTCAACCTGTGGCACGACCCCGTCACCTACGACGGCCACAAGTGGGGCATGGCGATCGACCTCAACAAGTGCACGGGCTGCAACGCCTGTGTGGTCGCCTGTTCGGCGGAGAACAACACGCCCGTCGTCGGCAGGCACGAGGTCGCTCGCGGTCGCGAGATGAACTGGCTGCGGGTCGAGCGGTACTACAAGGGGGACCGCGAGCAGGCGGACGCGCGCCAGATGCCCGTGCTCTGCATGCAGTGTGAGAACGCCCCCTGCGAGCAGGTGTGCCCCGTTGGCGCGACCGTGCACTCGAGCGAGGGGCTCAACGACATGGTGTACAACCGCTGCATCGGCACGCGGTATTGCTCCAACAACTGCCCCTACAAGGTGCGGCGCTTCAACTACCGCAACTACAACAGCGACGTGTACGGGATCACGCCCTACACCGGGACGGACGACCCACGCGCCAAGCTGCGCTCGATGGCGTTCAACCCCGACGTCACGGTGCGTAGCCGCGGTGTGATGGAGAAGTGTACGTTCTGCGTACAGCGCATCCAGAACGTGAAGATCAAGGCGAAGAACGCCCGGCGTCCCATCGAGGACGGCGAGATCAAGACCGCCTGCGAGCAGGCATGCCCCACGGGCGCGTACGTGTTCGGCGACCTGAACGACAAGCAGAGCCGCGTGGCGAAGGCCCACGGCGAGCCGCGTGCCTACGAGCTCCTGCAGGAGCTCAACAATCGTACACGTGTGCAGTACCTGGCCCGCATCAGCAACCCGCATCCGGAGCTAGCGACCGAAGATGGCCATAGCGAGCGACATTAACCCTTATCAGGGTGCCCTGAAGGGCGACAACGCGTTCGCCCAGATCACCGACAACGTCTCCCGGATCATGGAGGCGCCCAAGCCCCCGCGGGCTTGGTACATCGCCATGGGGTTCTCGCTGACGCTCCTGGCGATCTTCGGCGCGAGCCTCGGGTTCGTGGTGTGGGAAGGCATCGGCGCCTGGGGCCACATCCACCCGGTGGCGTGGGGCTTCCCGATCGTGAACTTCGTCTTCTGGGTCGGTATCGGCCCCGCGGGGACGCTCATCAGCGCGATCCTCTTTCTGCTGCGGCAGAACTGGCGCACAGCGATCAACCGCTTCGCCGAAGCGATGACGATCTTCGCGGTCATCTGTGCTGCCATCTTCCCGGGCTTGCACATCGGCCGCCCCTGGCTGCCCTACTGGATGACGCCCATCCCGAACCAGATGGGGATGTGGCCGCAGTTCCGGAGCCCCCTCGAGTGGGACATCTTCGCCGTCGGTACCTATGCGACCGTGTCGATCCTGTTCTGGTACATGGGGATGATCCCGGACTTCGCGACCTTCAGAGATCGCTCGAAGTCGACCGTGCGGCGGGTGGTGTACGGGCTCCTCGCCATGGGCTGGCGCGGCTCGTCGCGTCAGTGGCACCGCTACGAGCGGGCGTACTTGCTGCTCGCGGGCCTCGCCACGCCCCTCGTGCTCTCGGTGCACTCGGTGGTCTCGTTCGACTTCGCCACCGCTCAGCTCCCCGGCTGGCACACGACGATCTTCCCGCCCTACTTCGTCGCGGGCGCCATCTTCGGTGGCTTCGCCATGGTGGTGGTGCTGGCGGTGCCGGCGCGGCAGTTCTTCGGGCTGAAGCGCATTATCACGATGCGGCACCTCGAGCTGATGAGCAAGATCATCCTCGCGACGGGTATGCTCGTCGGTTACGCGTACGCCATGGAGATGTTCATTGCCTGGTACTCGGGGGCAATCTACGAGCAGTTCGCGTTCGTGAACCGGGCGTTTGGCAACTACGGCTGGGCCTACTGGACGATGATCTTCTGCAACGTCCTGTCACCCCAAGTGTTCTGGTCCAAGAAGATGCGCACCAACGTGTGGGTGATCTTCGTAGTGGGTGTGTTGGTCAACGTAGGCATGTGGTTCGAGCGCTTCGTGATCATCTGCACCTCGTTGGCGCGGGACTTCCTCCCCGCCAACTGGGGTTACTTCGTCCCCTCGGTGGTGGACTACGCGACGCTGGGCGGGTCGTTCGGCCTGTTCTTCACGCTGTTCCTCCTGTTCTGTCGGTACATGCCGATGGTGGCCATGGCGGAGATGAAGGCCTTCATCCCCGAAGGGCACGCCCACGACCACTGAGCTTGTGAGATCCAGTCGCCATGAGTGATACGCAGGCAATCAAGGCAGAGGCGGGTCCCGCCCCCCTCCATGGCCTTCTGGCCGAGTACGACAACCCGACGGCGCTGGTGCGCGCCGCGAAGAAGGTTCGCGACGCCGGCTACGCCCATTGGGACACGTTCACGCCGTTCCCCATCCACGGCATCGAGCGCGCGATGGGCATCCGGATGACGCGGCTGCCGTGGCTGGTCTTCGTCGCGGCGCTCATCGGGCTCGCGAACGGCGTCCTCCTGCAGTTTCTGACGAACGCGTGGGACTACCCGTGGCTCGTGAGCGGCAAGCCCTTCTGGAGCTGGCCGGCGAACGTGCCGATCGCGTTCGAGATGACCATCCTGTACAGCGCCTTCGCGGCGCTGGGCGGCATGCTCGTCTTCAACAACCTGCCGCTCCCGGCCCACCCCTTGGATCTCAAGGAGCGGTTCGCTCGGGTCACGGACGATCGGTTCTTCCTCGTGATCGAGGCGCGCGACGGGAAGTTCGACGAGGTCGACACGCGCCGGCTCCTCGAGGACACCGAGCCCCTCGTGCTCGACGAGGTGCTCGAGGATCGGGTCACGTCGGACAGGATCCCGCGCGCGCTGACGTACACCCTGCTCATCGCGGGGGCGGCGAGCCTCGTGCCCTTCGCGGCCTTCGCGGCGGCGCGGGCGCGCACCAGCGAGCAGCCCCGGATCCACGCCATCTGGGACATGGACTTCCAGCCGAAGTTCAAGGCCCAGCGCTCGAACCCGCTGTTCTCGGACAACCGCGCGATGCGGCCGCCCGTGGGTGGAACGGTCGCCGTAGGCGCGCTGCACGAGGACGACCACATGTACCGAGGTCGAGTGGACGGCGCCTGGGCGACCTCGTATCCAGCGGGCGTCTCGGTGACGGAGGAGACGCTGCAGGTCGGTCGGGACAAGTACAACGTCTTCTGTGCGCCCTGCCACGGGTTCGCGGGTGATGGAGACGGCATGGTCCACAAGCGGGCGGAGACCTTGGGTCAGGGCTGGGTGCCCCCAAGTAACCTGCATCAGGACTACCTGCGTCAGCAGCCTGTGGGGGAGCTCTTCAACGCGATCACGAACGGCATCCGCAACATGCCCGCCTACGGTCATCAGATCGAACCCGACGATCGCTGGGCGATCGTGATGTACGTCCGCGCGCTGCAGCGCAGCCGGGCCTCCGGCCTCGGCGATCTCTCCGAAGCCGAACGTTCTGGACTCAAGTGAGTCGGTGAGTAGTCGAATGGCTCAACCAAAGCACAAGAAGGACATGGTCGCGGACTCCGGTCACCCGGGTGACTCGGTCGACGACAGCATCCGCCTCGGTGATGAGGCGAGCGGCCTCTTCAAGATCGCCGCAGGCATCGGCGTCGTCGGGATGGTGCTCGCCGTGGTCCTTGGCGGTGGGCTGACGCACCAGCAGTTTCAGCACTCGTACCTGACGGCCTTCATGTGGGGGCTGAGCATCGGGGCGGGGGCTCTGTGGTGGGTGACGTTGCAGCATCTCGTCGGCGCGCGCTGGAGCGTGGCGGTGCGTCGCATCGGGGAGCTCCTGGCGCAGTCGCTCGGGCTGATGGCGGCCCTATCGCTGCCGGTGGTGGTCCCGATGCTGCTCGGTAACGACAGCCTGTATCGGTGGGTGAGCCACGAGTACATGGCGTCGGAGCACGTGCTCGAGGGGAAGACGGGTTATCTGAACGTCTCCTTCTTCGTCGTGCGTTGCGTCATCTACTTCGGTTTCTGGGCCCTGATGGCCCGCTACTTCCTGAAGGCGTCCGTCGCTCAGGACAAGTCTGGCGACGCGAGCATCACGGCGCGCATGGGTCGGGCGAGCCCGCTGACCATGATCGGGTTCGCGTTGACCTTGACGTTCTGCGCCGTCGACTTCCTGATGTCGCTCGACGCCATCTGGTTCAGCACGATCTTCGGCGTCTACTACTTCTCAGGCTGTGTGCTCGCGGTTCACTCGACCATGGTGCTGGCGCTCATCTGGCTGCAGCGGAAGGGACACCTCCTGCGCAGCGTCACAGTGGAGCACTACCACGACCTCGGGAAGATGATGTTCGCGTTCACGGCGTTCTGGACGTACATCGCGTTCTCCCAGTTCATGCTGATCTGGTACGCGAACATCCCCGAGGAGACCTTCTGGTATCACATGCGCCTCGAGGGGGCCTGGTGGCCAGCGACGCTCGCCCTCGCGATCCTTCACTTCCCGGTGCCGTTCTTCGGGCTCATGTCCCGGCAGATCAAGCGGAACAAGACGACCTTGGCCCTCGGCGCGATCTACCTGCTGATCATCCACTGGTACGATATGTATTGGCTGGTGGCACCGAACCTGCACAGCGAGCCGGTGTTCCACGCGGCTGACTTCGCCGCTTGGGCGGGCGTGGGTGGCTTGATCGTCGCTTTCGTGGTGTGGAAGGCCCGGTCCGTGAATCTCCTGCCGACCAAGGATCCGCGCCTGCAGCGGTCCTTGGCCTTCGAGAACATTTGAGGAGGCTCAGGTGGCGACTCAACCCGATCACGTCAATAGTGGCGCGTTGGCCACGATGTTCGCGCTGACGGCGCTGGCGACTCTCGCGGCGGCCCTTGGCATCACGGCGCTCGTCCGTTCGGAGGAGGCCGAAGTCAACATGGTCCGCAACGAGCCGGTTACCTATTCGTTTCGGTCGTTGCGCGCGGAGCAGGAGACGCTCCTCGGGAGCGCGCCCGCGTGGATGGATCGGGAGAAGGGCCTCGTCTCCATTCCGATCGATCGGGCGATGGATCTGACGCTGCGGGATATCCGCGGCGGCAACACCGTCGTCGGTGGGCGGAAGGTCGAGGAGCCCGCGGAAGAGGCGACAGAAGGCGGAGCCCAGGACGACGGCGTCGAAGAGGGACGCGAGACAGGTGACGACGGCGCGGCCGCGCCGCCTGCTACGGACCCGAAGTCGCCAGCGGCCCCAGGCGAACCCGGGACACCTGGCGAAAGCCCGCTGAATGAGGGAGACTCCGGGCAAACGAAGCCCCCAGCAGGGGCAGCGCCCCCTCAGGGGACGACGCCCGCGGGCACTCCCGCGCCGCCGAAGGCGACGGGCGAGGAGCCTGCGAAACAAGCCCCCGACCAGGGGGCCCAACCGCCAGCGGAGGGGTCGGACCACTCAGCTCCATGACTCGGCTTGCTCGTACGCTCATTTCGTTCGTGATCGGCGCGGCGATCGTCGGAGGCGGGGTTGCGTCCGCGGCTCCGGTCGATCCCAGCGAGATCCGTTCCCGGAAGGAGCCGGCGCCGAAGCGCCTCGAGGGCATCGACGTCGTGGAGCGGCTCGAGACGTTCGTCCCGGGCACCTTGGGGTTCAAGGCCGACGATGGTCGTCAGGTCTTGCTCGGTGATTTCTTCCGCGGCGACAAGCCCGTCATCGTTACGCTGAACTACTCGGATTGCCCGATGTTGTGCAGCCTCCAGCTGAACGGGTTGGTCGAGGGGTTGAAGCGGGTCGATCTCTCGTTGGGTGAGGACTACCGGGTCGTGACGGTGTCGCTCGATCCGGAAGAGACGCCCCGGCGCGCACACAGCACGAAGCAACGTTTCCTGGCTCAGTACGGCCGCCCGACGGCGGACCCGCTGGCCTGGACGATGCTGACGGGCTCGGAGAACAACATCCGCGCTGTGGCAGATGCCATCGGCTTCAGCTACGGGTACAACGAGAAGCGCGAGGAGTACGTGCACCCCGCAGCGTTCGTCGTGACGACGCCGGAGGGCATGATCGCGCGCTACCTCTATGGTCTCGAGTACCACCCAAAGACGCTCCGCCTGAGCCTCATCGAGGCCTCGGAGGGGAAGGTCGGCTCGGCGATGGACCGGCTGATCCTCTACTGTTTCCACTACGACGCGTCGGAAGGACGGTACGCCCCCGTCGCCATGAACATCATGCGCGTGGGCGGCGGGTCGGGCGCCGTGGCGCTCGGTGGATTCCTCACGATTCTGTGGCGTTCCGAGCGCCGGAAGAAGCAAGGATCGCAGGCTTAGCTAGTCGAGAACTGCACATGAGCTCCTCGTTGATTGCGAACATCGCGGCCCAGGTGCCGCAGCCTCAGAGTCCCGCGTCGTCGGACTACTGGATGCCCTTCCCTGCGTCCACGGTCGCAGGGGAGGTGGACTGGCTCTACGATTTCATCTTCTGGCTCTCGACGGCAGTCTCCTTTGTGATCTTCGCCGTGATGATCCTCTTCGCCGTGCGCTACCGAGCGCGCGGTCGAGAGGCGAACGAGCTGGCGGAGCGGACCTCGGAGCATAATACGGCCCTCGAGATCACGTGGTCGGTCATCCCGTTGTTCTTGGTCATCGCCATCTTCGTTTGGGGCTTCAAGGGCTACGTGAACCTGCGCACCGTCCCCAAGGAGGCGCTGGAGATCCACGTCCAGGCGCAGAAGTGGAGCTGGCTGTTCACGTACCCGAACGGATACACGGACACGGAGCTGCACGTGCCGAAGGATCGCGACGTGCGCGTCGTCATCCAGGCGGTGGACGTGCTGCACAGCCTCTTCATCCCGGCGTTTCGGGTGAAGATGGACGCGGTGCCCGGGCGCTACACGGATCTGTGGTTCAACGCCACGGAGACCGGCAAGTACCCGATCTTCTGTGCGGAGTATTGCGGTACGGCGCACTCGGACATGTTGAGCCAGGTCGTCGTCCACGAGCCCGGCGGGTTCGAGGCGTTCCTCGAGCAGGCGCAGGACTTGGAGAAGCAGATGCCCCCCGCCGAGCTTGGTGAGCAGCTCTACCGTCGGCAGGGCTGCGGCGCATGCCACTCGGTCGACGGGAGCGTCCAGGTGGGGCCCACCTGGAAGGGCATCTTCGGCGCGACCCACGCCATGACGGACGGGACGAGCGTCGTCGTGGATGAGAACTATCTCCGCGAAGCCATCCTCGAGCCGCAGGCCCGGATTCGGCAAGGCTTCCCGCCCTCCATGCCGACCTATAAAGGCAAGCTGGAGGATTACCAGCTCACCGCTCTGATCGAGTACATCAAGACCCTGAACTAGGAGTTCACCGATGGCTGCCCCCACCACCGCGGCGGATCTGGTCGTCGCTCCCTCGAACCCCGAGGACAACTATCTCACCCATGACAAGGGCATCCTGTCGTGGATCTTCACGCTCGATCACAAGCGCATCGGATTGATGTACCTGGTCAGCGTGCTCGTCTCCTTCGCGCTCGGAGGGTTCTTCGCCCTCGTCGTGCGCACGGAGCTTCTCACGCCCGGCAAGACGCTGATCACGCACGATCAGTTCAACCAGGCGTTCACGCTGCACGGCGCGGTGATGGTCTTCTTGGTGATCATCCCCGGCATCCCCGCGGCCCTGGGGAACATCATCCTACCGCTGCAGCTCGGGGCGAAGGACGTGGCGTTCCCGCGGCTCAACCTCATGAGCTACCACCTCTGGGTGCTCGGAGCGTTGTTCCTGCTCGCGTCGATGGTCATCAGCGCCGCGGACACGGGCTGGACCTTCTATGTGCCCTACAGCACGTCCACCACGACGGCGGTCATCCCCGCGGTGTTCGGCGCGTTCATCTTGGGGTTCAGCTCGATCTTTACGGGTCTGAACTTCATCGTGACGATCCACAAGCTGCGCCCGGCAGGGATGACGTGGTTCCGGCTGCCGCTGTTCCTGTGGGCGCTCTACGCGACCGCGGTGATCCAGGTGTTGGCCACGCCGGTCATCGGCATCACCTTGCTGATGCTCATCGTCGAGCGCCTCGTGGGCTTGGGGATCTTCGACCCGAGCCTCGGCGGCGACCCGGTGTTGTTCCAGCACTTCTTCTGGTTCTACTCGCACCCCGCCGTGTACATCATGATCGTCCCGGCCTTCGGGGTGATCAGCGAGCTCATCTGCGCGTTCAGCCGGAAGCCGATCTTTGGCTACAAGTTCATCGCTCTCAGCTCGTTGGCGATCGCGTTCTTGGGCTTCCTGGTCTGGGGACACCACATGTTCACGAGCGGGCAGTCGGTGCTCGCGGGCGCGATCTTCAGCGGGATCACCTTCCTGATCGCCATCCCGACCGCCATCAAGATCTTCAACTGGCTGGCCACGATGTACAAGGGGCGGATCCACCTGGATACGCCCATGCTCTACGCGTTGGCGTTCTTGTGGGTGTTCACCATCGGCGGCGTGACGGGCGTGTTCCTCGCCACCATGAGCGTGAACGTGCACCTGCACGACACCTACTTCGTCGTCGCGCACTTCCACTACGTGATGATGGGTGGCTCCATCACCGCGTTCATGGGCGGGCTTCACTACTGGTGGCCGAAGTTCAGCGGGAGGATGTACCCGGAGCGGGCCGGTCGGGTCGGCGCCCTGCTCGTGTTCTTGGGCTTGAACTTCACGTTCTTCCCCCAGTTCATCCTCGGCACGCGGGGCATGCCGCGCCGCTATTACAACTACCTGCCGGAGTTCACAGGGCTGCACCAGTTCTCGACCATTGGGGCGTACATCCTCGGGCTGGGCTTCTTGCTCACGGCGATCTACCTCCTGAAGAGCGCGCGAAGCGGGCCGAAGGCGCCGGCGAACCCCTGGGGTGCGACCACGCTGGAGTGGACCTGTGAGTCGCCGCCTCCGTACTACAACTTCCACGAGACGCCGGTGGTCAACCGGGGCCCGTACGACAACTACGACAAGCTGCGCTTCGACAAGAAGAGCCGGGGATACGTACCGGCCGAGTGAGCCGGCGGGGACTCGATTTTCCCAGTCTGGGAACAGGATCGATGATGGAAAGCAAAGCGAATGAGGGCGCGCGCGTGGCGGACGTCGCGAAGTCCCACGGCGACGACCATGGTCACGCGGAGGGGGGCCACGGCCACGGGGCGCCCCTCCAGTACCCTTACGTTGCGCATCACTTCGACTCACCTCAGCAGCAGTTCGACTCCGGCAAGCTCGGCATCTGGCTGTTCTTGGTCACGGAGATCCTGTTCTTCTCGGGGTTGTTCTGCGCCTACACGATCTATCGGGCACAGCACCCGGAGGTGTTCTACTGGGCGCACTTCTATCTGGACACGAACCTGGGTGCCCTGAACACGGTGGTGCTCATCCTGAGCAGCCTCACGGCAGCTTGGGCGGTGCGCGCGGCGCAGCTCGGACAGCAGAGGCTGGTCAAGATCAACATCCTGGTCACGATCGCCTGCGCCTTCACGTTCATGGGCGTGAAGTACGTCGAGTACACCCACAAGTTCCACGACGGACTCCTGCCCAGCCGGCACTTCGACCCGAAGCACGAGGTGTGGGAGGTCGAGTCCTTCAAGAAGAAGCATCCCGAGGCGGCCGAAGCCATGACGAGGCTCATGGCGAAGCTGGAGGCGCGCAAGGCGACGGCAGCGGTCGACCTGGAAGTGCCTCACGGGGAGCCTCTCGCGCTCGTCCCAGTGGTGAACCAGGTGGCGCAGGCAGCGCCCGGGGAGCCTGTCGGGGCGGAGCCGAGCCCGGGACAGGACGCTGCTGGCGAAGCCCCTGCGGCGGAGCCGGCGTCTGGCACTGAGGCGGCCGAGGACGCAGCGGCGACGCAGGCTCCTGTCGTGGCCGCTCCTGCAGCGCCGGCAGCGCCTGCGGTGGAGGAGCCGATCCTCGATGACGACGTGTTCCTGGCGAACGAGCTCCGCAAGTTTACGGCGGCGGAGGCGACGCCCCTGCTGCGCGCCGGGATCCTCCAGCGCCAGGCGGATGGGCCGTACCAGCTGGTGCGGCCCGAGAAGGCGGGGGTGTTCTTCAGCATCTACTTCTTCATGACGGGCTTGCACGGCGTGCACGTCGTCATCGGCATCGGCGTCTGGATTTGGATGCTGGTGCGTGCGACTCGACGGAGGTTCGGGCCGAAGTACTTCGGGCCGATCGACTTCACCGCGCTGTACTGGCACTTGGTCGATCTCATCTGGATCTACCTCTTCCCCCTCCTCTACCTCATCCACTGAGCTCCGCGATTGACCCGAAGACTCCTCCGTTGGCGTCCTAGAGACCCAACGGAGGCCGAGAACGACCATGGCTGACGAAGAGAAGCGTTCCGACGACGAGAAGTCTGGCGAAAGCGAAGAGGCGCGCCCGGAGGCGACGCAGCACGCCGACGAGGGCAAGCAAGCGGAAGAGGCCGAGGCGGAAGCAGCTCGCGGGGAAGACGCGGGCGCAGCCGCGGAGGTGTCGGCTGAGGGAGGCGCGGGAAGCGACCCGAAGGCGGCAGAGCAGGTCGACGCGGCAGAGCCGACGGATGGGGCGGAGGACGCGGCCGCCGAAGGGGCTGAGCCCCAGGGCGTCGCGGGCATGTCCCAGGACGTCGAGGCCGCCTCCCCCTTGGAGCCGACGCCGGGGATCACCCAGGACTCGGACTCCGCGGGCGCCACGGCCAAGCCGGCGACGGAGCAGGGCGAGGAGCACGCCGGGACGAGCCACCAGAAGCACGCGGAGCACGGGCTCGCTCACACGGCGAGCATGCAGGTGCTGTTCGGAGTGTTCGGCGCGCTGGTGATCCTGACGATACTTACGGTCGCCGTGACGGCGATCGACCTCGGGGGTCAGGGGAACTTCATCATCGCGATGATCATCGCCACCATCAAGGCAGGGTTGGTGATGGCGTTCTTCATGCACATGCTGTGGGACAGCAAGTTCAACGTCACCGTGTTCGTATCGTCGTTCCTGTTCGTGCTGCTGTTCCTCGCGATGTCCCTGGCGGATCGGGCGGAGTACCAGGACATGATCGACGGCTGGGAGACCTCCCAGGCCGTCGAAGAAGGCTGAGCGGGCGGTAGGGAGCCCGGGGCCGCGGCTTCGCGGCTCCCGCGTGCGCGCGCGGTGTCCGGATCGACGTGGTGCTCATCCCGTGACGCGTACCCGGCGTCCGACGAGGGGCGCAGTGCGCGCGGTGTCCGGATCGATGTGGTGCTCACCAGGGGTCGCGACGAGCACGGCGGTCCCTCGCTCGGAAGTGGGGGGCGAGGAGCTTTGCAGTAGCTGAGAGCTGCTTGGCTCAGGGGCGAGAAGGGGCGCTGAAGAGGCGTCCTTCGAGCAGGCACTCGGCGAGCTCGCCGTAGAGCTCACGGAGGTCGGCTCGGGTAGGTTGGGGCCCGAGACGTCGTCGGATGCGATGGGCGAGGCAACCCTCCGTCAGGAGCTGGTCCAGATTGCGCCCCTCGTCGTTCGTCCAGGTGCGACGGCTGCCGTCCGCGAGGCGGCGCCACACCTCGAGGGCGGTGAGGGGCTCGGTCACCGTCCCGATGAGTAGCTCGACGTACTCGCGATCGTCGATGACGGACTCGTCACCGGCCTGGACGCAGCCCGCGAGGACCCGCGCGAGGCGGTCCTCGGACCAGGCGTAGAGAGCGGGTTCGTTGCTCGCGCGGGCGGTGAGGCGCTCGACCACGTCGACCACGAGGGCGGCGATGGTGAGGTCTGCCCGGGGGCACTCCTGGGTGTCGAGCACGCGGATCTCGATGGTGTCCCGATCGAAGCGGGCGATGGCGCCGCGCGCGTTGACCCACTCCTCCCGGAGGACCTCGTCGGGATCGTGGGGCTCGAGGTCTCGATAGATCCCGTGGAGGAGCCTTTGATACGCTTCGTGCGTGAACACGGGCTCAGGGATGATTCGCCCGGAGACGCTCGGGATGCGCCGCGCGTTGGTCGCGTAGTGGACCAGGCGCGTGTCGGCGGAGCCGCTGAAGCGGCCGTCGGCGAGGGGCGACGAAGCAGCCAGCGCGGGCAAGAGCGGGAGCACGAGGCGTACTGCGGCGTGGAGGCGGCCGAACTCGTCGTCTCCACAGAAGGGGAGGTTGACGTGCATGCTCTGCAGGTTCGCCCAGCCGTGACCGCGGCAGTCGAAGATGCGGTGGAAGGTCGCGTAGATGACGTCGTCGTCGTGGGGCCAGAGCCGCAGCTCCCGGTGAGGGTCCATCCAGGGGTGCATCCCCGTGGGGAGCAGGCGCGCGCCGAGGGCGGAGAGGTGCGCGCTGGCGGCGCGGACGTCCGCCTGGAAGTCCACGGCGGCGCGGGCGAGGTCCGTCGTGGGGCCGTTCGTCTTCAACTCGATCACGTGGAGGGCGAGCTCGTTGGACCAGGCGATGGAGCCGCGCTCCAGCGACATGACCGGCGCGCCAGCCTCCCGCGCGAGGAGAGCGTCGGCGACGGGCCGGACATCGAGGGTCTCCGTGTCCACGATCATGTATTCGAGCTCGATGCCGATGGCCTCGAAGAGATGGAGGGAGGGCTGCATGGGAGGAGGTGTGTTGGTGGCGCTGCAGACGACGGTCAGATGGGGCGAAGCTCGCGGGCGCGCTCCTCGAAGCGGCGATAGAAGGTGCGCATCACGGCGAGGTAAAGATCGTCCTTGAGCACCGCGTCTTCGCAGCCGGCTTCGATGCTCGGATTGTCGTTGATCTCCATCACGACGAAGCGGCCGTCGAGCTCCTTGATGTCCACGCCGTAGAAGCCGCGCCCCACCTGGTTCGCGGCCCGCACCGCGAGGGCGATGGCCTCGGGGGGCGTCTCGTCGAGGCCGAGGGTGTCGACGCGGCCGTAGCGGCGCTTGGTGGTGCCTTCTGCGACCTGAATCTGCCAGTGCCCGCGCACCATGTGATAGCGGCAGGCGTGCAGCGGGGTGCCGTCTAGGACGCCGATGCGCCAGTCGAACTGCGACGGCAGGAACTCTTGCGCCACGATCAGCTCGGAGCGCGCGAAGAAGGTGGCGAGGTGGGTCTTCAGCTCCTGCTCGTCGTTGGCCTTCACGACGCCCAAGGAGAAGGAGCTGTCGGGGCGCTTCAGCACGCACGGGAAGCCGAGCTCTGCGCCCACCTCCTTCGCGTTCTCGCGGTGTACGACGAGGGTGCGCGGCGTGGGGATCCCGCGGCGGCGCATCATCTCGGCCTGGTACACCTTGTTGCTGCAACGCACGATCGACTCTGGATCGTCGATGACGACGAGGCCCTCCGCGGCGGCGCGCGAGGCGAAGCGGTAAGTGTGATGATTGACGGAGGTCGTCTCACGGATGAAGAGGCCGTCGAACTCGGCGATCCGCCCGTAGTCTTCCCTGCCGATGACCTGGGCCTGCATGCCGAGGCGGCGCGCGGCGCGCACGAAGCGGTCGATGGCCTTGGCGTCCGAGGGCGCGTCGACCTCCTGGGGGTTGACGAGGATGGCGATCGTGTAGCGGGCGCGCTTCAGGTCGGGGACGTTGGGGCGCGCGAAGAACCGCTTCGCCTGCGCGGCGACGAAGTCCAAGTGTGTCGGTGGGATCTCGTCGGCGGCGATGGTGCGGAGACCCTGCAAGCGCCAACGGTCCGCCAGGACCAGCTCGGCGCGGAGCAGCGGGGCGGGGAAGTAGTTGAAGAGCGCTCGCGCCAGGCGATCGTAGCGCGAAGCGAGGTTGCGCCCGAAGTAGATGCTGAGGGAGAAGGTGTCGCTCTTGAGCGGCGCGAGGAGCGACTGCAGCAGCTGATCGAGCTCCTCCGAGGCGATCTTGACGACGGGCGAGAGGCGCAGGTCTTGGATCGTCGTTACGGAGGGGAAGGGGCGGTGCCCCCGCGCGGTGGCGAGCAGGGAGACGTAGTAGCCCGTCGACTGATAGGCGTAGCTGCGGCACAGGTTGAAGACGGTGGCGCGGCCGAGCCCCGTGAAGCGGGAGCGGGTGAGGTAGTCGCGGGCGGAGACGACCTCGGCGCCGGGCACTTCGAGGGCCCAGCTCTGCGGGTTTTCGACGACGATGAGAGTGCTCACGGCGCGGGCTTCCTGATCAATGGCTCGATCACGAGCAGGTTGGCGTCGTAGGTGACGATGCCGAGCAGGACGGCGGCGATCAGCCGGTCCATCTTCACGCGGTAGTTCTGCGACCCGAAGCCGGGGTTGTTGGCGAGCGGATCTGCCACCAGCACCTCCCGGGTACCGGGGTCGTAGCCGCTCAGGACGACGAAGTGGCCGACGGGCACGCCCGCCACGTCGTCGTAGCCCCCGTCATCGCGCTCCCGGGAGCAGCGGTACAGGTGCGTCGCGGACAGACCTGTCAGGATCGGGATGCCCCGGCGCAGGTAGCGGCGGAACAGGGCGGAGTTGAGGTCCTCGTACTTCATACGCCCGCCGAGCTCGAAGAACTCGAGGTACGCGTCGGTGGCCAAGGACAGGCGCCGGCTCGACTTCAGCGCCCGCTGAGCCCTGAGCTTCTCGGGGATCGAGGCGCCGGGCGTGAACCAGGTCGGATCGAAGACCTGCAAGTTGCAGGTGTAGATCGTCGCGCGGTAGCCGCGGCGCAGGGCGTGGCAGCCCAGGGAGACGGCGAGCGTGCCTCCTGTGGGCAGCGCGCGCACCCCCGCGATGACCTCGTCGAGAGGTAGGGAGTCGTCGAAGTAGCCGTAGACCCCGTGCAGGCAGGTGGGGCCGCAGGTTGAGTCGTTGGGTTGGGCCAGGAGCTCGAACGGCAGCCGGGTGGCGTCTTCTGCGTCGCCGAGGGGGGAGCGATCGTCCGTCATGGATGTGTCGGTTAGAACCACCGGTCGACGAGGGAGAGGACGATCTCCACGACGATGAGCGCCACGATGTACCACTCGACGCGGAGGGTGGCGCGGTGCTGGACCAAGTCGAGGGCGGTGCGCGCGGTTTCGGTGATCAGATCGAGCTTGGCGCCGAGGGCGAGGTTGCGCTCGACGATCTCGAGCTCGTCGTTGAGGAGGTGGAAGAGACGCTCGAGCTCGGGGTGATCCCAGAGGAGGTCCGGCTTCTCTGTGACCTCGGCGCGGCCGACGAGCTGTTGGCGGATGTGGAGCACGGAGCCGATGCTGCGGAGCAGCTCGCGTGCAGCATGACGGCTGTTTCCGCGGGCCGCCAGATCCCGGGCCAGGGGCTCCGCGAGGTCCGCCGCCTCGCGCAGCACGGCCTCGTAGCTCGACAAGACCACGCTCCGCGCCAGCACCTCGGCGATGACCTGAAAGCGGTAGAGGGACGTGCTCTGGACCTCCAGGGTGTCCGCGACCATGCGGTCGACGCGCTCGGGGCGCACGCGCAGTTGCAGCTCGTCGCTCTCCGGCTGACTCTTGCGCTCCGCGCCGCAGGTCCCCAGGAAATCGAGGAAGTCGTGTCGGGCCGACTCCGAGCTGCCGACGAAGACGACGACTCCGTAGCGCATGCAGACGCAGTACGAGCCGTCCGCGAGGCGCACGGTGGTGGGAGACGAGCTGAGCCAACCGTCGGCGCGGGCGGCCACGGCCCGCAGCTCCAAGCGCTCGAAGGCGTGGATGGCCGTCAGGGCGATGTACGAGGGCTCGGTGAAGACCGTGGCCTCGGCGACTTCCCCTACCCCCTCGTCGTACATGGTGGGATGCTGTCTCTGGGTGGCCGAGTGGGCAATGGGCTGCGCCGTGGAGCCGTTCCAAGCCACCGCGGGAGGCCGGGGTGGGGATTTGGGGCGCGGGCGCCGCTTGGACAGCCCTGGGCTCCGGGGTTAGGGTTCCGGCCATGCCCCGGACGAGCACCGCCCTCACGGCGCTCGCTCAGCTGCGCAGCGCGGACGTCAGGAGCCGTGCTCAGGAGCTCGCGCGAGCCGAGCAGGACCTCCAAGGAGCGCGAGTGGCCTTCGGCATCGCGGAGCGGGAGCTGGAAGCTTGGCGCGGGGAGCTGCGCGCCTCCACCGTCGCGGAGGAAGAGCGGCTCGGTCGCGGTGAGCGACGGGCCTCGGACTGGGTTCGGCAGGAGCAGTACCAGGCTGCGGCTGCTCGCCGCGGCGCGGAGGTCCTTCAGGTGCGGGACGACGCGCTCGACCGGCTCCAGAGGGAGGAGAAGGCGGTGCGCAGCGCCCGCCGCGCCCTCGCGGAGGCGCACGGGAAAGAGGAGGCGGTCGAGCGTTGCCTGAGCGAAGAGGTGCGGCTAGCGGCGGGGCGAGCGGAGAGGGTCCAGGAGGAGGACGCCGTCGAAGGAGCGCTGGCTCGCTGGAGCACCGGGAGGAGCGCGTGAAGGTCCCCTCGGGTCGAGCCTGGAAGCTCGGGTCCGTGGCGGTGGGGCTGGCCGTGGGCGCATGCTCCATCGCGCGACTCACCGGTCCAGAGGCGCCCGGGGAGCCGCTGGCCATCAAGACGACGGCGGCGGGCGAGGCCCCCACGGCGGCGCAGGAGCCGGCCCCCGACGAGGTGCTGGATCTGGAAGCGTTCACGCCGCTCCTCGCCCTCTCGGAGCTGGGCGCGGCGCGAGAGGCGATCGACGCCGGAGAGACGGCGGTCGCGGCAGAGCGCGTCCGCGAGGTGCTCGAGCAGGCGGCGTGGCGCGACCTCGAGCGCGCCCGGGGGGAGTACCTCCTGGCGCGTTTGGAGGAGGAGTCGGGGCGCTTCGAGTCCGCCGCGCGCGCGTACATGAACGCCTCCGAGGTGTCGTGGGAGCTCACCCACTATGCGCTCCTCGGCGGGGGGCGCTGCTGGCTCCAGAGCGGTGAAGCGGCGCGCGCCTTGGCCGCCCTCGAGCGAGTCCCCCTCGATGGCCCCGTCGGGGCCGGGCTGCGGCCCTTGTTGGCCGAGGCTGCGGAGCGGACGGGAGATCTCGAGCGCGCCGTCGGCCTGTGGAGCGCGGAGGTGTCGGCGGCCCCCTCGGCAGAGGCTCACAGAGCGCTGGCGCGGATCCTCCTCGCGCGGCTCCAGGAGCGGGGAGCTCTGAACGAGACGGGGCAACCGCGCGAGGCGGGGGCCGTGAGCGAGGCCGAGGCGCGCGCCATCCTGGTGCACGCTCGGGCTGCGGAGGTGGGGCTCGCGCCTGCATCGGACGGGGCCCGAGCGGCCAGGGCGCTGCAGAGGAGCGCCGCGGTCCTGCTCCCGGAGGGCGAAGCGGCCCTCGCGGGACCGCGGGAGCCAGAGGTCGAGCTGCGGCACGTGGAGGCGCTGCACGACACGGGACACCTCGAGGACGCCTTGGACGCGAGCGACGCCTTGATCCTGCGGTTGTCCGACAGGTGGTCGGCGGTCGGCTGCAAGCTGTCCTTCGTCCGTGCGAAGGTGCTGGCGCGACAGCGGCACTGGGCGCGTGCCTCGGAGGAGCTCGTGCCGGCGGTACAGCACTGCCGCGACGACGCGGATCTGCGCCCCCGGCTCCTGTACGTCGCCGGCAAGTACGCCGCCTCGGGGGGACAGCATGCCCAGGCGGTGCGCTACTACGAGATGCTCGAGAAGGAGGGGGGGCAGAGCACGTTGCTCGACGATGGCCGCCTGCTCCGGGCGCGGAGCTACCTGCGCTTGGGCGCAGAGGCGCGCTTCACGGAGCTGTTGGCGAGCATGCCCGCGGACTACCCCAACGGCGACATGACGATGGAGGGTGTCCTCGAGCTCGCGATGCGCCGCATCGAGAAGCACGACTGGTCGGGCGCCGCCTCGGTGCTCGAGCGGGGCGTGGCCCTGGTGCGCAGCAAGGACAGCGCGCGGGGGCACGAGTTCTCTGGCCGCGAGCGCTATTTTCTGGCGCGAGCGCGCTACGAGCTGGGGAAGCGGGAAGAGGCGCTCCAAGAGTACGCCAGCATCGTGCGGGAGCTGCCCCTGTCCTATTACATGCTCCACGCCTACTCGCGCCTGGACGCCCTCGATCCCGAACGGGCCCGGGCCAGCTTGGAGGAGGGGGTGCGCCGCGCGACCGAGCGCCCCTTCTCGTTCGCGATGCGCAGCGAGTATCGTCACCCCGCCTTCCGGCGCGGCATGGAGCTGCTGCGCGTCGGAGACGTGGCGCGCGGTCGTCGAGAGCTCGCGGCCCTCCCCAGGGGAGACGGGGACTCTCCCGACGCCTCGCTGCTCTGGGGCATCGCGTTGCTCTATGGGCGCGCTGGCGCGGCCGGACCTTCCCACGGGATCGCCCGCGGACAGCTCACGGACTGGTTCGCGCACTGGCCCTCTGGAGACTGGCGCAAGGCGTGGGAGCTCGGCTTCCCGCGCCCCCACCGCTCCATCGTGGAGCGGGAGGCCGGTAAGAACGGCGTCCCCGAGTGGTTCATCTACGCGATCATGCGGGAGGAGTCTGCCTTCGACCCCGGGGCGGAGAGCCCCGCCAAGGCCTACGGCTTGATGCAGCTCATCGTGCCGACGGCGAAGGCCTACGCGCAACGTGTCGGGTTGCCCTATCAACCTCAGGCGCTGAAGCAGCCGGCGGTGAACATCGCCCTCGGGAGCCGCGTGCTCAGCAGCTTCACGGACCGCTTTCCCAAGAACCCGCTCTTGGCGATCCCTGGTTACAACGCGGGACCGGGGAGACCGGCTCGCTGGCTCAGAGAGCGTCCGGAGGTCGATTTCGACGTCTGGGTCGAGCTCATCCCCTTCTCGGAGACGCGCCGCTACACCAAGCGTGTCCTCGCGAGCCGGGCCGCCTACGCTTTCCTGTACGACCCGGAGCGCGCCGAGGAGGCCCTGCGCTTGCCCTTGCGGCTCGAGGCGCCGTAGACCGGAGGCGGGAGGTACCTGATGGCATTGATTCCTTCGACGATGCTCGAGCTCGGCACCGCGCTGCCGCCCTTCGAGCTGCTGGATACCGTGAGCGGCGAGCAGGTCGGCTCACGGACGTTTTCTGGCCAGCCACTGCTCGTAGCCGTCATTTGCAACCACTGCCCTTACGTGAAGCGCATCAAGGCAGGGCTCGCCGAGCTCGGCCGCAGCTGTCGTGAGATGGGGGTGGGCATGGTGGCGGTCTCCGCCAACGATCCGCAGCAGCAGCCCGCGGACTCGCCCAGCGCGATGGCGGAGGACGCCGCGCGGTTCGGGTACGTGTTCCCGTACCTGTTCGACGAGGACCAGACCTTGGCCCGCGCCCTGCGCGCGGCCTGCACCCCCGAGTTCTATCTCTTCGACGGAGGACACCGGTTGGTGTACCGGGGGCAGATGGACGACGCGCGGCCGAACAACGATCACCCTGTGACCGCCGCGGACGTGAGGGCAGCCATCGACGCGGTGCGCGCGGGGGGCACGCCGAACGCGGAGCAGAGGCCGAGCATCGGCTGCAGCATCAAGTGGAAGCCCGGCAGCGAGCCCGACTACTGAAAGGGGCGCGCCGTCCCCACGCCGCGTTGGACCGGAGCCGGCGCTCGGCGCGGGGATTGCTGTCCATCGTGCTCTCGCTGCCGCTGCTGGGAGCGCTGGGAGCCTTGCCGATGCGCGGGGTCGCGGCAGCGGAGCGGCCCTTCGCCGTCGTCGATCAGCACGTAGACCTCGTGTATCGGCACCTCTACAAGGGCAAACCCTTCGCGCGCGGGCTGGGAGAGTTTCGCGCCGCCGCGCTCCGGGACGTCGGCGTCGTGGGGGTGGTGCTGCCGTTGTTCGTGCCCGAGTGGGCCTCGCCGGTCGGCGCGCGCAGGCAAGACTACGAGGGGGCCTACGCGGCGGCTTACGGGCGCCTCCTCGAGACGCCGCCTTACGCCTTGCCCGGCTGTGGGGTGCGCCAGGCAGGGGAGGCGCGCTCGAGGCCGGTGCAGACGTGGTTCGCCTTCGAGGGCGCCGCGCACCTCGAGCCGAGAACCGACGAGCTCGCGAGCTGGATGCTGCGCGGGGTGCGCTCCTTCGGGCTCGTGCACACCGCGCACAACGTGCTCGGGTCGAGCTCCGGGCGAGGGGAGCCGCCGGGGGGCCTCACCGCCAAGGGGCGCGCGGTGGTCGAGAAGATCCAAGAGCTCGGGGGGCTCATGGATGTCTCCCATGCGTCGGACGCGACCACCGACGAGATCCTCGACATGGCCGCGGAGTCGCGGGCGATCGTCATCGCGACCCACTCGAACGCGCGCGCCCTCGCCGCGCACCCCCGCAACCTCACGGACGCGCAGATCCGCGCCATCGGACGGAGCGGCGGTGTGATCGGCGTCAACTTCCACCAACCGTTCCTCTCCGGGAGCGGTCGGGCGTCCCTGAAGCACGTGGTCGAGCAGGTGCTCTACATCCGGCGCGTCGCGGGCGTGGAGCACGTGGCCATCGGATCGGACTTCGAAGGGGGGATCCGTCCGGTGCCGGAGCTGGGCGACGCGTCGCGCTACCAAGTGCTGGCCGAAGCTCTGCTGGAGGCGGGCCTCACACGACGCGAGGTGAGCCAGGTGATGAGCGAAAACGCGCTGCGGGTGCTGTGCCGCCCGTTCTTTTCCTGGCGCGGCGATGATAGGAAGGCTCCCCCATGAGCGACCAGGACGGGCGATATCTCGAGGTCTTTGGAACGTGGCTGAGGAGCTTGGGTGACGACGCTCGCGCTCTCGGCGAGGTGCTCGCCGCCGAGGAGCAACCGGAGCAAGTGCGACGGCCGGCAGCGGTGGGGCTGAGCTATCTGTTCAAGTCTCTGGACCTGATCGACGACGGCATCGAGAACCTGGGCTACGTGGACGACACCTTCGTGGTGCGCGTCGCGCTGAGCCAGATCCCCACCGAGGTCCTGGAGAGAGACGAGACGCCGGAGAGCCTGAGGAAGCTCGCGGGGCAGGTCGAGTTCGTGCGAGAGTTCCTCGGCGGGGAGTACGAGCGTCTGTCCGCCTTCGTCGAGGGGCTCGGGGAGCTGAGCGTCCGGGGGCGGAGCGTGCAGGCCTTGCTCGAAGACGCCCAGGTCCGGGAGGAGTTCCTCGCCGACGTGGTCGCCTGGGCGAACCGCTACGAGGTGCCCGCCCTCGGTCAGGACGCGAACAACGCGGTCAAGCTCCGGGCCTTCCTGGCCACGAAGCTCACGCCTTGAGGCGCGCCGCGTAGGGCGCAGCACGATCCACGCCGCCGTGTCTCGGGGCGACGCGGATCGCGCGGGCGGAGCCGGGGAGGGCCGAGCTCAGCTCGCCGCTCGCGCGGGTTCGACCTTCGAGGCGTCAGAGTGCGGTGCCTGCTCGGTGCTCGCGCTCAGCTCGTTCATCAGGTCGCGCACCTCGGGTTTGCCCTTGAGGTGGGCCACGAGCAGGTTGCACGCGTCGACGAACAGCTTCTCGTAGGCGAGCCCGTCCCGCGTCCGGGCCGCGATCTTCTCTCGGCCTGCGGCGAGATCCTCCTCGACGGCTTCCGCGTAGCGAGACAGCTGGCCGCGCAGCTCCTCGATTTGGCCGCGCAGGTCCGCGGCCACCGACTCGCGAGACTTGCGACGCCGTTCGCGGGTCGCGAGCCACGCGGCCTTGGCGTCGACCAGCGCTCGGGCCGCGCCAGCGCGCTCGAAGAGCGTGCGGGTCCCTTGTCCGAGCTTCTCTGCGTGGTCGGCGGCGGCCACGTGCTCCCGGGCGGCGGCTTGCGCCTGGGCCAGCTCGCGGCGGGCCTGACCTTCCTCCTCCGCGTAGGCCGAGGCCTCGCGCAGGGCGCGGGACTCCTCCTGGGCCAGCTCCTCCAC
>JAEWOQ010000369.1 GCA_023460875.1 Pseudomonadota bacterium
GGGTCGGAGCGCGGGAGCGGCGATCCACGAAGGTCGGAGCGCGCCGCTCGGCTCGCGGAGCCGAGGCCCCGGGGGGGAGCGCACGGGGGAGCGCACGGGGGGCCTTCCAACGCTCCGCAGGCACACGCCGTGGTGGCACATACGCTTGGCGGGGGGTCGGGCTCCGTGGCGCTCCTACCCGCGGGCGAGATGGCGCGTGCTCACGGGTGTGGCGTCGCGCGGCCATGGCGCGGTGGTGGTCCCGCACCAGGTGCCGATACATCCAGCGATCGAAGACGTACGGACTCGGGCAGAACACCCAGCCATACGTCACGGGATGCACGTAGTGGTAGGCCATTCCCCCGTACCAAACGAAGGTCGGCGGCGCCGGCGCCCAACCGACGAAGGTCGTCGCGCGAGCGCCGCTCGGAACCCGCCACACCACCCAGGCCGGCGCGTAACGCGTCCCCGGGACCCACGCCCACCCGTAGGTCGGCACGCTCACCCAGCGGCCGTAGTGGAAGACGACCTTGCCGTACGGGAGGTCACTGAGCCAGATCCACTGCCCCGCCTCGTCGATGCCCCAGCGACCGTGGCTCACGTAGGGAGAGAACTCGGCGCCCACCGTCGCGCGGTGTGGGACCCAGACGGCGCCGTAACGCGGGTCCTCGATCCAGACGCCGTGAGGGCTGAGCTCCTCCTGAAAGCGCGCGAGCGTCTCGGTGTCCGTCTCGGCGCCGTGGTCATCGACGTACACCGGCGGGTGCTGCGACGTGCTGCTGTCCGCGAGGGCCGTGCTGCTGTCCGCGAAGGCGGCTCCGCTCGCCGCGCCCTGTGTCTCTGTCTCTCCTTCGGCGGCCGACACGCCCGAGGCCGTCCAAAGCTCTGAGCTGGGCGGCCCCGGGGGGGAGGAAGATTGCGATGACGCGGCGAGTGGCTTCTCCGACCCTGATAAGGGTACTCGTTCCCCTGGGTTGTCGCGCCGCGTGCCCGTGGAGCTTGCGTGGTTGTCACCTCCTCCGCTCGGCTCTCGACGGACGTCGTGCGGCACGTTTGCCGCTGATGCGAACGCCCAGGTGAGGACGAAAAGCCCGCTCTTTCGAGCGGCCCTCAGGCGCCTCGACCGCGCCATCATTATAAACATGACTCGAGTCCTCTCATGGGCAACGGCTTCCGGCTGAGAAGTCGAAGAAAGTTCGGAACGTAGCGACGCAGCGTAGCAACGCAGCGCCCCCGCGCCACGCAGGCTCGCTCCACGATGCACGAGGCGCCGTCTGCTCCACGCCCTCAGGAGACCCCCCTCCCACCGCGAACCCGGCGCGCCGCCGCCCCGCTCAGCGCCCCCCAGGCCCGGCGCCAACGGCCCGCGATGACACCTGCGCTTGCCCCCTGCTCGAGACGCGCGGACGATGGGCGCGCCGATGCTCGACTTCGATGCAGCGCGAGAACGTGTCTTGGCGGCGGCGCGCCCCGTCGGCACGGAACGAGTCCCCCTATGGTCGGCCGCAGGCCGAGTGCTGGCGGAAGACGTGCACGCCACGGGTGACTGGCCCCCGTTCGATTACAGCGCAATGGATGGGTATGCCCTGCGCGCCGCGGACGCGACGGGCACGGGACCATGGGATCTGCCCGTCTCCGCGCATCAACGCACGGGCCAGGGGAGCGCGCCCCTCGCGCCGGGCACGGCCGCGCGTATCTTCACTGGCGCCCCGCTGCTCGAAGGAGCCGACTGCGTGGTGATGCAGGAGGTCGTGGAGCGGGTGGGAGACCGCGTGCGACTCGCGAGCGCCCCGAGGACGGGAGACAACGTGCGCCGACGCGGAGAAGATCTGGAGGCAGGTGCTCTCGCCCTGACCCGGGGCACGCGCCTCTCCGCCTACGACCTCGGCTTGCTGGCCTCTCTGGACCGGGTAGAGGTCCTGGTCGCCCGGCGTCCGCTGGTGCCGCTCCTGTGCACGGGCGACGAGCTCCGACCGCCAGGGGGAGGCCCTCCCCACACCATCGCCGACAGCAACGGCGTCGCCGTGAGCGCCCTCGTCGCTCACGGCGGTGGCACGCCTCACCGGGCGCCGCTGACCCGGGACGAGCTCGCTCCCACTCGAGACGCTATCGTTGAAGCGGCGGCGACAGCGGATCTCCTGATCACGATCGGCGGCGTCAGCGTCGGCGAACACGACGTGGTGCGCCCCGCACTCGAGGAGCTCGGCGCCACCGTGGATTTCTGGAAGGTGCGCATGAAGCCGGGTAAACCCCTGCTCCTCGCGCGCCTCGGGACCACGACGATCTTGGGCCTCCCCGGTAACCCCGCGTCGGCGCTGATCACCTTCACCTTGTTCGGCCTGCCCCTCCTGCGTCACATGCAGGGAGACCGACGCCCGATCCCTCCCCTGCGCCGCGCAGCGCTCACGTCACCCCTCCGCCAGAAGCCGGGGCGACGCGGCTTCTACCGCGCGACGCTCGAGGGAGACCGGGTGACGCTCCTGTCGAACCAGGCGTCAGGCGCGGTCACCGCCATGGCTTGGGCGAACTGCCTCGTGGTCGTACCCGAAGACGTGAGCGAGCTCCCCGCGGGAGCGCTCACGGAGGTGCTCCCCTTCGCGGACTGCTAAGCACGCGGACGGCTGAGCGCGCGGACGGCCACGTGCTGGCCCGGCGCGCCGAGCATTGGAGCTCAGCGGGAGGAACCGTGCTCGTCATCGCCGTGCTCGTGGGCGTGCTCGTGGCCGCCACAGCGCGCGTCTTGCCAGCCGACCCAGTAGGGTCCATCGGGGCCGTGCTCCCGCTTCCAGATCGGCACATCCGCCTTGATGCGGTCGATCAGCGAGCGACACGCGCTGAAGGCCTCCCCGCGGTGCTCCGAGGCAGCCACACAAATGACAGCGACATCTCCCACGCGCAGCTCCCCGACGCGGTGCAGCGCCGCGAGCCGCACGCCGGGGAGCTCGGCGACGATACCGTCCACGATCTTGCGCATCTGCCGCTCCGCCATGGACTCATAGGCGTGATACTCGAGCAGCGTCACGGCCCGGCCGTCGTTGTGGTTTCGGACCGTGCCCAGGAACACCGCGACGCCGCCGACGTGATCGGCGCCCACCGCCGCGATGGCCTCCCCCAGATCGAGAGGCGTGTCGCGCACCGCGACCAAGGCGGTCATGGTCGTCCTCCCCCGGGCTCGACCGCCCCACCTCCGGGCACATCGCCGGCGACTCCGGCGAGCTGGCTTTGACCCGAG
>JAEWOQ010000370.1 GCA_023460875.1 Pseudomonadota bacterium
GTCCACGAGTGAAATCCCCGCGATGAGCGTGATCACCGTCTGCGGGATCCGCGGCGGAACGCGACGGAGCAACGCCAGAGCCCACAACTCCAGCCCCACCAGCAGCACCACGAAGCCCAACACCGCCGGCTCATCGCCCGCCCGCGAAATCCCGAACAGCACCGGACCAGCGAGCAACGCGAGGGGCCAGAACCCCTTCACGGAGCCGAGGCTCTCCTGCTTGGCCACGTAGGTGAGGCCGATCAGGTGGCCGAGCAGCAGGAGCGCGCCGACGAGCAAAGGCCAGGGAAGCTCCAGGGAGCGCGGCGTGAAGACGAGCCCCACCGTCGCGTACACACCCAGGCGACACAGGCCCATCCCCAGGGGAGAGAGTGGGTTCTGCTTGTGAAGGACATTGTAGAGGACGATCACGCCGCACAGGGCGAGGGCCGCGACCACCGCGGGGAGGTTGAGAGGGCCACCCGTGAGGGGCCCAAGGGCCGCGACGAGGAGCACGCCGAGCAAGAGCTGCCCGAAGCCGAGCGCGAACACCGCGCCCGCGCTGATTTCTCCCGACGGGATGGGACGCTCCGGGCGCTCGCGCGCGTCGATCTCCCGATCGAAGGCGTCGTTGAGGAACATTCCGCCCGTGTAGGCGAAGGACATGGCGAGGGCCGCGACCACGAAGGCCTGCGGCTCGAAGCCGCCGCCCGCAAGAGCGAGCGCGGCCAAACAGTTCGTCCACACCGTGGGCAAGTTGGAGATCCGCCCGAGGCGCAGCAGGGTGCGCAACGTCGGGTCGCGCTTGGCTCCGGCGACGTCGCCTCGCGTGGCGTCGTGGGGCGCGGTGCTCCGGGCGACGCTCGCGCGGTGGGTGACCTGGTCGTCCTCGTCGACGAGCCTTGGTTGGGTCATGGCTCCCTCCGCGCTGCTTCTGGTGCGTCGTCGTTCGAAGCATCGAGCTCCCGCAAGGTCCACTCGAGCTCTCGGGCGATCGCCTCGGTGGCGCTGCTCGGCTTGAAGCGCTCGGGAAGCACGTCGAAGGTGTACGTCTCCACCTCGAGGTGCTCCGTCAGAGGCTGCGCCCGGTGCGCTGCGAGGATCGCGCGGACATAGGGCTGCGTGCTCTCGAAGGGCGGCAGCGCCCGCTGGAACACCGGGACATGAAAGTGCACGCGCCAAGGGTGGTCCCAGAGCTCGGCGCGGCCGAGGGCCTCCGGCAGATCGACGAAGCGCACCACCTCGTCTCCGAGATCCACGCTGCCCTGATGCAGATAGACCTCGTCCGCGAACTCCGCGAGGCGCGCGCGCTCCTCGGGTCCCACCTGCGGCACGCTCAGCCCCGCCGTCACCTGGATCTTGGCGAGGGTGATTTCGCTCGAACGGATCAGCGCGAGGGTCTCTTCGGGGTCCTCGAACTGCACCGCGGCGTGGCACGTGTCGAGACACAGGCCCAGGTGTCGTCGCAACACCGCTTCGGGCAGCACCGCGTTTCCGCGGAAGACGTCCTCCTCGAGGAAGCGCACGCCCTCCGCCGTCGTCTCGAGCAGACAGGCGGGCTCGGGTTCGAGGGCGAGCACGACGGTCACGCCCGTCTCCTCGGCGAGCTGGTGCAGGAGCTGCGCTTGCTCGATGAGCCGCGCGGCGATCGCGGTGCGGGCGTCTGCGTCGCCGAGAGCGCGAAAGCAGCCGGGCACCGTGCTGATGCTCAGGGTGCGCGGCATCTCCGGGTGTCGCTCCGCGAGGCGAGCCAAGACGCGGGCGAGGCGCGTCGTGTAGTCGAGGCGCTCCGTCGAGCGCCAATCGGGCAGGTACACGTCTTCCTTCACTCGCGCCCCATGGAACTGCCCATAGGGGAAGCCGTTCACCGTGAACACGTAGGCGCCGAGCTCCCGGAGCAGGTCCGAGCAGCGCTCGAAGGTCTCCGCCTGCTCGAGCTCTCGGGCAGCGCGCGCGGAGAGCCGGAGCCCCAGCCCGAAGCCGCCCGCGGGCGTGAGGCGCGTCACCAGCTCCGGCACGTGTCTGCGGAGGTGCCCCTCGAGCTCCTCCCAAGACTCGCCCGGGTGGATGTTGCTGCAATAAGTCAGATGTCCCGACGTCAGGCGCATGGCTGCGCTCCTCCAGAGGTCTGCGCTCGTTGGTTCATCAGGGCTCACTCATCGAACTCGATCCTTGCGGTCCGCTTTTTGCCGCACGCTCATCGTCCGCACACAGTGCCGTCGCACTCGCGTCGCCGCCCGCTGGTCGCCCCACACGGCGCCGCCGGATCGTCACGGCTCGTCCAGGGGCTCGTCCGTCGCGTCGCGGCTCAGGGGGCGCCTGCGGCTCTCCGGCGACGCTGAGTCGAGCAGTCGCTCCAACGCTCGCTCCAGGGCGCCCTCGTCCACCTGGTGCACGTCCACGCTCCGCCCCACGCCTTCGAGCAAGGTGAGCGTCAGCTCGCCGCCCAGGTGCTCCCGGAACTCTTCGAGCCCGCGCAAGACGGACAAGCGGCCTTGGTCGCGCCGTGTGAGCGCTTCGTGACCTAGCCGGAAGCCGAGAGCGCGCAGCAGGGCGCACACCCGCGCCGCCTCCGAGCGCGGCAAGAGCTCGATCTCCGCCGCGTAGAGGCAATCGAGCGCCATGCCGATGGCCACCGCCTCGCCGTGTCGGAGCTCGTAGTCAGACAAGCTCTCGAGCTTGTGCGCCGACCAGTGGCCGAAATCCAAGGGGCGGGCGCTGCCGCTCTCGAAGGGATCGCCGCCCTTCGCGATGTGCTCCAGGTGCAGCTCCGCGCCGCGCCGGACCAACGTGGCCAGCGCTGGCGGGGAGAAGGTCCTGAGCTCCGCTGCGTTCAGCTCGAGCCACTCGAAGAAGGCGGGATCGCGGATCAGCGCGACCTTCACCGCCTCGGCCATGCCCGCGCGCTTGTCGCGGGGGCTCAGGGTGTGGAGCAGCGTGGAGTCGTTCACGACGGCGAAGGGCGGGGCGAAGCAGCCGAGCAGGTTCTTCACGCCGAACGCGTTGATGCCGTTCTTCACGCCGACCCCGGCGTCGTCCTGGGCGAGCACGGTGGTCGGCACACGCACGAGCCGCACCCCCCGATGGAACGTCGCCGCCGCGTAGCCCACCATGTCGAGCACCGCGCCGCCTCCGAAGGCGATGACGGCGGAGTGTCGATCGAGCCGCAGCTCGAGCATCTGCTCGTGCAGTCGCGACACGTACGACGGATCGTTCTTTGCGGCCTCACCGCCCGGCACGATCACCGGCGGCGCGGCGAGCTCCAGCGCATCCCCGTGGGCGAAGAAATAGCCATCGATGCGCGCAATCAGCCCGGTAGTCGCCTCCGCGAAGCCCCCATCACAAACCACGAACACACGGTGACGCTGACCCGGCCGCAGGCGACTCACCGCCCAACGCAGCGCGCCACTCCGCGGCTCGAGGCAGCCCTCCTCGAAGATCACCGGATAGTCGAGGGGCACTGTGCCGCGCTGTTGATACACATGAGCCGGCGCTCCCACGAGCGACGCTGGTTCCCCGGTTGCCTCCCTCAAAGAGGTGGCTCCTCCTCTCCCGCAATGCATCCTGGTTGCCGAGCTTAGCATAAGGTGGAGACGACGGGCCGCCCAACGACGCAATCGCG
>JAEWOQ010000371.1 GCA_023460875.1 Pseudomonadota bacterium
CCGGCGTACGCGGACAGCGGCGCGGCCGCCGCGTGGAGCTCTGGATCGTCGAGCTCCGCGGCGTGCAGGTTCACGAAGATCCGCGCCTCGCTCGGCGCGCCGGCCACGCGCCTCGCCACGAGCTCACGGATGCGCCTCCCGAGCTCTCTGGCGCGACGCAGGCGCCCCGCAGCGGCGAAGAGCAGCGCGGGGCTCTCGAACCCCAGCTGCCGGGAGCGCACCAGGGCCTCGTAGCCGTACACGGCGCCCGCCCGCACGTCGACGATCGGCTGAAAAGCGATCCAGACATTCTGGAGCGCGGCGTCGAAGCGCCGGTGATCATTGATGGCGTCGCTCGGCGACGTGTCGCTCGAAGACGCCGAGCGCCGCGACGATCGAGGGGGCGCCGAGGGGCTCTCTCCAACGAGCTCGCGCAAGACGGACAGCAGCTCGCCGTGCACCGCGCTCTTGAGGACGTAGCGGACGCGCCCGTCGCCGATCGTGGATCGGGCCGACTCCAACGACGGGCGTCCCGTGAAGATGACGACGGGCAGCTCGCCGTTCCCCTGGCCGCGGATGCAACGGAGCAGCTCGACGCCCGTGCCCCCCGGCATGACGAGGTCCGTGACGACCGCGTCGAACCCGTGCCCCGTCGTCAGCTGCGAGAGCGCCTCGGGGGGGGAGCGCACCGCCGTCACCTCGAAGCCCGCCGCCGTCAACACCCTCGTGATCGCCCCGCGCACCAGCTCGTCGTCGTCGACGAGCAAGATCCGCTGAGGCACCTGGCCGGGGGAGGTCGACGGGGACGGGAGCGCGGAGGGCTGCATCTCGTTAGTCCTTTCCAAGGCTCCCCACCGCTGCCCTGCACATCGGCGGAGCTGGGCCGCTGAGCTGACATCGTCGACAAACGCCGAGCTGACGTCAATTGACGACCATCAACGCACGTCAGCTTGAAATCGCCGACGCACGCGCGGCGCGAGCGACTCACATTGTGCTCAGCGCCCGCACGAAGGGCGACGTCGACGCCGGGCGGGGCACCCTTCGCGCGCGCCGGGCTCGTGCGCGCTTGGCCCGCAGCGCCGATCTGCACGGCCATCTGCACGGCCCATCTGCACGGCCATCTGTAGAGCACCTCGCGGAGCCGTGAGGCGGCGGCGGTCGAGGAACGTCGACGTCGGGCGCGCGGTTTCCGTCGTCCTTGAAATCTGGGGCCGTGAATCGGGGCTCGAGAGAGCGCGCCTATCCCCTGAGTGACCGGCCTGGGATACACTCCCGCGCTCCCCATCGCTCGCTTGATGGCGAGCAGGAGCTTCGATCATGGATGCGTGGCGACGATGGCTGCTGGTAGGTGTGCTCGGCTGGGGCGCGTCCTGCGGCGGCGGTAGCGGCGGACAGGCGGCCCCAGACACCCTGGCGCCTTCGTTCGATGGTGTCACCGACGCGGCGGCCCTCGACGACGGCACCGCTCGGGTGAGCTGGGAGCCAGCTCGTGACGACGTGAGCCCCCCTGCTCGGATCGTCTATCGGGTGTACGCGGCGCGAGCAGGTCGAGACATCGACTTCGACCGCCCCGTCGCGGTCTCCCCCGCGGGGGCGTCCAGCGTGGGGGTCCCGGGCCTCCCCCAGGGCGTGCCCATCGAGATCGCGGTGCGCGCGGTCGACGAGGTCGGCAACGAGGACGCCAACGACGAGACGGTGAAGCTCACGTTGCCCGACACGGCGGCGCCGCAGTTCGCCGGCGTGGGTGCGCTCACCGCGCTCTCCGCGTCCGCCCTCGAGGTCCGCTGGCCTGCGGCCAGGGACGACGTCGGCGTAGAGAAGTTCCTCGTCTATCTCTCCGAGGATCCTCGCCCCTTCGACGCCGAACCCCGGGAGCTGCCCGCGGACGAGCGCAGCGCCGTCTTCGAGGATCTCGACGAGGCGACCACCTACTTCGCCGCGGTGCGGGCCGTCGATGGCGCGGGACACCACGACGGCAACCGGAGGATCGCCTCCGCCTCGACCCTCGACGCCTCCCCGCCGGAGTTCGCGGGCGTCGACGACCTCGTCGCAGGCGGCACGGCCGTCATGGCGCGCTGGTCCCCCGCCACGGACAACGTCACGGCCGCCGAGAACATTCGCTACCGCGTCTACGCGGCGACGGATCCAGACGAGCTCGACGACGAGGACCCGACCGAAGAGGTCACGGGCAGCGACTACGTGATCCTCAGGGGCTTCCCTCCGTCCGCGTCCCTGTCCGTCCTGGTGCGGGCCGTCGACGAGGCGGGCAACGAGGACGACAACGAGGAGCTGGCGACCGTCACCCTGGGCGACGACGAGGACGTCACGCCCCCCACCTTCGCTGGCGCGGAGGCGGCGACGGAGCTCGGCGCCCGGACGATCCGGGTGAGCTGGACGGCGGCCACGGACGATCTCTCCCCCGCGGACGTCCTGCTCTACGACGTGTGGTACTCCACCGTGTCCGACGGGCAGGATTTTATCGGGGATCCGCAGGCGACCTCGGCTCCCGGAGCCACCTCCGTCGACGTAGCGGGCCTCGAGCCAGGCACGACCTATTACTTCAAGGTGCGCGCCCGCGATCTGCAGGGGCTGCGGGACGTGAACGAGATCGAGGTGTCCGCCACGACGATGTTGGACGACACGCCGCCGGTGTTCCGTGGGGTGGGCCTCGTTCGGGGCGAAAGCGCCACCACCTTGCGCGTCTCCTGGTTGCCGGCCACGGACGACACCTCCCCCCAGACGAGCATCGCCTACGACGTGTACGTCGCGACCGCGAGCGGCGCCCAGAACTATGGCACCCCCACCGTCACCGTGACCGGGCAGACCTCGGCAGAGGTGACCGGGCTCGAGCGAGAGACCACCTACTACGTCGTCGTGCGCGCCCGGGACCCGCAGGGGAACGGCGAGGAGAACGAGAACGAAGCGGCGGGCTCCACGCTCCCGGACACGACCGGGCCCATCGTGGCGACGACGCCCACCGCCGCAGCCACCTCGGAGACCTCGCTCGTGATCAGCTGGACCGACGCCACGGACGACAGCTACCCCGCCGAGGACCTCGTCTACACGATCTACTACTCCGAGAAGAGCGGCGGCCCCTACGAGGAGGGCCCCACCACAGCGGCAGCCGTCACCACGGCGGAGCTGACGGGCCTCACCACCGGAGTCCGCTACTACATCGTCGTACGCCCCGTGGACCCCTCCGGGAACCAGGGCTCCTCACCGGAGACCTCCGCCACGCCGAGCGACGACGACGAGCCCCCGACGTTCACGGGCACCCCCGTGTTGAGCGCGACGACCCTGCTCAGCGGCGGCGAGCTGCGCAACCGCGTGACGGTGACCTGGACGGCGGCGACCGACGCCGGGACTCTCCCGGAGGCCATCACCTACGAGCTCTGTCGCGCCGTCGACGCCGCGTGCGCTCCCTTCGTCGTTCACGCCAGGACGGCCCCGGGCGCCACCACGCACACCTTCGACACGCTGCCCCTGGACGCGCCCTACTACTTTACGGTGCGCGCCGTGGACGCGGCGGGCAACACCGCCGCTCGCCCCGCGGTGACGGCGGCTCCGCCGACGGCCCCCGAAGCGCCGGTCGTCGCGAGCGACTCGGCCCTCGAGGCGAGCGTCACCTGGACCACGACGACCTCGAGCGTGTTCACGAACCTGCGCTACGCCATCCAGTACTGGGACGGCTGCCGCGCGCCGAACGGCTGGGTGACGGAAGAGACCACCTCGGTCCGCACGGAGGGGGCCACCACCCTGGTCAAGGGGTACTACGGGACCAACTCTGCCCGGGTGGTCGCCATCGACGGGTTCGGAAGCGCGACGCCCAGCGCTCCTGGCGACGTCTACCGGAGCGGCTCCGCCCTGGCGGACGCCGTGCTGCAGCCCCTCTGGGATCAGAGCTGCAACACGGGCGCGGGCTGCCATGGGCCGAGCGCGAGCATCTATGTCTCCTGGACCACGACCACCGCCAAACAAGCCCCGAGCCCCGGCGGCTACCCCACCGCTTCGGTCCTCACCACGAGCGACGATCCCGCCGACAGCCGCATGTACGACCGCATCGTCACGGGGAACATGCCGCCCGCGTCGCCGCTCCCCGAGGATCTGCTGTGCAACCTCGGGGAGTGGATCCTCGACGGCGCGCCCTGAGCCCTGCCTCCCCTGAGCCTGCCTCGCGTCGGCGCTTACGACGATCTCACGGACAGAACACACCGCGGGGCGGCACAGCCACCGACACGAACGCCGGCCGGATCCGCGGCGGCGCCCAGTTGTTCAGGCGCTTGCGGATGTCGGGCGCGAGCTGGGTCCCGACGATCGACCACGCGTCGACGGTGTAGTTGTCGCCGCTCTGCTGCTGCAGGAGCAAGCTCCGCGTGTACGGCTCGAAGGTCATGCCCTGACCGTTGACGCTCACCGCCTTGGTCATCTCCATGCGGTCGGCGTCATCGTCCAACGCGCCGGCGACCATCGGCTGGGCCTGGGGGACCATCACGTAGAGGACGGACTGACAGGGATCCACCGCGGCGACGCGAGGCTGCGCGCTGCGCTGGCGCAGGGACAGCGTCTCCTGGACCTGGTGGGTGCGCGTCGTCAGGTAGATCGCGCTCTGCCCGAACTCGTCCTCGAAGTCGGGCACCACGGCCACGACGAGGTTCGCCCCCGGATCGAAGCCGATGCTCCCCTGGGAGGCCCCCGGGCTCGTGACGGGCGCCTCCACGAGCTTGACCGGCGCGAACTCCTGCACCCCGTCGCCGTCCACCTGGATGCGCCGGAGCTCGACGACGCACTTCTCGGGCTCGCCCGGGCAATCGAGGGACAGCACGTGCACCTCGCCGCCAGCGCTGCTCGGCGCGCCCACGGCCCCCCAGAGACCGTCGGGGTACTGCGCCGTCCCCTTCAGGGAAATGTCGGAGAGATCCTTCGTGTCGAAGACGCTGAGCTCCCCGCCATCGCCCAGGACGGCCAGGTTGCCGTTCAGGGCAAAGACGTGGACCGGGTCGAGGGGGGGCACCACCTGGGCCGCCTCGGACTCGTAAGCCCATTCGCCCCGTCGGCGATCGAACCGAGCCGCGCGCACCTCGTCGCCCTGGATCAGGAACCAGAGATCCCGCTCCGCCTCGTGCACGGCGGCCCCATAGTTGCCCGTGAGGCGCGCGAGCTCCTCACCCGTCTGGGGCGACAGGGACAGGAGCACCGCGGCTCCGTCTTCTTGCCCGCCGACCACCACCAGCCCGGGATCCACCTCGACGACGGGAGCGCCACCTTGCCCTCCCGTGCCCCCGCCGGACCCGGAGCTCGCGCCAGCGAATCCCCCGATGTTGTCCGCCGAGAACCCGGCGCCCTCATCGAAACCGTTGATCAGGCTGCACCCGGCGAAGGCCAGGAGGGCGCCGAGGGGAGCCAGCCTGCGAGCGAGGGCGAACGTCATCAATTGTCTTGCGCTCCTTGGGCGATCCACAGCTCGATCGTGGCGATGTGCGCGTCCGACAGGTAGTTGCCGTCCTGCGGCATGCGCGCGGGCATCTGCTGCTCTGGAGGGAGGGCCGCCACGGGGCCCGTACCTTTGATGCGATGGACGAGGTGGCTGTCCTCCGGGTTGCCCGGGTCGACGAGTTTGTAGCCCACGCCCAGGAGGGTCCTCGACTCCACGTCGACCATGTCTTGGTAGGCGGTGCTGGCGGTCAACCCGACGCCCACCGCGGGCGCGGCGCCGCCGTGGCAGTTGTTCGAGGCGCACCCCCGTGACCCGAAGATCCCGAGAACGTTCACCTGGAAGCTCACGAAGGTCGTGAAGGGGACCTCCGGCTCGGGCTCGCTCCGGTTCGCCCCATCGTCCCGAGCCAGCACGAGCATGTAGTACGTGGTGTTCGGATCGAGGGCCTCGACGGTCATGCCCGTGGCGCCCGGCTCACTCGTGACCCAGGGCTCCCCGTCGAAGTCGAAGCCGCCGGACTCCGACGCGAGGAACACGTCGTAGACGATGTCCTCCGCCGGCGTCTGGTTGTCCGTCGCCGAGAGCCAGCTGACGTCGACGGAGCTCGACGTCACGTTCTCCATGGCCAAGATGCCGCCGAACACCGGCGCGACGTCGTCGTCCTTGGTCCTGGCGGACTGGACGCGCTCGTTGGCGTCCACGTTGCCCGAGGGGTCCTCCGCCCGGCACAGGACGTAGTAGGCCGTGTCGCGGTCGAGCCCCGTCACGACCCCGCTGGTGGCCCCCGTCACCTGCAGATCGGGGGCGCGGAGGTTGAACCCGTCCGGCGTCTCCGCGGCGTAGACGTTGTAGATGACGTCCTCGGGAGCGGCGATGTCGTCGCGCGCCTCCTCCCAGCTCACCAGGACGCTGCTCGCGGTCCGACCGACGGCCGCCTTGCACCCCGCGAAGACCGGCGCGACCTCGTCGGGCCCGGACGTCGCACGCACCACCTCCTCGTTGCCGTCGAGGTTGCCCGCCGCGTCCACCGCCTGCACGACGAAGAAGTACTCCGTGTCGGGCTCCGGCAAGGTCACCGTCAGGCGCGTGGCCCCCGGCAAGCTGGTGCCGATGGGGTTGTCGAGGTCGACGTCGTCCTCCGTCGGCCCCACGTAGACGAAGTAGCGCAGCGCCCCGGCGGTCGTGAGATCGTCGGAGCCCGGCTCCCAGGAGAGCCGCACGGACGCGCCCGGGGCGCCCTCCGCGCTCTCGAGCCCGTCGAAGCGCGGCCCCTCCGTGTCCTCGGCGGTGGTGGTCTGGACGACCGCGTCGTTCGGGACCTCCGCGCCGTCCACGAGCGCGCGCACGATCGCGTGGTAGGCCGTGTCCTCCTCGAGCCCGCCGAGGACCACCGTGCTGCTCCCCTCCGGCAGGACCGCCTGGGGGACCCCGAAGTTGAAGCCGTCCTCCTCGGTCGCGAGATAGACATGGTACGTGACCCCGCTCTCCTCGGCGGGGAGCCACGCGACGAGCGCGCTCGTCGGAGACACCGGCCCAGCCCCCTGAGCCCCAGCGAACGTCACCGTCGGGACCTCCTCCGCCTCCGGAGCGAGCACACACCGATCCCCCTGCTCGATGGTGCCGGGACCACAGCTGACGGACGAACAGCTCAGGAGCCCCGGCGTACCCAGGAGCAGGGCGGGCAAGAGCCAGGTAGCCGGGCTCTGCGCGGAATACTTCGACGCACGAAGGAAGCGATCATTCATGGGCAAGCTCCACACCCGCCGCCCGACGACGTGCGGTGGGCGACGGACGACAGGCCGGAGGTTACTGCGCCGGGCCCTCTCGCTGCTAGGGCAATGCAAAAGTACCTGGGGCCGGATCCCGATTCCGCTCTCGCTGCGCTCGCCGGAGCCTCAACGGGTCCGCCAGAGCAGCCACGGCAGCCACGGCAGCCACGGCGGCCAGGAGCGGCCAGGAGCGACCAGCGGGGTGCGCCGCCCACCAACGCCGTGTTCGTGCTACCCAAGTGGATGGGGATCATTCTTTCCTGGCTCACGATCTCTCTGGGGTTGTGGGTCGCCGACAAAGTGCTCGCGAACTTCAAGATCGAAGGCGGAGCGGGCAGTTATTTGCTCATCGGGGCGGTCGTGGGCGTGCTCCACTTCCTGCTCGGCTGGCTCCTGTTCGGCGTGCTCGCCATCGCCACCCTGGGCATCGGCTACCTGTTGAGCTTCATCACGCGCCTCGTCGTGACCGCGATCATCCTGAAGCTCGCCGACGCCCTGAGCTCCCGCTTCACCATCCGCGGCTTCCTGCCCGCGCTCTGGGCGTCGGCCTTGATGGCGCTGGTGAGCATGGGGGTGGATCTGGTCGTCCGCTAGCCGCTCTGGCCTGGTTCGTCCGCTAGCCGCTCTGGCCTGGCTCGGCGCTGCGTGCTACCGCGGGGCCCGCGATGGCAACCACCTCATCGACCGGCGCTGGCGCTCCGCCCCGGGTGCGCTTCGCCCCCTCCCCCAGCGGCTACCTGCACATCGGCGGCGCGCGCACGGCGCTGTTCAACTGGCTCTGGGCCCGCAGCCAAGGCGGCGCCTTCGTGCTGCGCATCGAGGACACGGACGAGGAGCGCTCCAGCCTCGACAGCGTGCGCGCCATCCTCGACTCTCTGCGCTGGCTCGGGCTCGACTGGGACGAGGGGCCAGAGGTCGGCGGTGAGTGCGGCCCCTACTTCCAGAGTGAACGCAAGGAGCGCTACCGGGAGGCGGCCGAGAGCCTCATCGCCGCCGGCAGGGCGTACCGCTGCTACTGCACGAAGGAAGAGCTCGACGCCCAGCGGGAGGCCCTCAAGGCGAAGAACCCGAAGGCGCAGTTCGTGTACCCGGGCACCTGCCGCGATCGCACCGATCAGCCCGACCTCGAGCACGTGGTTCGCTTCAAGGCGCCGACCGCCGGCGTCACCACGTTCCACGACCTCGTCTTCGGCGCCATCAGCACCCCGAACGAGCAGCAGCAGGACTTCGTGATCGTCCGTCGCAACGGGCTGCCGCTCTACAACCTCGCGGCGGTGGTCGACGATCACGACATGCGCATCACGCTCGTGGCTCGCGGACGGGATCACATCGGGAACACCCCCCAGCAGGTCTTGCTCTACGGGGCCTTCGGCTGGGACCTGCCCGACTTCGCCCACCTGCCCATGATGCTGTCTCCCCAAGGGGAGAAGCTGAGCAAGCGCCACGCGGCCGTGAGCGTCTCGGAGTACCGCGACCGCGGCTACACCCCCGAGGGGGTGCTCAACTATCTGGTCCGCTTCGGCTGGTCCTACGGAGATCAGGAGATCTTCAGCCGGCAGGAGCTCATCGAGAAGTTCAGCTGGGACCGGGTGAACAAGAGCGACGGCAAGTTCGACGCGGCCAAGTTCGCCGACGTCGCCTTCGAACACTTGAAGCGCCCCGATCTCACCGACGCCGAACGGTACCTCGACGAGGTCGCGCCCTTCCTGGCGCGGGCGGGCATCGAGGACGCGCCGCGGGAGCGCCTGCGCCAGGCCTTGCCGCTGATCCGCGAGCGCGCCCGGGATCTCGCCGACGCCGCCCACCACCTGGACTTCTATTTCCGCGAGCCCCCTCTGATGGACGAGAAGGCCGTCAAGAAGTTCCTGGTGTCGGAGGCGGCGCCGCACCTGGAGGCCCTCGCCGACGCCTACGCCGGCCTCGACGAGTGGCGCGCGGACGACCTCCAAGGGCGCCTCGAGGGCTACCTGCAGCAGCAGGGGCTCGCCATGAAGGCCGTGGCGCAGCCGGTGCGGGTGGCCTTGTCCGGGCGCACCGCCAGCCCCGGTCTGTTCGAGGTCATGGTCGTTCTGGGCAGAGACCTGACCCTGAGCCGGCTCCGGCGCGGCGCGGCGTTGGCCCGCGGCGCCGGCAGCTCCGCCTGAACCAGCGCCTCTCCTTCTCAGCGCTCCGCCGATCCGAGCGCCGGCGAAACCGCCCGTGAACTCGTCCCCGAAGTTTCCCAAGATCTCGTTCCCCGCCGCGGAGCTGCCGGAGTTCTCCCCCTGGCAAGCCTTCGCCGAGGAGCCCCTCGTCCGCGCCCTGACGCCGGTGCCCGTGCTCCTGCTCGCGGCGCCGGTGCTGTGGGCGTTCTTTCGCAAGAGCTGGCTGGAGATCGAGCGCGAGAGCCGGCTCGCGCGGAGCTTCGAGCTGCCCGACGCGCCGCCGGACTACCGCCCCGCGGTGTGCCTGCTCATCACGGCCGTGGTGCTCACCATCCACGAGTACTTCGGGGGGCGCAGCTTCTTCGAGGGAGCGATCCGCCCCACCCTGGCGACCCTCGAGGAGCGGGGACACGAGTGGCCGAAGCTCGCCCAGTACGAGGAGCTGTGGGGATACGCCTGGTGGTCGGGCGCGCGCGTCCTGGGCTACGTGGTCGTCCCCGTGATCGCCTGGAAGCTGCTGTTCCCGCGGGACCGCATCCTCGACATGGGGCTCCGCCTGCGCGGCTTCTTCCAGCACGCATGGGTGTACGCCCTGTGCCTCTTCATCGTGCTGGGAGCGATGGCGGTGGTGGCCCAGCAGCGCGATTTCCTGACCTACTACCCGTTCTACAAGGCGAGCTCACGGAGCTGGAGCGACTTCCTCATGTGGGAGGCCATGTACTTCGCCCAGTTCTTCGCCCTCGAGTTCTTCTTCCGCGGGTGGATGCTCTCGGCGATGCGGCGCTCCCTCGGCGTGTCGGCCATCTTCGTGATGACCTTGCCCTACTGCATGATCCATTACGGCAAGCCGTACCTGGAGGCCCACGCCGCCATCATCGCCGGCGTCGTGCTGGGCTCGCTGGCGATGCGCTCACGCAGCATCTACGCGGGCTTCCTGGTGCACATCGCGGTGGCCTTCCTCATGGACGTCATGGCCCTCCACTCCCGCGACGCCCTGCCGACCTCCTGGTGGCCCTCTTGAGGACGAGGCCGCCCGCCGCTCCGATCCCACCAAACCCCCGCGACGGCGCCCACCTGTGCAGCGTTGCAGGGTCGGAGCGAGTGGGCTAGACGCAGGACCCCTCCAATGATGCCCGAGCAAGCGAATCGTTCCCGGTCCCGGCGGCATTCGGACGCGGTACCTTCCGAGCCCATGCACTCGGAACCTCCCAGCGCCTCCGACGTCAGCGCCCTCGGCGCCGCTCCCGAACCCTGGACTCCCCAGCGGGCAGCTCGGCACTACCACGTGCGTGGCTGGGGCTCCCATTACTTCTCGGTGAACGACGCCGGGCACGTCCAGGTCACCCCGGATCCCGAGAGCGAGCACAACATCGATCTGTACGAGCTCGTCGAAGATCTGCGCGAGCGCGGGCTGGATCTTCCGCTGCTGATCCGCTTCCCCGACATCATCGGCCACCGCATCCAGCGTCTGAACGAGGCCTTCGCCAAGGCCATCGAGGAGTACCAGTACGAGGGGCGTTACCGCGGCGTGTTCCCGGTGAAGGTGAACCAGCAGTCTCACCTGGTCGAGGACGTCGTGCGCTTCGGCAAGCGCTTCGACTACGGCCTCGAGGCGGGCTCCAAGCCCGAGCTGCTCATCGCCCTGAGCGCGATGAAGGACAACGGCGGCCTCATCATCTGCAACGGGTACAAGGACAAGACCTACATCGAGACGGCCCTGCTCGCGCAGCGCCTCGACAAGACGGTGATCATCGTCCTCGAGCGCATCGAGGAGGTCGACGTGGTGCTCCGCGCCTCCGAGCGCCTCGGCATCCGCCCCATGCTCGGCGTCCGCGCCAAGCTCACCACCCGCGGCGTCGGTCGCTGGGCGGAGTCCACGGGGGATCGCGCCAAGTTCGGGCTCTCGACCGCCGAGATCGTCCACCTCGTCGATCGCCTGGCCGCCGCGGACATGCTCGACACCCTGCAGCTGCTGCACTTCCACATCGGCAGCCAGATCTCGAGCATCATCCCCATCAAGAACGCCCTGCAGGAGGCCGCCAACATCTACGTGGAGCTGGCCAAGATGGGCTGCGCCATGGGGTACCTGGACGTCGGCGGCGGCCTCGCCATCGACTACGACGGCTCCAAGACCGACTTCCACGCCTCCAAGAACTATCACGTCCAAGAGTACGCGGACGACGTCGTCCACCACATGCAGGAGGCCTGCAAGAAGGCCGGCGTCCCCGCGCCGACCCTCGTCACCGAGAGCGGCCGCGCCGTCGCCGCGCACCACTCGGTGCTCGTGTTCGAGGTGCTCGGCGCCAACGAGATCCGCTTCGGCGAGCCGCAGGCCCCGGCCCCCGACGCGAACCGGGTGCTCCACGAGCTCTACGAGACGTACCAGAACATCAAGCCGAAGAACGTCCAGGAGGCCTTCCACGACGCCAGCCAGGCCAAGGAAGAGGCGCAGAACCTGTTCAAGTACGGCTACCTGAGCCTGCGCGAGCGCGCCCACGCCGAGCGCCTGTACTGGCACTGCTGCGAGAAGCTCGCCACGACGCTCAAGCGCGTGAAGTTCGTGCCCGAGGAGCTCCACAACCTCGATCGCACCCTCAGCGCCATCTACTACTGCAACTTCTCGGTGTTCCAGTCGGCGCCGGACATCTGGGCGATCGACCAGCTGTTCCCGATCATGCCGGTGCACCGCCTCGACGAGGAGCCGACGGTGCGCTGCACCCTCGCGGATCTCACCTGCGACAGCGACGGCGTCGTGGATCGCTTCATCGATCTCGAGGACGAGCGGCACACCCTCGACGTCCACCCCTTCGATCCGGAGAAGCCCTACTACCTGGGCATGTTCCTGAACGGCGCCTACCAGGAGATCCTGGGCGATCTCCACAACCTCTTCGGGGACACGAACGCCGTTCACATCAAGCTCACCGAGGACGGCTACGAGATGGACCACGTCGTCAAGGGCGACTGCATCGCGGAGGTGCTCCGCTACGTGCAGTACGATCCGGACGCGATGGTGGAGAACGTGCGTCGCCAGGCCGACCGCGCCGTGAAGAAGCAGAAGCTCACCAACGAGCAGATGCGCACCCTGATGCACCACTACGAAGCATCGCTGCGCGGCTACACGTACCTGACGGACGACTGAGTAGCCCTCGGGTCAGGGGGCCGCGGTCGGCAGGCCAACGAGGTCCGGCACCGTCTCCTCGAAAGCGGGCTCGCCGACTGCAAAGCCCCCGCCAGGTGGAGACTCGATCGCAGGCGTGCCGTTGATTCCGTAGGAGGCGACTTCTGGCAACGAATCACGCCGCTGGCGCGCGCTGAACGCGGCAACGCGTGGAGGCTCCACCCGCCTCCGCTAGGGCCCGGCTCGCTACAACCGGTTCTAGGAGGCCGCTGGTAGCTCGTACCAGAACCAGATGTTGAGCTCGAGCGGAGTGTCTCCCCCGGTCCAGCGCGTGGCACGATAGAGGGCGACTCCGTTGGCCACGGACGGTCCCCGCACCACGTCCGAAATCCCATAGGACTCTTCCTCACTGGCTGACGAAAAATATGCCGTGACCCCTCCCACGAAGGGCACGGACGACCCGTAGCCGAGCACTGGCAACGAAAAGGTGATTCCGAGGGGAGAGAGCGGGTTCGCAGATCCCGTGCTCACCGTTTCGATCCGAACAGCACCGGACACGATGCGACCTGTCTGAACATACAGCGCAGCCGTGGCCTGCGTCGTCAACGGGTCCGCCCCCGAGAGGGTATCGAGAACCGGACTCCAGCTACCTCCCTGGCCGGCCGCTGCAGCCGAAAACGTCACCCGCGTTTCGCCCTCAGCCTCGCGATTCTGGACGTCGAGCGACAAGCCCTGGCCCGCGACGAAGTTCAATGCAGGCTGATTGATCTGCTCGACGCCATTGAGGCGGATGACCTTGGTGACGATTCTGCGGAACCAGTCGGACATGGACGCGTTTCTCCTTTCCCGGTGCCCCCGCACCGGGGTAGATGTACGCCGCTCTCGCCGCACCACGAACGAGTCCGCGGTGAAGCCGGCTCGACGGGGCCGGGTGGAGCCTCGCTTCAGCCGCCCCTCGTCAGAGGGGGCAGGCAGCAGGGCCGCTGGGTTCTAGGGAGCAATCCTGCACGACGAGCTCGACCCCTCGGCAGCGACGAAGG
>JAEWOQ010000372.1 GCA_023460875.1 Pseudomonadota bacterium
CGACGACGACGACGACGACGACGGCGACCACGACGAGTTCGCGACCGCCCGCGCGGAGGTCACGGCGACGTCCGCCGGCGAGCCCTCCGCTCCTGCAGAGCCGCCCCGCTCAGAAGAGCTGGCCAGCGAGGCCGTCGCTGCGGAGGGCACCGAAGCCGCGGCGACTGAAGAGGGCGCCGTGCGCACAGTCGCCCCCACCCGTCGACGACGTCAATCGACGCGACCCCCTGCGGCCCTGACGGAGCGCGAGGTCGACGAGGAAGACGAAGAAGAGGAGGTCGCCGGCGGGCGGCGGCGTGGTCGGCGCAGGCGTCGCAAGGGTCAGGAGACCCAAGAGGCGAGCCGCAACAACCGGGGCAACGGCAAGCGCCGCAGCGCCTCACGAACGAGCGCCCGCAAGGAGCCTCGCAACGACGTGCGCCGCAAGTCCGCGCACCGAGTCTCCCGCTCCGTCCCCATCACCGACGTGGTCAAAGAGGGAGATCAGGTCGTTGTCCAGATCTCCAAAGAGCCCATCGGCACCAAGGGCGCTCGGGTCACCAGTCACGTCTCGCTGCCCGGTCGTTACTGCGTCTACCTGCCCACGGTCGAGCACGTAGGCATCTCCAAGCGCATCGGATCTCCCCGTGAGCGCTCCCGCTTGCGCAAGGTGATCGACGGGTTGAAGCCCAAGAGCGGCGGCATCATCGTGCGCACCGTCGCGCAAGGGCTCACCAAGAAAGCGCTCAAGGCCGACCTCGGTTACCTGATCCGCCTGTGGGCGGACGTGTCCCGCAAGGTCGAGAACGCCAAGGCGCCCGCCGAGCTCTACACGGAGCTGGACCTCGTCCTGAAGACCGCCCGCGACCTCTTCACCGATGACATCGAGCGCATCGTCATCGACAACCCAGGGCAGTACGCGCGCTTGGTCCGCTTCGTCGAGATGTTCCTGCCCGAGCGCGTCCAGGACATCGAGCTCTACGAGGGCGATGAGCCGATCTTCGACGCCTACGGCATCGAGGACGAGATCGCGCGAGCCCTCAGCCGCAAGGTGCCGTTGCCGAGCGGCGGTTATCTGATCATCGATCAGGCCGAGGCCTTGTCCGCCATCGACGTCAACACGGGGCGATACGTCGGCAAAGGGAGCAAGGATCTCGAGGAGACGGCCCTCAAGACCAACCTCGAGGCCGTCGAGGAGATCGCCTATCAGCTCCGCTTCCGCAACGTGGGCGGGCTCGTGGTCCTGGACCTCATCGACATGGAGTCCCCGGGCAACCGCGACAAGGTATATCGAGCGCTCGAGGCCTCCCTTAAGAAGGACAAGGCCAAGACCACCATCAATCGCATCAGCGAGCTCGGGCTCATCGAGATGACGCGCAAGCGCACTCGGGAGAGCTTGAGCCGCACCATGCACGAGCCGTGCTTCTACTGCGATGGCACGGGGCAGATTCAGTCCCGGGCCACCATCGCCTACGAGATCCTGCGGCAGGTGCGGCGTGAGCGGCAGTCCTTGCCCGGCTACTCCGTGGTCGTGAACGCCCACCCCGCCGTGGTCGACCTGCTCCAGGGCGAAGAGCGCGAGGCCATCAAGGAAGCGGAACGCCGTTATGCGCGACGCATCAAGCTCGTGGCTCACAAGGAGTACCACATCGAGCAGTTCGATCTGCGGGGCGAGTGACGACCGCCGCCCCGGGGCGGCCGAGAGTTTGTCTTTCTGGTCGCGACGAGTGGCCTGCCTTCGGCAAGCCGTTCGTCGCTCTAGCGGCGCCAGCGCTCAGGAGCTCCGCGGCTGACCACCAACTAGTCGACCACGAACTCCACCCGACGGTTCCGCGCCCGCCCCACTGCCGTGTCCTCCTTGGACAAGGGCCGAGTGGAGCCGCGCCCCACCGCCCGGCGCCGCTGGGGCGCCACCCCCCGCTCGATCAAGTAGCGCCGCACTTCGTGAGCGCGTTGCTGGCTGAGCCGCTCATTCACTGCGTCTGGCCCGGTCTTGTCCGTGTGACCTTCGACGCGGACCCGGGCGAGCCCTCGGTTCGCCTTGATGAGGAGGGCGACCTGGTCGAGGACCTTGCGCCCGCTCGGTGTGATCTCAGCGGAGCCGTGCTCGAACTGCACGGGCTCGATGACCTGGAACTCGCCGTCCTCGTAAACGACCGCGGGCTCGCCTTCATCCGGGCAGCCATCGTGGTCATCGATGCCGTTGATCGTCTCGGGCTCGTCCGGGCAGAGGTCGTCCCGATCCGGCACGCCGTCCCCGTCCCGATCGGGATCCTCCTCGGGACAGCCATCGTGGTCCTCGTAGCCGTCCCGATCCTCGGGGATGTCGGGGCACAGATCATGGCTGTCGCCGATGCCATCGCCGTCGCGGTCGTTGTACGTGGGCGCGTAACGAACCCCCACGAAGCCGCGCACCGTCGGCACGCCGTACCCCGCCAACAACCCCATCGCGGGGCCGCCGATGATCTGCCACTCCTGGCTGAGGGCGTGGCGCCCATACAGGAAGCCTTCCAAGGGCAGGTGTTCGCGGTTCGTCTCCTGGAGGCCGACCGCCCCGACCAGCTCCGCCCCCACCTCCGTTTTGCCGTCCATGCCCCCGAAGCGGTATCCGAGCGCGGCGGCGTAGGCCGCCTCCGAACCCGCCTCCAGGTTCCCGAGGGTCTGCGTCTCCCGCAGGAGCACGCCAGCGTTCACGCCGATCCGCAGGCCGCTCCGGAACAAGTGGTCGGCGATGATCTTCGGGAAGACGGTCACCCCCGCGCCGCCGGTGAAGTCGGCGCTCGCCGTTGGGGCCCGCAGCTCGACGGCGAGGGCCAACCCGAAGGAGCGCCGATCGTCGAGCAGCCGCAGCTTGGGGACGACGCGCAGATCTCCGATCCCGCCGCCGTTCGGGTCCGCGTCGCCGGTCTGGAGGAAGTGGACCGGCAACCCGACGCCGAGGGACAGGGGCCCGACGAGGGTCGCGGACCCAACCAGATCGAGTCCAGCGCGCCCGTCCACGATCGAGCTCACGATGTTGCCATCGGCGTCCGTGATGACGAGGGGGTTGCGCTGGTAGTTCAGGTAAGCGCCGAACTCGAAGCGATCGTCCGTGTCCCGGACCGCCGAGCTCTCCGCGTTCACGAACCCGTCGTGGGTGGCGGCTGGCCGAAAGCGCTCGGCGTCCACCTGCGCCCCGGCGACGCCAGCGCACAGCGCCCCCGCCGCCCCCAGCAGCGCCACCGTCCACCGCGTGCGTCGTCCCCGCATCACTGCCGATCCCTCCAGGAGTCGTTCACCGGCGCGGCGCCCTCCGCGACGCTCGCGCGCCCCTCACGCCGTCGCCAAGCGGCGAGCACGCCGAGGCCCCCCATGGAGAGCCCGAGCCCGAGGGGCCAGCCAGCGGCCGGCGCGGCCCAACCGCAGGTGAACGCGCCCCCCTGGATCTTTTCCCCCTCGCCGAGCTGGAGGTCATCTGCGCCGTCGCCCGGCGGGGTCGCGCCTGTCCCATCGACGCAGCGACCCGTCGCCGCACAACGTCTGCCCGCGCCGCAGCTGGCGTCGTCCGCGCAGGCGCCACATCGCCCTGCGCCTTCGTCACACACTAGGTCCCCGCACTCCGAGCTGTCGCCGCAGGTCGTTTCGCTGGAGTCGAAGACGCAGATCCCGTCATCGCAGCGCTCGTCGTCGCCGCAGTCGGAGTCCGCGCGACACAAGGGCGGGAGCACGCACTGGCCCTCCACACACAGCCCGCTTCCCGGACACTGCTCGTCGGCGGTGCACGGGTCTCGAGGCACGACCTCGCTGGGCCAGCGCGACTCACCTGCTCCCTGGGCGACGCAGCGGAACCGCCGCCCCACGTCGAGATCCCCCGCCCCGAGGTTCGCCGACTCGTTCAGAGAGCGCACGAACAGCTCGGCGTCGCAAGCGGACGTCAAGCCCAGCGCCTCCAGCGGCGCCCTGAGCTGCAGGTAGCCCCGGCGCGCCTCACCGACGCGGATCGGATCTACGTCCGCCCCCACCTCTCCTGCGCCAGGCGGATCCGCCACAGGCTCGTAGTCCATCGCGTCCGCCGACCAGCGCCAGAGCCCCTCGAGCGATCCGTCGCCTCGGACGGCGACCACCGCGTCGTAGCCCCCCGCGGTCGGGTCCCCGTCGAAGCGCTCGTCGAGGGAGATCGCTTCAGCGGAGCCGCCGGTGGTCTCATCACGATCGCTGTCCACGAAGACGAAGAGCCGCACGTCGCCCACGGTCGACGTCGACGAGACGTACGCCCGCAGCCAGAGCTCCTCCTCCCCGGCGGCCGCATAGACTGTCCTGAAGTCGATGGCTTGCTCGGGCGCACGGAAGGTGTCCAGCCCGTCCCCAGCGACATCTTCCGCGCCGAACAACCAACGGGACTCGCCCGTCTCATCGACCGCGCCGATGTCCAACAAGGCCGGGCGCTCCCGCGGCGGCTCCCAGCTCTGCGCGTGTGCTCCGAGCGTGTAGCCCAGGCACGCCAAGCCCGCAGCGATCGCGCCAGCCACGGAGCCAGCCACGGGTCCCCGAGCCGGGGCGCCCCTGCGACGCAACGCCGCGGGCCGTCCGACGGCGGCAGCTATCAGTCCTCTCAGCATGGCCGAGCCTCCATCCAAGTCTGGTCCACCAGTATCGTCTTCGAGCGCGACGATCGCCAGCCTTCGAGGGCGAGCGCTCTCGCTCGAGGCCTACCTTGGCAGTATGATGACTCCGTTGTGCGCGAACCGTGATGCAGCTCGCACCCCAGCGCCGTTCGCCCGCGCGCGTTGATTAGGAGACGATCGTGAGGACACCGTGACACTGCGTCAGATCACGTGCCCGCTGTGCGGCTCGGGGGACATCGCGACGCGCGCGCGCGCCCATGGTCGCTCCTACCTTTCATGCGCCCGGTGCCAGCTCGTCTTCGTGTCTCCCGAGCAGCGGCTCGACGACGCGGCCGAGCGCGCTTACTACGGGCTTCATCAAAACGACCCCCGCGACACGCGTTATCGAGCGTTCCTCGATCGTCTGGCCACTCCTTTGGTCGCGCAGCTGAGCCCCGGCGCGAGCGGCCTCGACTACGGTTCGGGGCCGGGCCCTACCCTCTCCGTGATGCTCGCCGAGCAGGGCTTCCCCATGAGCGTCTACGATCCCTACTTCGCGCCGGATCGAGACGTCCTCACGCGCACCTACGACTTCATCACGTGCACGGAGACCGCCGAGCATTTCTTTCACCCTGGCGAAGAGCTCGAGCACCTCGATCAGCTGCTGCGCCCCAACGGCTGGCTCGGTCTGATGACGGAGCTCCTCGACCCGGAGCAGGCTTTGGAAAGCTGGCGCTACGCGCGCGACCCCACCCACGTCTGCCTCTATGGGGCCAAGACCATGCGCTGGATCGGCGACCATTTTGACTGGTCCCAGCTGCAGCCGCGACCCAACGTGATCCTCTTTCACAAACCGCCGCCCCCTCGGCGCGAAGCGCGCGAGAGGGGCCGATAGGAGGCGCCGCAGGATAGCACCCGGGGCAGACCTGGGTCCCGGGGCCCACCCGAGCCCCGGGCACACCCCCGCGAGCGAGCGTCGTCTCAGGGAGCGGGTGAGGACGTCCCCGGGCCAGGAGCCGGTGCGGGGCCAGGGGCTGGGCTCCCGTGCGGAGCGGCGCCGTGCGGAGCGGCGCCGCGTGGCGCGGCACCGTGGGGAGACGCACCGTGCGGAGAGGCACCGTGCCCCATCCCGGGCATGCGAGGTCCCTGCTCCATCATCCGGAGCTGCCCGACCACCTGGTCGTAGTTGTCGAGCATCGCCTGGCAGCGATCGGGCGGGAAGCTGCCGGATTTCGTGCGCACCATCCCGCAGGTCTCCGTCTCGCTGCCCAGATCCGCGCAGAGCTTGCTCACGAGCTCATCACAGGATTTACGAGCCGCCTTCACCTTCTCGAGGGTGTCCGGCACCGCGTCGAGGGCTTCGTCGCAGGCAGCGGCCGGCAGCAACCCTGCCGCGGCCTTTGCCTCCAGACAGGTGAACGCTTCGGCACCCAAGCTCTCGCAGATGCGACTCTCCCAGGCGGCGCAGGAGCCCCCGGGTTCACTGCTGTTGCCGAGCAGCAGCGTGTGCGCTCGAGCTTCGCGGGCTGCCCAGCCCCCCACCGCGCCCACGACGAGGCCGACGGCGAGGAGCAGCGCTGCCCGGGATCCACCTCCTGCAGCGGGCTTCACCGCAGCCCGAGGCGCGCGTCCCTGCGGCTCGCGCTCCGCCGTTCGCGCGGAGGGCTCGTCGGACCCGGCGGCTGCGTTCGCCGCCGCCGCTGCGTCGTCGTCGGCGGCCCGACAGCGGTCGGCCGTCTCCACGAGGTCGGTGGTGGCGGTGGACGCCACGGCTGCG
>JAEWOQ010000373.1 GCA_023460875.1 Pseudomonadota bacterium
GCGCTCGGGCCCTAAGCCAGCGTGGCTCGAGGTGGGCGTACGTCGCCCCTTGCTCGTTCTTCCATGCGTCGTTCTCCCGTTGCGCCCCGTCGTGCTCGTCGTGCGCGCCGCTCTCGCGGTGACCGTACGGCGAGCTGCCTTCTTCTCCTCTGCTCGCTGTTGCCGAGCAGACAGGCGATCGCGCAGGCGTCCCCAGCGCCAGACGATGGCGAGTCATCTGCCCCCTCCCCGGTCGAAGAGGACGCCCCGGAGGCTGAAGCTCCGCCTAGCAATGGCGCTGCGCGATCGCCCGCCGATCAACCGCTCGAAGACGCTTCCCCTGCCGTGAGGGCGCCGGAGCCCTTACGGATCGTGCAACCGACGTACCCTAAGGGCGCCGTGGGGCTGGCCAACGTCGTGCTCGTGCTCGTGATCGACACGAGCGGCGTCGTGACGGCTGCAAGAGTCCACTCCTCCGCGGGACCCGCCTTCGACGAAGCGGCCCTCGCTGCTGCGCGCCAATCGATCTTCGAGCCCGCGCGGAGGAATGGCACGCCGGTCGTGGCGCGGATTCTGTTCGAGAGCGTGCTCGTGCCTCCGAGCTTGGAGGAAGCAGAAGCGGCCGGATCCGTGCCCTCCGGGGGAGCGCCCATCACGAGGGCCGCGGCGGCCTCTCCAGAGGCTGTACAACGGCTGGCACGATCAGTTCATGTACGACACGCCCGGCGTGCCGAGAGCGCTCGGTGAGCTGACGACGCGCTTGCCCCTCTTCGTCGCGGCCGACGAAGAGCCGGTGCTCGCGGCGATCCGCGCCGGCAAGGACCGGCTCGCCGCGGTGCTGCTGTCGCTGCCTTACGGGCGCGTAGTCTCGAGAGAGTTCCTCGAGAAGCTGCGTGAGGTCTGCACCGCGAGCGGCGTGCTCTTCGTGTTCGATGAGATCGTCACCGGCTTCCGCTTGGCGCGTGGTGGAGCACAAGAGCTCTACGGTATCGAGGCGGACTACGTGTGCGTCTCGAAGGCGTTGGCGGCCGGGATGCCTCTGTCTGCGGTGGCCGGCCCACGCAAGTACCTCGACGCAATGGACGGCCTGCAGGTGTCGACGACCTTCGGGGGAGAGCTCCTCTCCCTGGCTGCTTGCGAGGCAGCGCTCGGGATCTACCGTACGAAGAACTACTTCGAGCACCTAGCGGACCTCGGCCGGCGGCTGCGTGAGGCAGTCAACGAGGCGGCAGGCAACGTCGGAGCGCCTCTCCGCGTGCTCGGTTACGACGCCATCCCCTTCTTTCTCTTCGATCCCGATCCGTTACGGCACGCGGCGCTCATGCGCACCTTCCAAGGCGAGATGGCGGCGCGTGGTGTGTTGCTCCGTCGCGACGTCAACTTCCTCTGTGGCGCTCACACCGCCGAGCAGATGGATTTCACCGCTGATGCCACCCGTGAGAGCCTGAAGGCGATGAAAGCGGCGGGCGCGTTCGGCTGAAGCACAGGTTGCTCGCGCTCGCGACCGTCGTCCCAGTCCGTTAAGATACCGGCGATGGGGTCCGTGCTCACTGGATGATGAGCGTGTTGGTGCCCCGCAGGGCAGCGCGAATCGTGAGCCACACTTGGCCGCGATCCGGGTCGGGGGACGCGAAGTAGCCTGCGTCCTCCGCGAGACTCTGGCCGTTCAAGGTGACGACGCTAGGTTGCTCGATGCCTTGTACGACGAAGACCGGATTTTCGAGCAGCTCTGTGTCGATCGAAAGCTCGACCAGGCCGCCCGTCGCCCGCAGATTGAAGGTGGCGTAGCGTGGGTCGAAGCCGGGTAGGGTGAGCGGTACGCTGTCGGTACGCCCCACACCGCCGGGTAGTTCGGTGACGAGCTCGCCGACGCTCGGCTCGAGCGTCGTCTGCTGGATGGCTTCGACTTCGCTGACTTGAGCTTCGGTTGGCGTCTTGGAAAACTGCCCGAGCACCATGAAAACGGAGTAGCTCTGGTAGGGGTGACCGACGGCGAGATCTTGATCCCCGTAGGTGAGATACTGGTCCGGGCGCCCGGTGCCAGCGTCGGAGAGCCCGCCCAGAGCGCCATAGTTCGTGCCCCAGGCCAAGCGATGGGACTGGGTCGGCATGTCCAGGCAGCTGGGGTCGTAGAAGCAGAGCTCGTACTGATTGATTTGGTAGGTCCAGTTCCAGTCGGGGGTCATCACCGTCGACTGTCCGTCGACCCATGATTGGTCGTCGGAAGTTTTCCCCCAGTTATTGTAGAACCAGTAGCCGCCCGCGTCGTGCTGGGCGTAGGTTTCGGTTTGCACCGCGCCCATTTCGGCGTCGGTCTCCGTTACCCAGGCGTGCACGTAGGGCACGGTGTTGAGCTCCGTGTAGTCCCAAGAGCTGTTCGCGGTGAGGGGCGCGGAGGTCGTTCGGAACTTGCGCCGGTCGCCCCAGCCGACGCCGGAAATCACGGCGTCCGAGCCATCGCCATCCCAGGCCAAGTCGCCATAGGGCGTGCGGATGTCGGCGACGAGCTCGCCAGCTGGTATGTCCGTCATGTCGTAGGTCGTCGCCAGCACCGGGTTCGTCCGACCGGTGGCGAAGAACCAATGCTGGGTGACGGGTACATCGTGCCCGGCGATCCTCGGCGTGGATTCGTACTCGTAGATCGTGTGGTGTTTGCCGATGAAGACGGCGCCGAATCGTCCAGGCAAATCCTGGCCGATCGTCGCTGTCTCACCGTAGTGGTTGACGGTGTAGCCCCAGCCCCTATGGCCCGCGGCGCCCGTGCCAGTGATGACTCGAGGAGAGCCTCCAAAATCGTAGGTGACTCGGCGCACGTAGCCGCCGCCAACGCGCACGAGCGCCGCGCTGCGCGGCTTGCACTCGGCGTCCCGCCAGCGCACCTCGTCCGAGCTCGCTCCAGCGATGGACTGTTCGGTTTCGAGCACCAGAGCAGGGCAGGGATCGGCGGGGACGCCGCTGGACGTTCCGCCAGAGCCTTGCCCGGAGCCAGCCGCGCCGCCGCTCGCGTTTCCATCGGGATTGCCGGTAGCACCGCCGGTCGTCTGATTGCCGTTGCCGGTCGAGCCGGCCACATTGCTTGCTTCGGCTCGAGACCCTGGTGAACAGGCGAAGGTGCTCGCGGTCAAACCGAGGAGGAGGAGCCGTAGTCGAAACCGGTGATTGTCTTGCCAGGGACTTCCGTGTGAGGGCACGAGCACCTTGGACCCCAGCGGAGCTCGAGGCACAAGTAGCGTGCTTTCGTGGTGAGTCGCCATGGATCCCTGGATGTTACGCACGTCGTCCCCGCGCGATCAACGAGCGTATCCCGGGTGGCTCTCCGGCCGATACGGTCGGGTCGCACCCGTACCTCGTCGTCGAGAGCGCCGACCCCTCACACTCGCCCCTTCGCTCACCTTCACCCAACCCTGCACCGCTACTACACCGCTAGCGGCATCGCGCCACCTGCCCCGATGGCACGTGCCACGCTTCGTGCGCCGCTGGGCTGGCGGCGCTGGCGGCGGCGGTCATTCCGCGGCGCTGCGACGCACATTCCAGTCTGCCGCGGTCTCACCGCTTATTGGCACGGGGGGGCCACTTGGGCCACTTGGAGACATCCTATGAACTCCCCGCCCCTCAAACTCACCGGCCGCAGCACCTCCCACTTCACGCGCGTCGCGCGGATCTTCGCCCTGGAGCTCGGTGTGGACCTCGAGGTCGAGGTGGCCCACGACCTGTCGGTGCTCGGCTCTGACAACTACGGCGGCAACCCCGCCCTGCGCGTGCCCACGCTGCACCTCGGCGACGTCGCGCTGTTCGGGACGGACAACATCTGCCGCAAGCTCGCGGAGATCGCCGGCCGTGCCGACGACCCCCGCGTCGTCCTCACCCACCAAGTCACCTCCGACCTGGTGCGCAGCGCGCAAGAGATGGTGTGGCACGCCATGGCCGCCCAGGTGCAGATGGTCGTCGGCCTCCGCCTGGCGCAGCTCCCCCGCGAAAACCTCTTCTTCGCCAAAGCCGAAGCCGGCCTGCTCGGCGCCCTCACCTGGCTCGAAGCGCGCCTCGACCCCGTCCTCGCCGAGCTCCCCTCCCCGCGCGACGTGAGCGTCTTCGAAGTCACGCTGTTCTGCCTGCTCGAGCACCTCGTCTTCCGCCGCAACGTGCCCCTCGACGCGTTCCCGCGGCTCCGCGCCTTCGCCGCGAGCTATGCGCTCCGCGAGTCGTCCCAGCGCACGCCGTACCAAGTCGACCCCGCGCCCTCACCCGCTTCGGCGTAAGCGGGCGCCGGTTTCCCCTCCGGCACGACCAACGGCGAGACGAAACACCGCTATGCCGCAGCTCGATTCGTGACGGTCGCCTTGTAGCTGGAGGTGGCGAGGAAGGCGTGGTCGAGGGCAGCAGCCGGGCGTGTGTTCTGATCGCGCTCACGCTCACTCGGACAGCTCGCGTCGCGCTCCCGCCCGAAGGGATACATGCGATGAATCGGACAGCTGCTAATCACGTCGATCTTCCTTTACGAGACTTGGACACCCTTGCCCCACCGCTGTGAAGAGCTCTCTCCGCCGTTGCGAGCGCCAGGAAGAGACCTCGAGGCAGACTCGAGAATCGGTGAAAGCCGTGATGTTCGTAGAAAGCGACGGCCAGCTCGTCCTTCGCATCGACGAGGAGCGCGAACGCGGCTGCCTCGGCTCGAAGACCCCGAGCCGCCGCGTCGGCGAGCAGTGCCCCTCCCAGCCCTCGGCCTCGAAAATGGAGATCCACGGCCAGTCGGCCCACACGAACGGCCGGGGTGGACGGGTAACGTGGCAACTTCTTTCTGATGTTCTCCGGTAGATCGGGAGTCGGGATGCTGGCGGCGGCGATGGTGTAAAAGCCTGCGACGCGTGCCGTCTCGGCCTCTACGGCGACGTAGCAGCTCGCCACCCGACGGCGAACGTCCTGGGTCACCTGGATCCGAAAGTACCGATCCAGCGCCTGTACGCCGGAGGAGAACGTCGAGCGGTCGTGCCCGGCCAGGGCTTCGACGAGGAACGGAGCACTCACGGCTCACGGAGCAGCGCGCGACGCCGTGAAAAGGCACGCCTGAGTGCAGGCTTGGGGGCAGGGGGCTTCGCAAGAGCCTTCGCCAGCCGCTCCTGGTCGGCCAGGGAGAGCCGCACGATCTCGGCTTCCATCAGGGCTTGCCGGGCTGCTTCGTGAGCTGCCGTGACCACGAAATCGGTCAGGGTGCGCCCCTGGATCTCTGCTGCACGCTTGAGGAGGGCGTGAACGCTCTTGGGTAAGCGGGCCTCCAAACGAGCCGTCGCCGACGAATGAGCCATGTTCCCAATGTACGGCAGATTGCCGGGTGTGTCCAGAGGGCTTCATGCTGCCTCGAAACCCCCTGCTGGGCGGGGAGGCGCGCCAGGTACCGCAAGCCCAGGGCGATGGGGCCACCTCTCGTAGCCTCCGTGGACGGCGTGACGATCTCCGGCTTCCCCGGCCGGCCTGAGCCCCCCCGACCACCGCCGAAACCGCCGCCGACCAGAGGACTGTTCGGGCAGCTCTCGCTGTCTCACTGCTTAGCCGTGCGTGACCACCCGCCGCTCCGCGAGTCTTGCTTGACGCCCTCGCACCCGGTGAGCCATGCCAGCGCCAGCGCCCCTCCGAACGAGCTCCCTCCCGTGAACCTCGAGCAGCGGGGGCCCAATCTGCCACTGCATACGACTCGCAGGTGGCGCCACACGGATGCGCCCGCCGTGCACCCCCGTGAGGTGGCACCAGGTGCATAAAGACGTGAGGTTTTCGTCCTCTTCGCCGCCCCCTGCCGAGCGAAATTTCAGGTGGTGGGGCTGCACGTCATGGCGCTCACACACTGGCGAGGTGCAGGTGAAGGCATCCCGCCGATACACGTGGGCATACTTGACGTTCGTCAACATCGCTGGCGCCCACACCGCCAAGAAGTGCCGGCACAGAAACTCCAAGAAGTCCCCCGCGTGCTGCCTCCGAAAGAGCTTTTCGAGGCAGCGAAACTCCACCAGCGTGTCCCGCTCGAGCCGTAAACGAAGGCGAACAGCGCGCTCGCGACCCAGATGCGGCCGACCCAAATTCGGCCGACCCAAACTCGGCTCGCGTGGGGCAAGCGGCTCCCCGGGGCCGCCCAGAAATGCCCCACCCAAAATCTCTCCGAGCTCGCCCCGCAGGTCGAGCCAGGCGCGTCCCGCGACGGACGTCCGGCCCTCCGCTGCTGCGCCTTCGCTCTTCTCATCGTCCACGACGTAGCCCGCGACGGACGTCCGGCTCTCCGCGGCCTCCTCCGACTCGAGCAGCACCGCCCCCGACTTCACACGCCCCTCGAGCGCGATGAGCCGCTGCATCGTCTCCTCGGCAGGGGCCCGCGCCAATACATCCCACTGCTGCGCGGCGAGCTCGGCCGCTCGGACCTCTTCCCGGAGGTGCTTGAAGGTGCGCGTCTGCGCCCGCTCGAGCCACGCTGCCTCGAGGGCTGCGCACCCTTCCCGTTGTGCTGTGCAAACCTCAGCGCCGTCGCAGCCGAGCTGCCGGCGAGCGCAGGACAGAACCTGCACAAGGAGCGCCGCAGCCTCGAACCCCACTTCGCCTGCCCCGACGGCAGCCTCGAGCCCCGGGAACGCCCCCAATCTCCGAACAACCTGTCGCCTCAGCTTCCATTGGCTGTAGCTCAGCCCCATGCGTTCGCGGACGTAGTGCGTTTCGCTGGCGAACCCGAGGCGACGCCATGCCTCGGCGCGCTGCAGCCACTCGGCAAGGCGCCCGAGCTCGAGCTCACGACAGGTGAGGGCGGCGGTGAGCTCGCGCACCCGTTCGTCCAAAACAGGACCGCCCAGGACGCCGCTCCCGAGGACGCGGCTGCCCTCCCCGCCCGCTGGAGCTTCGACGCGCACCGCGTCGAGCTGCCTCCGCTGCCCGTCGCAGCGCCGCTCGGATTCTTCCCGCCACGTCGCGAGTTGCTCCACGTACTTGCCCCAGCGCACCAACGCCTCGCCCGTGCCACAGTCCTCGGCTTCGAGTTCGACGCGCGCCTCCGCGAGCAGCGCCAGGAGGAAGCTTTCGTTCGAGCGCACGGGGCCCGCGCAATCGCTGACGCTGCGCTCATAGACGCGCCGAGCGCACTCGAGCCACCAGGCGGTCTCCGTCTGCACGCTGAGTGTCAGCACGTGGGTCGGCAGGCGCCGTAAGAAACGGTGCGTCTCCTCCCGCGCAGCGCCGCCGACTCCGCCACTCTCTCGCAACTCGGCCTCCGGCAGCACGGTCGTCTCCATCACAGCGGCTCGCAGCTCCCGCACCGAGAGGCGCTTCGCCTGCTCGCTCCAGTGCGCTTCAGCCTGCTCCAGCACCCCGGGCGCCAGCGCCGCCTCCCCCGCCCAGACGCGCTCGAGCGCCCGCAACACGATCTCCGCGGCACTCCATGTCACTTCCCCGGCCAGCAGTGCCCGTCGCAACGCCGGCCATTTTGCCACGCCGCGGGCCACGCGCACCACATCGCGGGCCCAACGCGCCGTTCGCCCGCAGCGCTCCTGCACGTAGGCGCCGAGGGAGGAAAACCCGAGCGCATGATGACCCTCGCGCTCAGCCAACGCGCTCAAGCACTCGCCCAAAAGCAAAGTCATCCGGCCCACGCCGCGCGCGAGCTCCGCTGCTTTGCGGTCGAGCATCACCAGTTGGTCCCACCCTCCTCGCGTCGCCATCGTAACATGAGTAGTTTAGTAGCAGGCTGCACGCTTGTCCAGTGCGAAGGGCGATGCAAGGAAAGATCGGCCGCGAAGCCAGCGAAGACGCGATGACGCGAAGCCAGCGATGACAGAGTCGAACTCCGTCTCGAAGCCAGCAACGACGCGATGACCAGAGCTTTGGAGCCCGCGATGTCCTCCGGGCGAGCGCTCGGCTGAACCCCCGCCAAGCGCTTGGGCGGTGGCGCGCGCCCTTCGCGGGTCTGCCGCTCACCCCCGAGGCGTCCGATTGCGCTCACGCAACGTAGCTTCCAGCACGGGAAGCATCGCGAGATCCTTCGGTCGACCGAGCTCGCGTTTCAATTCGATCAGACGCTCGAGTGACAAGACGCGCACCCGGTGGCCCAGGACTTCCAGCTCCTCGGTGAAGGGCAAGAGTTCGCCGTACGTCTCGCCGTCGTTGATCGCCCCGAGAACGTCCAGCGGACCTGCATCCGTCGAGGCAAGCTTGTGCCCAGTCGTGCGCAGGTGCGTCTCGTCGAAACGCAGGTTTCGAGAATCGCCCCGCGCCACAGCGCCCAGCACATCGAGAGCCTGCTTCAGGCGCAGGATATTGGGCTCGTCGAGGCGGTAGAGAATGTCGATGTCCTGCGTGAGGACCGGCGCACCCTGGAGGGCCGCGGCTACGCCCCCCACGACGAAGAACTCGACCTCGTGGTCCCTCAGGACCAAAAGCATGCGTCCTAGGTCGAACACGCTCAGTCGATTCTCGAGCGCGGCTCGTCAGTGGTTCGTGGATCGTCCGGCTCAGCCGCAGGCGGCACTGGCTTCACCGAGGCCATGGCATTCATGAAGTTCTCGAGGGCTCGCAACCGCTCCGTCGGGCTCAGCCCGAGGGTGTAACGCACCAGGGTCAGATCGACGCCCTGCTCGTCGTAGGTCTCGGCTTCTTCGTCGTTGGCCATGGGGTCGCTCGGATGTCGGCCTGCGACGGGCCAACACTGTCGGGTGACAGTATGGGCCGGGGGGCGCGGGTGAACCAGGGATGGGGCCCACGCAGCCCCGGTCCAGGAAGGGCTCCGCCTTCGCGGCGGCCGTTGCCTCGAGCCCGTCCAGCTCCGACGTGGGTCCAGGGGCGTCTCTTGGTCACCACGGACACCTGCGATCTGCTCGAGCTGGGCGGGATGGGCTCGGCGACGTGCGTCCTTCCCAGTCCGGATGATCCCGACGCGGGCGAGCCCGGCCCGGGCGAGCCCAGCGCGGAGAGTTCGGTGTTCGGGGTCAGCGTCGCCGGCGCGGAGCTCGGGTACCTGGTGCGCGGTCGAGAAGGGCGCCAGGTGTGGCGCACCGCGGGGGAAGCAGGGTGCCTCCGGCGGGGGCTCGGGGCAGTGCTCTAGGGTCTAGCGGCGACTGCTGGCGTCGGCGTTCGGTGCAGTGGCGCGAGCTCAACTCCGGAGCAGCAACAGCCAGAGCACCCGCCACCACCATCGGGTGCTGGCGAGACCTTCGTCGAGCAGTTAGCCGCCAGCTCGATTCTCTCAGAGCCCTCGCATCCACTCGGGGCGCAGCGCAACCTCTCCCGCGAGGGCCAGATCTACGGCCTCGAGGAGCCGCGTCCGGTCGCGGGACAGACGCCCGCTCAGAGGCAGGTAGTTCGACGCGTGGTTGGAGCGAAATACGGCGTCCGTCGGCCTCGCCTCGAGGAGGAAGGCCCGGATCTCTTCGAGTAACCCCGAGATTTGTGGCAGCTGAAAGCGCCCCCGAGCGGTCAGAGTGTGAAGGGGCGTCTGTGGCACCACCGTGAGCGTGAGCAGAGACACGTAGCGCGGGTCCATCTCCGTGGTGAGGCGCCCCGCTGCGCGGGCGTGCTCGAGGCTGCGCTCGATCCCTGCCGCTCCGAGGAGGAAGATGAGCGATTGATGGAGCCCCGCCGCCCGGGCGCGCCGAGCTCCCTCGACATGATCCGCGAAGGTCGCCCCCTTCGCGATGGCCTTGAGCGTGGCGTCGTCCCCCGATTCGGGTCCAATGTAGAGGAGCCGGAGCCCTCCCTCGCGGAGCTCCGTGAGCTCCTCGACCGATTTCTCGAGGAGGTTTCGCGCCGTGGCGTAGCAGCTCACGCGGGTGAGGCGGGGGAACGCGGCACGAAGCCCCTCGAGGAGCCCCCGCCAGCTGTCCATGGGGAGGTTCAGGGCGTCGCCGTCGCCCACGAAGACTCGCCGCACCTCCCCGAGCTCCCCGCTCGCCACTCCGTGCGCGACGGTCTCGACCTCCCGGAGCACCTCGGACAGGGGTCGCTCCCGATACACCTTGTGGCGGTACATCGCGCAGTAGGTGCAGTGATTCCACGAGCAACCGATGGTGGCCTGCAGGATGAGCGAATCCGCCTCACTGGGCGGGCGGTACACCGGACCCTCATAAGCGAGCACGACGCCAGGGTAGCCGACCTCCGCCCTGGCCCCAACGTTGTCCTGAAGCCGATCGTGCGCCAAAAAGAGCCACCCTGGGGGCGGGGCGTGGGACGAGGTGAGACTAGCAGCCCGCCTGAAGGCCCACGGTCGCGACCCTTCAGGCTGAAGGGACGGGGCATGGGATCAGGGGGAGCACTCGCCTTCGCTCAGCACGCCTTGGCACGCGACGTGGGCGGCGCACGCGTTGCCGTAGGTCTGCCCATCGCAGCCGCACACCGGCACGTAGGAGAGGTCGCAGTTCACCGAACCACCTCCGCCCCCCCCCCCGAGGAGGGCACGATAAGGGCCAGTCAGCCGGGTTTTTTCTCGACCCTGCGCCCCCCTGGGCGGCCGCTCCCGCGGTCCAGCATTCGTCGTCTCGCGCCTCCGGGAGTGACGTTGGGCGCGGCGCACCGCGAGCCACCCGACGCCGCGGACGGCAGAGACCCGTCGTGTGGTGAAGATCAGCCTGTTGTCGATGGGCGTCCTCCTGGTCGTCATACTCCTGGTGGTCGGCGTCGGCGTCGGGTTCTTCCCCGACGCGGAGGTGTGGCAGGAGTGACCGCCGGGTGACGCCTGGGAACCGGCGCGGGGGACGACGTCGACGAGGGCTGCGCGCGAAACCAATCGAGGTTGCCGATCACCAGGGCGTCCCCATAGTTCATCATGAACCGCCCGCCATCGAAGGAGGCGCGCTGGGTGTCCGCGGCGGGGGCCGGTGCGGTGCCGATGGGCAGGGCTAGCGCACCAAAAGCCGATCAATTTCGATCACTTACGAAACCATGGAGACACGGCTCCCCGTTCATGATCTCCTGACCTGGTGTCTGAATCGATATCGAAGCCTCTGAAGTCTCTGGTTGACGTTTTCGCCGACGTGAAGGATCCGAGAATCGCGCGGAGTCGCCTTCATCCAATCGAGAACGTGCTGGCAATCTCATTGCTTGGCGCCATCGCTGGGGCCGAGGGCTGGGACGACCTCGCCGTCTTCGCGAAAGAGCGCACCGAAGTCCTTGGCCGGTTTCTCGACCTGACCAATGGTGTCCCAAGCGCCGACACCTTCCGACGAGTCTTCGAGGCGCTTTCACCTTCGGACTTCCACGAAGCTCTCCTTCGCTGGGTGCGTCCGCTCCTGGGCGAGTTGGAGGGACAGACGATCGCCCTCGACGGCAAGACACTTCGCGGAGCTCTCGCGCGCTCTCGTCAGCAAGGCGCCTTCCATCTCCTGCATGTGTGGGCCACCGAAAAG
>JAEWOQ010000374.1 GCA_023460875.1 Pseudomonadota bacterium
CTCTGGCGAAGGGACCCCGCGGGCGTGCTCCACGTCGACGTCGCGGGCTATCTGCACGATGCCCCGGCGGAGTTCCCCGAGCGCGTCATCGAGCTCGCCCTGAACGAACCCGAGCGGACGCTCCGCGCGGAGACCCTCGCCCTGCTCCAAGTGCGACAGCCCGAGCTGCGCCCGCTCCTCGCCTGGTTCGAGAGTCATCGCGCGGCGACGGCGACCGCCCTCATCGACGTGGATGGCCCGATGGGCCTGCTGGTCATGCCCCGTGGCGCGCGCAGCGCCGCGCTCAGCCTCGAGGAGGCGCGGGGCCTGCGCGCCCTCGGAGATCGCGCCACCGGCCTCCTCGCCGTGTCCTCTGCTATGGCCCGCTCCCGCCAGCGCGAGCTCGCCGCGCGTCACCACGCGGAGCACGTCGAGAGCGAGCGCGCTGCCCTCGCCCAGGCACTGGAAGCGGAGGAGCGGCGACGCACCGCGGAGGCCGAGAGCTCCGCCGAGCCCCTGCGCTCCACGGCCCATGGCCCCGCGGCCCGCATGACCATCCAAGAGATCGAGCAGCTCGCCCGCGCCGAGACGAGGCTCGTGCTGGTGGCGCCGCCGGGGACAGATGGGCGCGCCTGGGCCGCGATCTTTCACCTCGCCAGCCCGCGGCGCGGCGAGCCCTTCGTGTCTGTCGACTGCGCCTCGCTGCGGGCGCGCTCCCTGGAGAACTGGGGGGACGCTCACAATTCACCCCTCAAGCGCAGCGCGGGCGGCACCCTCGTCCTGGAAGATCCCGCGGCGCTGCCCGAGGCGACCCAGGAGGGGATCGCCCCCCTGCTCCTGCAACACGCGGGGGCGATCGTCGTTTGTAGCCAGCGAGCGCTCGACCTAGAAGATCCGGAAGGGCAGCTGCGCAAGGACTTGCTGCGTTTGCTCCGCGGGCCCCATGTCACCTTGCCCGCCCTGGCGGACCGAGCCGAGGATCTGCAGTCGCTCGTCCTGTTCGAGCTCGCAGCGGCTGGGCTCCGCACGCGTGGGGAACCTCTGGGCATCGCCCCGGCCGCTTTGCGCATCCTCACGGAGCACACCTGGCCCGGCAACGATCTGGAGCTCCGAGCTCTGCTCCGTCACGCCGCCGCCCGGGCTACCGGCCCCCTGGTGGGCGTCGACGACCTGCTGTCGATGGGCCTGCATGCCACCGATCTGACGGGGACTCCCCTGCCGCCCCCCGATCTGCCGCGGCGGCAGCGCGCCCGCCGCGCGCCTCGCTCGCGCCTGTGACGTGAACCGCCGGCTCACCGAGGAGCCGGCTCCTGCGCCTGCTGCGCTGGGTTGCTGCGTTGGCCTCGTGCGCTGGGCTGGAACCCTGAGCTGCGACCTGCCCCGACTTTGGGGTACAACCTCCGCAGGCCGATGCTCTCCTCAGGCACGCTCGAACCCCTCTGCGATCGCTTCGCGCTCGAACGCGAGGTGGGACGGGGCGGAGTCGGCGTCGTCTACCGAGCCCTGGACCTGCACACGGGGCGGCCCGTCGCCTTGAAGGTCGTCGCCGCTGAGGCGGGTGTCGCCCCGGAGGACGAAGCGCGGCTGCGGCGGGAAGGCGAGGTGCTGCGCTTGCTGCGTCACCCGAACATCGTCCGCGTCATCGCGTCCGGGTTCCTCGAGCGGGAGCAGGTGCCCTTCGTGGCGATGGAATGGCTCGACGGAGAAGACCTCGGGATCCGGCACCGTCGTCAGCCCCTCGCTTTGCAGGAGGTGGTCGCCCTCGGCGCGCTCGTGGCGCAGGCCCTCGGCGCCGCCCACCGCGCCGGCGTCGTGCATCGCGACATCAAGCCGGGCAACATCCTGCTGCGGCCTCTCCCGGGCGCTCCCCCCGAGGAGCTGGACGTCGAGCCCGTGGTGGTCGATTTCGGCGTGGCGACGCGCATGTGGCTCGGGCGCACCGGCGACATCGTGGGGACGCCCGCGTACATGGCGCCCGAACAAGCCCGCGGCGACACGGTGATCGACGGCCGCGCGGATCTGTACTCCTTGGGGGCGACCCTGTTCGAGCTGGTCACCGGGCGCCCGCCTCACGTCGGCCCCAACGCCCTCGCCACCCTCGCGCGCTTGGCGACCACGATCCCTCCCTCACTGCGAGATCTGATCCATCACACGCCACCGTCCCTCGACGAGCTCGTGGGTCGTCTCTTGCGCACGGATCCCGCGGAGCGCCCCTCCACGGCGGAAGAGGTCGAGGGGCTCTTGCGGGAGGCGCTGCTCGAGTGTGGGCGCACGAGCTGGATCCCACGGGAGCTCACGCCACGGGTCCACAGCTCGTCCTCTCGGCTCCTGACCACCCTCGTAGCTCTGCGCTTCGTGAGCCCAGAGGCGCGCCAGCGCGCCCTGGAGAAGCTCTGGGCCCGCTCGGCGGACGCGGCGCCCCTCGGCGAGGACGCCCTGGTGGCTCACCTGGGAGCGCGCCAAGCGCTGGGCGACGAGGCCGCCGTCGCCCTCGACATCGGTCACGGTCTAGCGGGAGCGGGCACACAGGTGGGCATCGCCACGGGCCGCGCGCGGGTCGACGTCGATCGGGAGCGCGGCAGCGTGCAGCCCCTGGGGGAGGTCGTCGATCGCGCCGCGGCCTTGGCCCGCGCCGCGGCGGCGGGATCGGTGCTCGTGGACACGACCACGCGCGAGCTGGGTCGGGGGCGTTATGGTTTTGCGATGCGCGACGGCGGCTCGGCCCTCCTCGGGGCGCCGTCGCCGGGGACGCAGCAGGAGCGCACCGGGGGTGCGCCGTTTCTGGGGCGTGCGGCGGAGCTGGGCCAGGTGCTCGGCGCCTACGAGCGGTGCTTGCACGACTCGACGTCCACGCTCGTGACCCTCAGCGGCCCGCCTGGGATCGGCAAGAGCCGCTTGCAGCGGGAGCTCTTGGCTCGCATCTCCGCGCGCGCCGAAGCCCCGGCGCTCCTCGTCCAGCGCAGCGAGGGCTACTCGCGAGCCCACGCCCTGGGCGCCGCCGCGGACCTGCTGCGCGCCCTGGTGCGCCTCCCGAAGGGAGCCTCCGTGGAGGAGGCCGAAGCCGCCCTCGTCAGCCAGCTGGGCCCGGCCACGACCGGAGAGCCGTCGAATTCGAGCCGGCTCCTGCTCGCCAGGCTCCTCGTCAACGAGGCGCTGGAGCCCACCGGCGACGCCCGCGGCTTTCGAGACGCCCTGTGGCTCGCCATGACGGATCTCGTGCTCCGTCGGCTCGGCGCTCCGCTCGTCCTCGTCCTGGAGGACCTGCAGTGGGCGGACGCCGAGAGCATCGGCTGGATCGACCACCTGCTCGGGCGCGCGGCGGAGCGCCCGCTCCTCGTGCTCGCCTGCGTCCGCCCCTCGTTCTGGACCGAGCACGGGCAGCGCTTCGCCGCTCGGCGGCACGTCCGCATCGACCTGCGCCCTTTGTCCCACGGCTCGGTCCGGGAAATCGCGGGCGCGCTGCTCGGGGACCGCGCCTCTGACGCGACGCTCTCCCAAATCGCCGAGCAAGCCGGGGGCTCCCCGATGTTCGCGGCGGAGCTCGCCCGCTTGATCGCCGCCGGGCGTGACCCGCGGCGCGCCCCGACGATCGAGGCCGCCATCCAGGTGAGCCTCGACGCCCTCGGCGACGAGTCCCGGGACGCGCTGGGGCGCCTGAGCGTGCTCGGCCTCTCCTGCTGGGAAGCCGCGCTGCCCGTGCTCGGCATCGCCGAACCGGAGCGGGTGCTGGAGTCCCTCGCGGGCACCGAGTTCCTCGTGCGCCAGAGCAGCTCCCGCTTCCCGGGCACGAGCGAGTGGGCGTTCCAGCACGCGCTGCTGCGCGACGTCGCCTACGAGTCTCTCGGGGAGGAGCTGCGGCGCGAGCTCCACGCGCTCGCCGCCAACTGGCTCGCGGAGGCGGGCGAGGACGCGGCGATCGTCGCCGCCCACTACGATCGCGGCGACCTACCGGAGCTCGCCGCGCACCACTGGGAGCGCGCCGCGCGCCGCGCGCTGACGGCGAACGCGCTCCAGGACGCGCTGGCCCTCTCCGAGCGAGCCCTCGCCTTCAGCCACGACAAGGCCGTCGCCTTCCGCCGCGCCCTGTACCTGGACGAGACCTGGAGCCGCCTCGATCCGCGGGCCAGCGATCGGGAGAGCGCCGTCTCTGCCCTGGAAGAGAACGTCTACGACGAGGCCAGCGCGGTGCGGGCCCGAGGCGCGCGAGCGCGCTACGACGACGCGCGCGGCGCCGGCGAGGACGTGAGCGAGCGCCTCGGAGAGGTGTGTGACGTCGCTGACGCCCTCGGCTTACACGAGGAGGTCGCCCGCTGCGCGGCCTGCCTGGCGGCGCGCTACGCCTTCGCTGGCCGCTTCGACGCGGCCGAGCGGCAAGCGACGCGCCTCCTCACCCTCGCGGGCTCCCACGGGCTCCAGGGCGCGGCGGTGGACGGCTACCAGACCTTGGCCGTCGTGCGGCAGACCCAGGGCGCGCTGATCCGAGCCCTCGACTCCCGCCGCAACGCCGTGGCGGCGGCCCGCGCCGGCGGG
>JAEWOQ010000375.1 GCA_023460875.1 Pseudomonadota bacterium
CTCTCGGCCAAGGAGGCGTGGGAGCACCTGGCCAAGACCCAGACGGCGCTGGCCGCGGCCGAGGCGGAGGTCGCCGCGGCGAAGGCCGAGGAGGCTCCGGCAGCGAGCGAGGAGTCGAGCGCCCAGCCGCCGGCGCCGACCGTCGCGAAGAAGTCCGCAGCGCCCAAGCCGGCCGCGTCGCCCAGTCCGCCACCGGCCGACTCCAAGAAGAAGATGGACAGCCTCGACTCCTTGGGGGCCGACATCACCTCCGCGCTCAAGTGAGCCACGTCGCGACCTTCGCGAGGTTGGTGCGGCTCGCGCCTCGGAGTGGTTTGTGAGCGCCGAGCTGGAACGCCAAGCGGCGAGCCTCCTCACGGTGGGCTTCCTGGGGCAGGAGGTGAGCCCGGAGCTGCGGGCTCTGCTGCGGCGGGGTGTGGGCGGGGTGATCCTCTTCGGGCGCAACGTCACCGGGCCAGAGCAGGTGGCGCACCTCGTCGCGGAGATCAAACGCGCAGCGGGACGCCCGCTGTTCGTCGCGGTGGACCAGGAGGGCGGCGTCGTGGCGCGCCTTCGGCGGGGATTCACGCGGGTCCCCTCGATGCGAGCGCTGGGCGCGCGAGGGGATGTTGCCTTGGCGGAGAAGGTCGGGCGGCTCTTGGGCAGAGAGCTGCGTGCGGTGGGGGTCGACGTCGACTACGCCCCCGTGCTGGACGTCGACACGAACCCAGACAACCCCGTGATCGGCAACCGATCGTTCTCCGGAGAAGCCCAGGTGGTCGCCCGCTTGGGGGTTGCGCTCGCCCAGGGGCTCGAGGCGGAAGGGGTGGCCTCCTGCGGGAAGCATTTCCCGGGTCACGGGGACACCGTGCAGGACTCCCACTTAGCGCTCCCGCGCCTGGCTCATCCGATGGACCGGCTCGAAGAGGTCGAGCTGGTGCCCTTTCGGGCGGCGGTCGCCGCGAACCTCGCCGCGCTGATGACGGCGCACGTCGTCTTCGAGGAGGTCGACCCCCACTACCCAGCGACGATGAGCCGCTCGGTCTTGCAGGGCATCCTCCGAGAGCGTCTCGGCTATGGCGGGCTCGTCGTCTCTGATGATCTGGAGATGAAGGCTATCGCAGACCACTACGGGGGCGTCGAGGCCGCACGCTTGGGCCTCCATGCTGGAGTGGACAGCTTTTTGTGCTGCCACACCGCCGACCTGGCCCACGCGATCATCGACGTGCTGGCGCGGGAGGCTGGCGCAGGCGGTACCCCTCGAGAGCGGCTGGGGCAGGCTGCGCGGCGCGTGGAGCGGTTCGTCGCCCGCTGGGCGCGCCCTCCCGCGGAGCCGCGGCTCGAGGTGCTGCAGCGAGAAGAGCACCTGGCTTGTGTCGAGGAGATCCTTGAAGGCCTGGAGCCTCAGCTGACGGCGTTCGGAGACGACCCCACGGCGATCATGGCCCAGGTCCGCGAGGAGCGGGAACAGCGCGCCACTCCCCGCGAGGGATAGGTGAGGGATAGGGTGTCGAGGGCGGCGCGCCCGGGCCAGGAGCGGACAGCCCCTCGTTCCCCTAGAGTCGGCGTCGTTACCGGCCCATACTCTCAAGGCATCGTGGAGCAGCACAGAGTCGAACACCTGGCCATCATCGGAGGGACCCACGGCAACGAGCTGACCGGGGCCTGGTTGCTGGAGCGTTGGCGGCGCCAAGGGGAGGTCGTCCGGCGCCCCAGCTTCCAAACGCACGTTCTGCTCGGCAACCCGAAGGCCCTCCAGCAGGTGCGGCGGTACATCGACCAGGATTTGAATCGCAGCTTCGATCGAGACGCCGTGGTGCCGGAGCGCGCGGACGTCGCGACCCGCGGCGACCGGAACTACGAGTACGACCGCGCCATCGCGCTGCGTGGGCAGCTCGAGACGTTTCGCGTGATCCCCGACGGCGTCCTGGTGGATCTGCACAACACCACGGCGAACATGGGCATCTCGCTCATCTTCGTGAATCAGTCCCCCTTCAACCTCAAGCTGGCCGCCTGGATGCAGAAGCGTCTCCCGGGCGTGAGGGCGTATTGCTGGCTCGACGAGAGCTTGCCCCGGCGTTCGGCGAGCTCGGTCGTCGAACGGGGCGTCACCATCGAGGTGGGGCCCGTCGCCAACGGGATCGTGCGGGGCGATCTCTTCTGGAAGACGGAGCAGACCGTCGAAGGCGTCCTCGACTTCGTCGAGGAGTACAACGCGGGGCGAGTGGCCTTCGACGGGGCGGACGAGGTCGAGCTCTTCATCCACGAACGCAGCGTTGACTTCCCTCGAGACGAGCGGGAGCGCATCCGGGGGTTCGTGCACCAGGATCTCCAGGACCGGGACTACCTCCCTTTGGAGCCGGGAGCGCCCCTGTTCTCGACCTTGGACGGCGAGACGCTGCGCTATGACGGCCCGCCGGGGCTGTGTCCGGTCTTCATCAACGAAGCGGCGTACTACGAGAAGAAGATCGCCTTCTCGCTCACGCGCCGCGAGCTACGTCGCATCTGAGCCGCCAGGCTCGCGCCAGAAGGCGCTACACGTCGATTCCCTTCGTCGCGCCGGCGGGCTGCGCCGCTCGCGCCGGCGGGGCTGCGCCGCGTCCCTCGTCAAGCGAAGGGGCGATAGCTGAGGTTGAAGGTCGCGGCGACGGCAGGGTGGGTGATCCGGCCACGGTGCATGTTGATGGCGGTCGCGAGCTGCGGATCGAGCCGACAGGCGCCGTCGAGCCCATGGTCGGCGAGGCGGAGCACGTAGGGCAGCGTCACGTTGCACAGCGCATAGGTGCTGGTGCGACCCACGGCACCCGGCATGTTGGCGACGCAGTAGTGCACGACGTCATCGACGACGAAGGTGGGTTGCCCGTGGGTGGTGGGGCGGGTCGTCTCCACACACCCTCCTTGGTCGACCGCCACGTCGACGATGACGGCACCCGGCTTCATCAGACGCAGGTCCTCGCGTCGGATCAGGCGGGGGGCCCGAGCACCCTGGAGCAGCACCGCGCCCACGATCAGATCGGCTCGCTGGATCTCCTGCAGGAGAGTGTGACGGTCGCTGTGCAGGGTCGTCACGTTCGGGGGGAGGACGTCATCGAGGTAGCGCAGGCGCTCGACGCTGGTGTCGAGCACCGTCACCCGCGCTCCGAATCCCGCGGCCACCTTGGCGGCGTTGGTCCCCACGACGCCACCCCCCAAGATGGTGATGTGCGCCGCCTCCACCCCGGGGACGCCCCCCAGCAAAATGCCGCGCCCGCCTTGGGGACGCTCGAGGTACTTGGCTCCCTGTTGGATGCTCATGCGACCTGCCACTTCGCTCATGGGCGTGAGCAGGCGCAGCTTCCCCTCCTCGTCCTGGAGGGTCTCGTAGGCCAGCGCCGTGGCGCCGGAGCGCTGGATGGCCTCGGTGAGCGCCCGGTCAGCGGCGAAATGGAAATAGGTGAAGATCAGCTGGTCGCCTCGGATCCGCGCCCACTCGGGCTCCTGGGGCTCCTTCACCTTCACGATGAGCTGGGCTTGGTCCCAGATAGCGGTCGCGTCGGCGGTGAGCTCCGCGCCGGTCTCCGTGTAGTCGCTGTCCTGGATCCCGCTGCCGAGCCCAGCGCCCGCCTCGACGATCACACGATGCCCCCGCTCGATCAGCGCCTCGACTCCGACGGGCAACATGCCAACGCGGTATTCGTGCGCTTTGATTTCCCTGGGTACGCCGATGATCATGCCGCGCTCCGGGGGTCAGGGCTGGAACCGGAGCGGCGGCGCTTCGGTGTCCGTCAGGTACGAGAACTCTTCTCGGAAGGCCTCCACGCTGAGTCCGGCCGTGCGGGCGAGCTTCTCCAGGGCGTCGGCGTTCTCGAAGTCGTCGCGTCGGAGCCGGAGCATGTAGCGTCGCGCGATCTTGTAGGGCTCCGTGTCGACGTCGACCATACGCACTCGGGTGCGCCCGGTGTTCGGATCGAGCATGTCCTCGAAGCGCCGTGGCAGGAACTTTCCTTCCTGGATCGTGACCATGGCGCCGGAGCCGCCCTCCAGCAGGAATTTCGCCGCGCAGTAGCCCAGGTCACGGGTGTATTCCATGTCGTAGGGGATCGGATCGGCGGAGCGCAGCTCGTAGCCGATGTCCTTGTCGACGATGGTCGTGGAGATCCCCAAGGCTGCGAGGCGCTTGCGGACCTGCTTCTTCATGATTTCGCCGAAATTCAGCTCGGCGATGCGGATGTGACCATGCTCGTCGAGCTCCATGTCACCGAGGGTCTTGAGGTCTTCTTCGCCGAGGTGCTCGACGAGGCCTTCCGCCAACACGGCGACTCCATCCGGGCGGCCATAGCTGCGGCGCTTGATGATGGCGCCGGCCACGACGTCGACCATCTCTTGGAGCGGCACCACCTTGCGCCCGAACTCCTCGGGGATCACGGTCAGTGAGGCCCCGGACGCCTTGCCGATGCCGAGGGCCAGGTGGCCCGCTTTGCGCCCCATCGCCACGACGAAGTACCAGCGGCTGGTGGTGCGCGCGTCCACCAGCAGGTCCTTGACGATGCCGACGCCGATGTGACGCGCTGTCTGGTAGCCGAAGGTCGGGATCCCCGGGGGCAAATCGAGGTCGTTGTCGATCGTCTTGGGGACGTGGACCACCTTCAGCTTGCCCCCGGAGCCTTGGGCCAGGGTGAGGGCGCTGAAGCACGTGTCGTCGCCGCCGATGCTGACCAGCTTGTCGACGCCGAGGCGCTCGAACGCCGCGAGGCACGCGGCGATGTGCTCGGGGCGCTTCGTCGGGTTGGCGCGGGCCGTGCGGAGGATGGACCCGCCCCGGAAGTGGATGCGGGACACGGCCTCGATGTCGAGGGGCATCACCTGCGAGGTGTCGCCCCGCATGAGGTGCGTGTAGCCGTCCAGGATGCCGAGGACCTCCACCCCGCCGAGGTTGGCGCGGATGGCGGCCGCCCCGATGACGCTGTTGATGCCAGGCGCGGGGCCTCCCCCGACGATGATCGCGAGCCGATTTCTGTCCGTCATGAAGAAAACCGAGGACCGTTGCATTCAGGGTAGAGGAGAGTCCTCTCCAAGAAAAGGACCGGCCTGGTCGTCCGGGGCGGGAATGTGCGGGGATGGATCCCGCGATGTGTTAGCGTTGGCTTCGCCTTCGGCCGGAGCCCACTCTCGGAGCGGAGTTGCAGAGCAGATCCAGGAGCAGATCCAGGAGCGGAGTTTCGGAGCGGAGTCTCGGAGCGATGAAGACGAGCAGCAAACTCGCGATCCTCGGGGTCGTTGGCGTCCTGGGGGCCCTGGCTGTGCCCGGTTGTGGTGCCCGCTCCTCCCTCGAGGCGGCGGAGCCGTGTCAGCAGGAGGGCAGGGTTCGGGCTTGCCGGGACGCCTGCGGAGAGGGGACCGCCCTCTGCCAAGGAGGCTTTTGGAGCCAGTGCGACGTGCCGCCCGTCACCGAGGGGTGTGAGGATGCCTGCGGCCAAGGGGAGCGAGTCTGCGAAGGCGGCGTCTGGGGGGACTGCTTCGTGGCTCCGGTGACCATGACCTGCAGCGACGCCTGCGGGGAAGGGAGCCAGCGGTGTGAGGCGGGCGTGTTGGGGGAGTGCGAGGTGGCTCCAACCTCGAGAGATTGTCGATCCGTCTGCGGGAGCGGCCAGGAGACTTGCGAGGAGGGGATCTGGGGCCCCTGCGACGCGCCGCGGCCGCTGCCCCCCACGTTGACGGCGACGATCCGGGACTTCCGCGACTCTCACCCGGACTTCGAGATCGGCGCGAACTCGTCTTCCGTGGAGCCTGGGATCGTGGAGCGCCGGCTGGGGGAAGACGGCAAACCCGTGTACACCGGGACGGGCAGCTGGACGACCAGCGGGCGGGAGAACTTCGATCAGTGGTACCGGGACGTCCCCGGGGTGAACCGGTCGACGACCATCGAGCTGCCCCTCACCGTGTCGCGCACGAGCGGACTGTGGGTCTACGAGAGCGCGTCGTTCTTCCCCATCGACAATCAGCTCTTTGGTAACGAGGGGCGCCCCCACAACTATCACTTCACGCTCGAGGCGGTGGCGGAGTTCGAGTACGTCGGGGGTGAAACTTTCCGTTTTACCGGCGACGATGACGTCTGGGTGTTCGTCAACGGTTGGCTCGTCATCGATCTCGGAGGGCTCCACACGAGCGCGTCCGCGGCGGTCGCCCTCGACGAAGTCGCCGATGAGATCGGCATCACGCCGGGCGGGCTGTATCCGCTGCACATCTTCTTCGCGGAGCGACACACCGTGGACTCGAACTTCAATATCGAGACCTCGATCGCCGCAGAAGCCACCTGCCCGGCCCCCTGAGAGCGCGCCGAGAACCTCATCGGTACTGCCCCGGTACCGCCCGCGCCTTGTGGAAGAGCCGCGCCCGCGGGCAGCAGGAGCGCTTGGTCGCCGACGAACTCGCCTCCCGACGGACGTTTTCTCGAAGGTTCTGCGATGGAGGTGCATGCAACCAGCAGACCACCCCCCTTCCGGTGAACCCGCCAGCCATCGCATGACGACGCGACCTCCCCTCCAGCCCCTCAGCTCCAGATTCGGCTCCCTGCCATCGTTGGGCGCCCTGCTCGTGGGAGCGGCCTCGTTGACGGGGCTGCCAGCCTGCGACGCCGCCCCGCCTCGCGGCTGTCCGGGCACCGAGATCTTCCTCGACGGCGAGTGCGTCCAGCCACACATGATCCGCCTGAACTCCGTCGGGTACCTCCCCGCGCGCGCCAAGCTGGCCTCGTACGTGGGGGACGAGACGTCGTTCCGAGTGTTGGCCAAGGACGGGAAGGTCGCGTTCAAGGGCAGGGCAACCACGGAGGTGTCGGCTCGTGACTCCGGGGAGCGGGTGCGCATCGCCGACTTCTCGGAGCTCGAGGAGCCGGGGGAGTATCACATCGAGGTCCCAGGGGTCGGGCGCTCACCAGATTTCCGCATCGGCGACGACGTCTTCCACGACCCCCTGGTCGCGTCGATGCTCGCTCTGTACGGGCAACGCTGCGGGACCGCGGTCGAGCTCCAGTGGGGTGAGGCGACCTTCAAGCACGCGGCCTGTCACCAGAAGGAAGCGGGCCTCGACTACATCGACGGGGAGGAAGGCACCAAGGACGCCAGCGGCGGGTGGCACGACGCTGGCGACTACGGGAAGTACACCGTCAACGGGGCCTTCGCCGTGGCCTTTTTGCTCCAGGCTTATGAAGATTTTCCGGAGCGGCTGAAGGATGTCGAGCTCCCGATCCCCGAGCGAGGGGGCTCGACTCCGGACATCTTGGACGAGGCCCGGTTTCAGCTGGAGTGGCTGCTGAAGATGCAGCTCCCGGACGGCTCCGCGGCGCATAAGGTCACCGCCAGGAATTTCGAAGGCAACATCATGCCCGAGGCGGACGAAGCGCCGCAGTTCTTCGTGCCCGCTGGCACGGCCGCGACAGGGACCTTCGCCGCCACCCTGGCGCTAGCGGCGCGCGTCTACGAGCCCTTCGATCCGGACTTCGCGGCGACGTGCCTCGAGGCCGCGCAGCAGGCCTTCGACTTCCTCCTCGAGAATCGAGAGAACCTCACCCCCAACCAGTCGGCGTTCACGACGGGGGCCTACGAGGCCGCCGGCTACGACGACGAGCGCGCCTGGGCGGCCGCCGAGCTGTGGGAGACCACCGGCGATCCCGCCGCCCTGGAAGAGTTCGAGCTCCTGGCCAGTGAGCTCGAACTGACCATGCTCCTGAATTTCGACTGGTCGAACTCGACGAACCTGGCCCTCGCGACCTATTTGCGCTCCGAGCGGGAAGGGCGTGACGCGGACCTGGTCGAGAGCATCCGGGCCACCACCCTGAGCACTGCCGGGAGCCTCGTGGAGAACTGGCAGAGGCACGGCTACGGACGCTCGATCGACACCATCTATTACTGGGGGATCAACGGGGTGCTGGTGCGCACGGCCTTCAACCTCGTCGCCGCTCACCGGCTCGATCCGGACCCGAAGTACCTGGACGCGATCACCGGCCAGCTGGACCACGTCTTCGGGCGCAACCCCTACGGTCGGAGCTACGTCACGGGGATCGGGTATCGCCCGCCCAGGTTCCCCCACCATCGGCCTTCGATGATGAGCGGTCGCTTCCCCTGGCCTGGGCTCCTCATCGGGGGGCCTCACTCGGAGCTCTTCAGCGACTCGGCGGCGGACGTGCCGGAGGGGCTCACCTGGGAGGACCGCGCCGAGAATTACATTCATAACGAGGTCGCCATCAATTGGAATACGGCGTTGGTCTACGCCCTGGTGGCGGCGGAATGAGGCCGCTCCTCGGGCTGAGATGCCCCGCCGGGGGGCGCCGCGGCGGGATAATCACGAGGGCGTGCTTCCACTCGCGCTTGAAAGCGGCGTGAGAATGCTGCTAACAAAGGCCCGCCTCGGGCAGGCTCGGAGACGAGCTTTCACACGCGGGGAGGTTCTGGAGCGCGGTCCCCTCCCGGGAGGCCTCCCTCAGGGAGCCTCTTCTACGAAGAGCGCGCGCTCGCTTCGGTGCAACGAGCTTCGGTGCAACGAAGGGTGCAGCGAAGAGGCACCCTCGGGTCCGAGCGATGCAAGGCCCGTGCAACACAACGAGAAATCACGCAGGAGACGGTTGAACATGAGCTTTTTTCAGAGGGCTTTCACTTCCCAGACGAACGGCCTGGCGGTCGCGGCGACGGCTGCTTTGGTGCTCGCGACGGTGGGCTGCGGCCGGGTGAACCCAACGTCTCCGGATACGGAGAAACTCCCGGAGGGTACCCCCTGCTCCGCGCCCACGGCGGTGATCTCGGACGGGGAGGACAACAACAACCAGGTGGAGCTCCACGAAGGCCGGGGCGGCTACTGGTACACCTTCGTCGATGACTCGGGGTCCGTGGTGTGGCCCGAGGCGGGCGCTCACGGCGGCACCTTCGAGATGTCCCCGGGCGGCGCGAACGGGACCCAGTACGCGGCGCGTATGCATGGATCCGTCGGCAGCGGATCGGTGCTCTTCGTGGGCATGGGGATGAACTTCGTCGATCCCAAGGGTCAGTACGACGCCAGCAAGTACGGCGGGATCTCGTTCTGGGCCAAGAGGGGTCCGGACTCCACGAACAAGGTGCGGCTCAAGGTGCCGGACATGTACACGGACCCCGACGGCGGCGCGTGCTCGGAGTGCTTCAATGACTTCGGCATCGATCTGACGCTCACGGAAGAGTGGCAGAAGTTCACTGTCCCCTTCCATGCAATGAAGCAGCAGAAGGGCTGGGGTAAGCCCCGCAAGCGGTCCATCGATCCGACGACGATCTACGGGATCCAGTTCCAGGTGAGCGAGCCCGGGCAGAAGTACGACGTCTACGTCGACGAGATTCAGTTCACCGGTTGCGGCGGCTGATCCGCCTCCGCGCTCCCTCGAAGGTTGCTCGCCCGCCCTGTGCGCTCTCGCGGCTCACGGGGCGGCGCCACGCCGGGTGTGAGCGGGCAGGTGTCAGGTGGCTCCCGCCAGCAGGCAGGAAGAGCTTCAGCAAGCGCCACGCCATCGGCGCCGTCCAGGCACGGATAGGTCCAGATTGAGAAGTTGGGAATGAGCATGAAGATTCGTAGAAGCACGATCGTCCCCGTCGTCCTGCTCGCGTCCATCGCGTTGCTCACGGGTTGCAAGAGGAAGGGCAGCTCGACCGCCGCAGACGCGAGCGGGCAGTTGCAGCAGGGTGGGGTTCCGGCTGGCGGAAACCTGATCAAGAACGCCGATTTCGAGGACGGGACGAGTCTTCCCTGGAACAGCTCCTTCACCCAACCTGCGAGTGGGGAAGCCTTCGTCCAAGCGGGGGCATACTGTCTTCGGGTCGACGATCCTGGTGCGAACGCCTGGGACGCGCAGGTCCGTCACCGTGAGATGGTGATCGAGAACGGGCACACGTATACGGTGAGCTTCCGCGCGTGGTCCGACAAACCGACGCGGCTGCGCTCGAAGGTGGGGATGTCCGGGCCGCCTTACCAGGAGTACTGGACGGACAGCGCCCAGCTGACCCAGGAGCCGCAGACGGTGCAGGGGACGTTCACCATGGGCGGCGCGACGGATCCCACGGCGGAGTTCGCGCTGCATGTCGGCGGGAACATGGCGCAGGGTACCGAGGGCCCGTTCACGGTTTGCATCGACGACGTCTACCTCAGCGATCCCCAGTTTACGCCGCCCCCCCAGGGTGCGGCGCGGGCCCTCCCGAAGGTGCGCGTGAACCAGGTGGGGTACTTTCCTGGAGCACGGAAGATCGCTGCGGTCGTGAGCACGGCGACGGACCCCGTCGAGTGGGAGTTGCTGCTCGACGGCCAGCCAGTGGAGAAGGGGCAGACGCAGCCCCTCGGGCTCGACGCGGACTCGGGAGACAGCGTCCACCTCATCGACTTCACGGGCGTGCAGAAGGCGGGCAAGGGCTACGTGCTCCGGGTGGGCGACGATCGCAGCCCCGCCTTCGAGATCGGAGACGATCTCTACGGGCAGCTCAAGTATGACGCGCTCACCTATTTCTATCACAACCGCAGCGGCATCGAGATCAAGATGCCCTTCGCGCGGGATCCGAAGTGGGCGCGCCCGGCGGGGCACGTCACCAAGGAGAAGGCGGTGCCCTGCGCCAAGGACGCAGGCTGCTCCTACAAGCTGGACGTCACCGGTGGCTGGTACGACGCTGGCGATCACGGCAAGTACGTCGTGAACGGCGGGATCTCCGTCTGGACGATGTTGAACCAGTACGAGCGCTTCGCCGCGCGCGGCGCGATCGGTGAGTACGGGGATGGCAAGCTGAACATCCCCGAGAGCGGCAACGGCGTGCCGGACATCTTGGACGAAGCGCGCTGGCAGATGGAGTTCATGCTCAAGATGCAGGTGCCCGAGGGGCAGCCGAAGGCGGGCATGGTCCATCACAAGATCCACGACGAGAACTGGACAGCCCTCGGTCTGGCGCCTCACGACGCGGAGCAGATGATGAACCGGTACCTGCGACCGGTGTCCACCGCGGCGACCCTGAACCTCGCCGCGACCGCGGCTCAGTCGGCGCGGATCTGGAAGAAGATCGATCCGGCCTTCTCCCAAAAGGCTCTCAGCGCGGCCGAGAAGGCTTGGGCCGCGGCGAAGGCCAACCCGAAGGTGCTCGCGCTCCAGGCCGACACCACCGGCGGCGGCCCCTACAACGACGACAAGCTCGAGGACGACTTCTTCTGGGCTGCGGCCGAGCTGTGGATCACCACGAAGGCGGACAAGTACAAGAAGGAGCTCACAGCGTCGCCCTACTGGGCGGAGCTGACGACGGAGGTCGACGGGGTCCCCTCCGCGATGAACTGGGGTACCACCGACGCCCTCGGTACCATCTCCTTGGCCATCGTGCCTAACGACCTGTCCGCGGCGGAGCTCGCCCAACAGCGGAAGAAGCTCACCGACGCGGCGGGTCAGTACCTGGGGCTCATCGCCAAGCAGGGCTACCGCATGCCCTTCGGGGCGGGCGCGAGCGGGACCTACCCCTGGGGCTCCAACTCCTTCGTGCTGAACAACATGATGATCCTGGCGCTCGCCCATGATCTCACGAAGAAGTCCGACTACCTCGAGGGTGTGATCCTGGGCATGGACTACCTGCTCGGCCGCAACGCCTTGTCACAGTCGTACGTCAGCGGCTACGGGGAGAACCCGCTGCTGAACCCGCACCACCGCTTCTGGGCCAAGCAGGCGGACGCTCGCTTCCCCGAGGTCCCGCCCGGCGCCGTGTCCGGCGGTCCGAACAGCGGCTTGCAGGACCCCTATGTCCAAGCGGCGGGGCTCAAGGGCTGCGCGCCCCAGAAGTGCTTCATCGACCACATCGAGGCGTGGAGCGTCAACGAGATCACCATCAACTGGAACGCGCCCTTTGCCTGGGTCACCGGTTACCTCGACGAGCAGGGCCCGAAGGCCAAGCCCGCGAATTGAGCCGCTCTGGCCGGGGGGGGGGGGGGGCGGGGGGGG
>JAEWOQ010000376.1 GCA_023460875.1 Pseudomonadota bacterium
CGAGAAAATTGACGTTCGTCAAGGTCACTCGGGCCACACGGCGGCCCGCCGGCCGAATCTAGAGACACCCCGCCGAACTCATTGACTCCGCCCCCGGGTTTCCCGACGATAGGCAATCGTTCGGATGGGCCCTTCCGGTGCCTCGGCGTGTGTCGGGAAGGCTAACCGCACGAACCTTTGACGTGGGATGACAGCGACAGATGATATGGAATCCCCTGAAGCCCTCACCGAGTGGTGAGCCGAAGAAAAATCATGGAAACCGCTGTGGTGTGCTTGCAAAGCAAGCTCATCAGTGCCGCGGTTTGCAGGAGGTCGAGGGGTCTTGACGGGACAGAGCGCAGCGGTGCGTCGCGCGGACGTGTTGAGAGGCGAAGCGGTGCCAGGCCTGCTCGCGGCGGCCCTCGGCTTGAAGGAGGGCGAGACCCCGTTCCCGTGGCAGGCGCGCTTGCTTCAGCGGATGCGTGACGGCGACATCCCGCGATCGCTCGATGTCCCGACGGGGCTCGGCAAGACGGCGACGATGGCCATCTGGTTGGTCGCGCGCGCGCTGGGGGCACGGGTCCCGACTCGCCTCGTGTACGTCGTCGATCGTCGCGCCGTGGTGGACCAAGCGACGGATGTGGCGGCGAAGCTCCGGTCCTGGGTGGCTGAGAACCCGAGCATCCAGGAGGCTCTGTTGCCTGCTGGCGGAGCCCTCCCGGTCTCCACCCTTCGCGGTCAGTTCGTGGACAATCGAGAGTGGCTGGAGGATCCGTCCGCGCCCGCGATCGTCGTCGGGACCATCGACTTGGTCGGCTCCCGACTCCTCTTCGGGGGGTACCGTGCTTCGCGAAAAATTCGTCCCTACATGGCTGGCCTGCTGGGTCAGGATACCCTCTTCGTCTTGGATGAGGCGCACTTGGTACCTCCCTTCGAGCGCTTGCTCGAGCGGGTGGTGCTCGACGACCGAACGCTCCGAGGCTCGCAGGAAGAGGCGTGCCCTCCGCCGCCGCGCTTGCTCTCGCTCTCGGCGACCGGCCGGTCACGGGGAGGAGAGCCCTTCGATCTCGAGTCGGAGGACCTCGCCCATTCGATCGTGAAGCAACGATTGGGAGCACGAAAGCGGCTCGTCCTCGACGAGCTGGGCGGTAAGGCAGATATCGCCAGCGTCGCCGCCGAGCGCGCCTGGGGGCTCACCTCTGAAGGCACGAACCCGCTGGGGTGCGTGGTATTTCTTGCCAAGCGCGAGGACGCGGAGAAGGTCGTCGAGCACCTGATCCGGTTGTCCGGGCTCGACAAGCTGAAGAAGGGCGAGGAGCCGCGCGCAGACATCGAGTTGCTCGTCGGTGGACGTCGTGTGTTCGAGCGAACCCAGGCAGCGCGGCGGCTCGAAGAGCTGGGCTTCCTGGCTGGCACCCGGAGGGAGCGTCGCCGTCCAGCGTTCCTCGTCGCCACATCCGCTGGCGAGGTCGGGGTCGACCTCGACGCGGACCACATGGTGAGTGATTTGGTGGCGTGGGAGCGGATGGTTCAGCGCCTGGGACGTGTGAACCGACGGGGCTCGGGGGACGCACAGGTCCTGGTCTTCGACGTACCCCCGAGTGGGAAGGATGCGGCCCCTGACGAGGCGAGGCGCGCAGCCGTTCGCGAGCTGTTGAGGCGGCTCCCCGAAGGTGACTCTGGGAGCCGAGACGCGAGTCCGGGAGCGCTCCGCGACCTTCAACGAGCCGCCCGGAGCGACGCGAGCCTCGCGGAGACGATCGGCCGGGCGTCTACGCCGGAGCCCCTGTACCCGCCGCTCGATCGTCCGACATTGGATGCTTGGTCGATGACGTCGCTTGCGCATCACCCGGGGCGTCCCGTCGTCGCTCCTTGGTTGCGAGGCTGGGTCGAAACTCGCCCGCAGACGACCGTCGTCTGGCGGCGACTGTTGCCTTTGGTCAACGACGAACTTCCCTCGCCTGCCCACGCGAAGGCGTTCTTCGAGGCAGCGCCCTTGCATGCCAGCGAGCTGCTGGAGACCGAGACCCATCGAGTGGTGGAGTGGATCGGCAAACGAGCGAAGCGGCTCCTCGGGGCGGTCAAGAAGGGTCGTGAGGGTTCGTTGAAGGGACGGAGCGTGGTTGCAGCGCTGCTCCAAGATGGCGGGGAGAAGATCCTGTGGAAGACGCTCGAGGAGCTGGCGGAGTGGCCAAAGAGGGAGCTGGACAGGGCGCTTCCGGGGGCAGAGCTCGTCGTGGACGCGCGCTTTGGAGGGCTTTCGTTCGGTCTCCTCGACCCGTCGGTGGACGACGTCCCTCCCACCCTCGACGGTGAGGAACAGAGCGACGAGCGCGTTGACTCGGACGCGCCGGAAACGGCAGCGTGGTTCGAGCTTCCGTATCGGGTGCGACACACCCGTGAGCCCGCGGCGATCGAAGACCCTGCTTGGCGCGAGCGGCTGCGGATCCCCCGCGAGCGAAGCGCGGACGGTGAGATTCTTCGGTGGTGGGTGGTCGAGAAGCGCCAGAGCGACGCGGCGACCGAAGAAGATCGTTCTGCGGGTCGTCCACAGGAGCTGGCTGAGCATCAGCAGTGGACCGTCGAGCGCGCCGCGGCGCTGGCGGAGCGCGTCGGTCTGACGCAGGAGGGTCCCCGCATCTTGAAGGTCGCGGCGCGTCTGCATGACGAAGGCAAGCGGGCTGCGCGGTGGCAGTCGGCCTTCAACGCGCCGCGCGGGGAAGGCGGGGAGCCGTACGCGAAGACGCGCGGTCCGGTGAACGTGAGGCTCCTGGATGGCTATCGCCACGAGTTTGGATCCCTCCCTCACGCGGAGCGAGATCCCGAGCTGCTCGCGCTCTCAGAGGAAGATCGAGATCTGGTCCTTCATCTCATTGCGAGTCACCATGGGTTCGCTCGCCCGTCGATCTCCACGAAGGGCTGTGAGGATGCCCCCCCATCGCTTCTCGAAGAGCGCGCGCGCCAAGTGGCGCTGCGGTTCCTCCGTGTGCAAGGACGTTTGGGTCCTTGGGGTCTCGCCTGGTGGGAGGCCTTGCTGAGGGCGGCTGACCAGCAGGCATCTCGGGAGAACGACCGCCGGGACGCGGGGAGGGGGCGATGAGTATCGCGCGGGTCCCCGTGGATCTCCTCAACCCGGGTCAGGTCTTCGCGTGCCTGGGGTTGATGGAACTGACGGAGGTGCTGCTCGGGTCCGCCCAGGGCGGGTTCGTCTGGGGTATGCCGGGCTCGACCCAGTTCGCCCTGCGGGGCGCAGGCGACGGCGATCCTGTGGCCGCGTGTCTGGAGTTCCTCTCGAAGGCCGAGCTGTACTCGATAGCGCCGCCGGACGAGGATCTCAGCACCGCCAAGTGGGACGTCCGCTCGCGCACGAGCGACGACGGCTCGTTTCCCATCCCTGTCCCCTCCAGCCCCGCGACTTTCCCCGCCGTGCTTGCGGACGGCGAGCCCAGGATCGTGATCGCCTCGTGGGGGGAGACGAGCTCCCGCGAGGTGTTGGGTACAGGGCGAGACAACGTGAAGTTCTGGGCCGGCGCTGGAGGGTATCCGGGCGTCGGGCTCCTGCGAGACGCGATCGAGCTCGTACGGCCGCAGCTCCAAGGCGCGGCCACCGACCCCTTCGCGTTGACTGCGCCGCAAACCAGTAGTCTGCGACTCGACTGGCGCCGCGACTACATCCCCCTCGACATCGGATTCTCTCTCAATGAGCACACGAAGATCCGACCGCGAGGTTATCCCCTGGTGGAGATCTTGGCCGTGATCGGGCTGTGTCATGCTCGGCCGCAGCGAGTGCGAAAGCTCGAGTACCGCTACTCCGTCGTTGGGAGTGGCGACGAGCAAGACGACATCGCGTCCATCCTGTTGCCGCCGCCGCTGATGCGGGCGGCGATGGGTTGTGCGGAGCTGCCCTTCCCCACGCGTACCTTCACCATGCACCTGGACTGGCCTGGTCAAGAGAATCAGGCGCGCTGCATCACCACCGTTCACGAGGAATCGACGACCCCATGACGACCCTGAATGACGCTCTCCTGGATGGCTGGGCCACCGATCCACAGGCTCCCGTTGCCCTTCACTACAAACAGCTGCTCCTCCCCGTCGAAGGCGCGGGAGCCGTGTTCTTCCCACCCACGTTCGCGGACGTTGGGTACAACATCGACACGCTGGAGGACGGGACGAAGGTCGCGCTCGTGGACAGCGTCGGTTCGCAGTCGAACCGAATGGAGCCCTTGTTCAAGGAAGAGCCGCTGCGTCATCTGGTGCCCCAGATTGACGTAGCTTTCGGCGACGCGAAGAAGGGCACGGACGGAACGCTCTCTCTCCTCGAAGCCGGGCATCGGCTGGGGGACGCGGTCGTGCGTTGCACGGAGCTCCAGGAGACCGCTCGCGGTGCGTTTCAGGCGCTCCTCCGTACGGGCGACGCGGGGCCGCTCGCGAAGTTGGCGCCAACGTCGCTGGTGTTCGGAGCCTGGGACTCGCGCGATACGATGGCCAAGGTGCCCCGGCTCGTGCAAGGCGTGATCCGCGCATGGGATGTCTCGAAGTTGACCCGGTCGGCGCAGTACAACCCCGCGCTCGATTACGCCGCGCTGGAGGTCTTCTCGGAGGAAGAGAAGCAAAAGGCAGAGGGCAAGAGCGGCACGCCGCTCGCCGAGCGAGGCTACGTCCACGTCCCAGCGTCCGGGAGCCACGGCGGGATCGTCGCTCGAGGGCCGATCCGGCGTGATGTGACCATCAACCTGGTCGCGCTGCGCCGTCTGGGAGGACCCGACAGAGATGCCGTGCGCAAGTACATCCTCGGCTTGTCTCTCGTCGCGGCGACGGCTCCGCAGGATCCGTTTCTTCGGCAGGGCTGCCTCCTCGTGCCGGACGCGGACCAGCCGGCGCGCTGGGAGGCCATTGGGCGCGACGGGAAGCGTTCGGACGTCGGTCTCACCGCGGAGGTCGCGCTCGAGTATGCGAGCCGGGCCGCGGAGCGCTTCGGCGTCGGCGAGGGACGACAGCTTCGGTTCGACAAGGGCCGGGCGAAGGACGACGCGAAGAAGAAGGACAAGACGAAGTGAGTCTCTCGGAGGCGCGGGCGCTCGTGGTGACCGTGCGGCTACACGCCGGGCGGTATCATGGGGAGCCGGAGTGGCCTCCCTCCCCTGCGCGCTTGTTTCAGGCGTTGGTGGCAGGGAGTGCCAAGAGGTCGACACTCGACGACGAGGATGGGAAGGCGCTCACGTGGCTCGAGGCACAAGCACCACCCTCGATCGCGGCTCCCCTGGTGTGGGTGGGTCAGGCGGTGAAGCTGTGGGTGCCCAACAACGACCTCGACGCGAAGGGTGGTGATCCTGCCGCGACTTCTCTGATCCGGACGGGCAAAGAGGTGCGGCCGCGGATCTTCGATGGCACGACGCCCTTGCTCTACGTGTGGAGAGTGCTGTCGGCGAACGACGAGCCAAGAGCCATCGGCATCTGCAACCTCGCGCGCGAGCTGTTCCAGCTGGGGCGCGGCGTCGACATCGCCTCGGCAACGGGTGAGCTGATCACGGTGGCTGCAGCGGAGGAGCTGCTGCAAGCCTACTCAGGAAAAGTGAGTCGTCCGACCCCTGGCGTTGCGGACAAGAGCCTGGTGTTGCCCTGTCCGCAGCCCGGGTCTCTACGGAGCCTGGTGGAGCGTCACGCCGTCACGCTCCGAAGGTTCGAGGTCGAAGGGAAGGGGCGGCAGGCGATGGACGTCTTTCAGCAGCCGCCCAAGCCGTCGTTTCAGCCCGTGTCCTATGATGGGGTAGCCCATCGAGCTCTCTTCGATCTCTGCGCTCTGGAGAGCCCGTCGAGCTTCAGCCCGGGACCGCTCACGAGCATCGGTGTGTTGACGGAGCTGCTGAGGGACGCCGCGGCAAGCAGGCTCCTGGAG
>JAEWOQ010000377.1 GCA_023460875.1 Pseudomonadota bacterium
CGCGCCGCTGCCCGAGACGCCGCCGCCCGCCTCGAGCTCGTCATCGGACCCCGCTCCAGATCCAGGCCGGGGCCCGCCCGCGCTCGAAGCGCTCCGAGACCCTTCCAGCAGCTGTGCGGCCCGCGCGTGCTCGAGTGCGCGCCGTAGGTCACTGGCGTCGGTCGCCAGCGCCGCTGCGATGTGCGCCACGTCGGCCAGGAGCCAAGGGGCCTGCGGGAGATCGGGACGCGCCGCGAGGGCGCTGCACGCCTCCGCGATGAGCGCGCTCGCGGCGGCGTCATCGAGGGAATCTCGCGCGACGCGCGCCCGCTCGAGCAGATCCTCGATGTGAGCGACTGTCGCACGGAGCGCTCGTTGATCCGCTCCGTTGTCCGCGCGGCCTCCGTTGTCCAGTCCGTAGCGGCTCGGCTCGGGGGCGCTGAGCTGCACCTGCTGGCTCGCCGCCCACGTCTGGAGGAGCTCCTGTTCCGCTGGTTGGGCGGGCTCCATCGCGAGCCACAGCAAGGCCCACCCTTGGTTCACGGCTGCCCCATGATAATCTGGTCGGCGTGACGGAAGTCGGCATCGCTCCTCACGCGCGCCGCCCCCCAGGCCGTTGTGCCCCGGCCCGCTGTCCTCGAGGCCGGCGTTGCCCAGGCCGGCGTTTCACAGGAGAGAGCCGTGCAGCTTGACTTCACCTCGCGCGAGCTGACCATCAAGCTCGTCTACTACGGTCCTGCCCTCAGCGGGAAGACGACCAACCTGCAAGCGCTGCACATAGCCGCCGCTGGCGACGCCAAGGGGCGACTCATGACCTTGGAGACCAAGGACGACCGGACCCTGTTCTTCGATCTCCTGCCGCTGCGCTTCGAGGACGAGTGTGGGCTCGCGGTGCGTCTCAAGGTCTTCACGGTGCCCGGCCAGGTCATCCATGCGTCGACCCGCAGGTTGGTGGTGCAGGGAGCCGATGGGGTGGCCTTCGTGGCTGACTCGAGGCGGTCGCAGACGGCCGCGAGCGCCGATGCCTTCGTGGATCTGCGACGGAACCTCGAGGCCCAAGGCATCCAGCTCGAGAACATGCCCCTGGTGATCCAGTTCAACAAGCGCGACTTGCCAGACGTGCGCGGGGAAGAGGAGATCTCCGACATGGCGCGCCGCGGGCGCGAACCCGTGTACCTCGCCGTGGCGACGGAGGGGCAGGGCGTCGTCGAGTGTTTCCTGGGCCTGCTACACCTCACCTGGGCGGATCTCGAGGCCAAGCACCAGCTCGAGCGCAAGTTCGGCTTCGACGGCAACAACTTCGTCCGTCGCGTCGCCGAGAAGCTGGGGCAGCGCGTGCCGGTGACGGATCTGCTGGGGCGCTCCCTCGGTGATGCGACCCGCGTCGCGCGGGAGGTCGCCCCGCAATGATGGACCTCGCCGAGAAATCCTTGGACGACCTGACGCTCGCGGATCGCTTCGAGCTCGACGAGCTCGTCGACCGCCAGGCGCTCGCCGAGGTGACCCGGTCTTTGGAGGAGCTGTTCGGCGTCTCTCTGCGGCTCTACGGGGCCAACGGTAGGCTCCTCGCGGACACGGGGCGGCGTTCGCGGCTCTACGAGTACCTCGAGGCACACGGGACGAGCCGCGCTGCGTTGCAAGAGGTCGTGGCCCGCGTGCGCCGCGCTCAGCCGGCGCCGGGCCCCCTGGGCGAACGGTGCGTGAGCGGCGCCCGTTATCGGATCTCCGCGGTGAGCTATGAGGGGCGCATCATCGGCCGAATCATCCTCGGGCCCTACCGCGCTCCGCAGGACCTCGAGGTGCCGGACTCGCTCTTCGAGGGGGAGCCGAGCCTCGAGCGGGAGCGCGTCGCTGAACTCTTGGCAGAGCTGCCGGTGTTGCCCCCGGCGACCGTCGAGGGGATCGAGCGTCACCTCCAGGCGACCCTCGACCTGCTCCTGTTTAGCGGCCTCAAGGCGCTGCTCGCGAGCAACATGCACCTCGCCACGGTCCGAGAGAGCTACCGAGAGCTGCAGGAGAAGAGCTCGCGGCTCCAGGCCGCCTACGAGCGCCTCAAGGAGCTCGACAGGCTCAAGAGCAACTTCTTGGCCACGATCTCCCACGAGCTCCGCACACCCCTCACGTCGATCATCGGTTACTCCGAGATGATGCTCGAAGGCATCTCGGGCGAGCTCAACGAAGAGCAGCACGAGTTCGTCACGACCATCCACGGCAAGGGAGAGCAGCTTTTGGGGCTGATCAGGAGCTTGCTCGAACTCTCGAAGCTCGAGAGCGGCACGATGAGCTTGCGCCGGACGAACGTCTCCGTCGCGAGCCTCCTGCAGGACATCGTCGCGACCCTCACCCCCAGCGCCCGGAAAAAGTCCGTGGATCTGCGTGGTCAGCAGGAGGGCGAGCTGCCCCCCCTGTGGGCGGACGCGGAGCGGCTCCGCCAGGTGCTGTTGAACCTCTCCGAGAACGCCATCAAGTTCACGCCGTCGCGTGGGGCGGTGACCCTGATCGCTCGGGCTGGTTCGATGGCCTTGGACGGGGAGCAGGGCGCAGGGAGCGTGCTCATGCTGCCGGCGCGGCGCCCGGCGGTGGAGCTGCTCGTAGCCGACACGGGCGTCGGGCTCGACGAGGAGGAGAGGAGCCGCGTGTTCGACGCCTTCTACCAGGTGGACTCGGGCGCGACCCGCGAGCAGGGGGGGACAGGGCTCGGCCTGTCCATCGTCAAGCGACTGGTCGAGGCCCACGGGGGCGCCATCCGCATCGAGAGCAATCAACCCCGCGGGACCGTGTTCGTGGTCACGCTGCCCGTGGAGCGCGAGTCCACCTGACCGGGATGACGCGACGCTCGATCAGCGGTGCTGCGCCGCCTCGAAGGCGCTCCAAGGGCGAGCGCGCTGGGGGCTCCGTCTCCGGGGGCGCCGCCGCTGCGCGCTCCACGTCGGGGGGCCGGGAGTGGCAGAGCATCGAGCTACTCCGGGAGCTCTTGGCGACGGCGCCGACGAACCACGCGCGCATGCGCCCGCTGCTCGGCATCGGAGACGACGCCGCGGTCCTCGCGGCGTCGCAGGGACCGACGCTGGTGTGGACGATCGACGGTAGCGTCGAAGGGGTACACTTTCGCCGGGACTGGCTGTCGCTCGAGGACGTTGGTTGGAGAGCCACCCACGCGGCGGTCAGCGACGTCGCCGCGATGGGGGCGGTCCCCGTGGCCGCCCTGTGCCATCTGGTGCTGCCCTCGACGCTCACCGCCGCGGAGCTGAGACAGCTCGGGAGGGGCCAGGCGAGCGCTGCTCGGGAGCTCGCCTGCCCCGTGATCGGCGGGAACGTGTCGTCTGGGCCGCGGCTCGAGCTCGCGACGACCGTGCTGGGGGAGGTGCCGCCGCGCCGGGCTGCGCTCACGCGCGGAGGCGCACGGCCCGGAGACGAACTCTGGCTGCTCGGCGACGTCGGGCTGGCAGCGGCGGGGCAGCGGGCCCTCGAGGCTGGCCTGTCTCTGCGAGCTCTGGGCGCCTGCGTCGCCGCTTGGCGCAGACCTCGCGCTCGGGTGACCGAGGGCCTCGCGCTCCAGGGCCGGGCGACGGCGTGCATCGACGTCTCGGATGGCCTCGTGGGTGACGCGGCCCATCTCGCCGGAGCGAGCGGGGTGGCCCTGGTGCTCGAGGAGCAGCGGCTCAGCCCCGTCCTCGCCGCCCTCGAAAGGGCGGGCCGTCGACTAGGGACGACGGCCCTCGAGCTCGCCCTCTGGGGAGGGGAGGACTACGCGCTCCTTGCCACGGGTCCTGCCTCGCGGCGCCCGGAGGGCGCGCACACCATCGGCCAGGTCGAGGTCGGCGCAGGGGTTTGGCTGGATGTACGTGGCGAACGCCGGCCTGTGGAAGGCGGCTTCGAGCACCTGACCTGAGGGCCCCTACGACTCGGCTCCCACAGCACGCCCCCGGGCGCTGCGGCGGACGCCCCCCGAGCCCTTGGGCGCGTGGCGTCCGCCTCGATCCAACCGGGATCCGAAGCCCCCGCGAGGGACGCTCAGCGGCAGGCGCTCGGCAGACCAGCGCCGCGGAGCGCCGCTTGCTGAGTCGCGGCGGCGCCGGCGGTCTGCCCGGCCGCGACCATGCCGTCGCACATCGACGCGGCGGTCTTCAGATAGCCATCGTTCGGCGGGGGCGCGTTGGCGGCGTTCTGATGCAGGGCAGCACAGCAAGCCCTCAGGCTGGCCGCGGGCTTGCCGCCACCGCCTGTCTTGACGGTGGGCTTGGAGTCGTCTTCGGACAGAGGCTCCTCCTCGACGACCAGCTCTGCGGCCGGTGCGGGCGCCGCGGGTGCGGGCGCCGCGGGGAGGGGCGGAGGAGCTTCGTCTTCCTTGCAGCCGGCCAGCGTCAAGGGCAACGCCAGTGCCAGCAACAGAAGGGAAGCTCGCGTCGTGGCACCCTTGGTGCCGAGTCGGAGCGCGTCGGTGGAAAGTCGCTTCATGGTTTGCCTTCCTCCAGAGGATTTCGCCCTTCGCTGGGGCTCTCCGTCCGGAGCTCCTCCTTGTATCAGAGTCCCGCACTAGCGGAAAACCTCCGACCAGGGGGCGCCCCAACCCCAACTGGACTGGGGCCCCTCGTAGCGCCGCCCCAAGACGCCGGAGATGGCGTTCAGGGCGGCTTCTCTCGTCTCGGACTACGCCGATGGGCCGTTCACGAGCATCCCATCGAGTTACCGCAGTTGAGGCACTTGTAGCAGGCCCCGTTGCGCACCGTGATGTGTCCGCACCCGTCGCACACGGGAGCGTCGCCCATCATGTCCTCGAGCTGGGCGTCCAGGGCGCCGTGGTGCTCTCCCGTCGCGCCCCCTTCGTGCAGCGCGAGCGCCTCGCCGTCGGAGGGCGGTGAGGCCTCCGGGACGTCGAGCTTGCGCGCCGTCGGATCCTCGATGCGCGCGGGCTCCTCCGCGGGCTTCACCTGAGCAAAGTCGTAGCGCTTGAGGTACTCGACCCCGAGCACGCGGAACAGGTAGTCGACGATGGAGGTCGCAAACTTGATGTTCGCGTGGCCCGTCACAGGGCCGTGAGGCTCGAAGCGCGTGAAGGTGAACTGCTCGACGTACGTCTCCAGGGGGACGCCGTACTGCAGGCCCACGGACACCGCCATCGCGAAGCAGTTCATGAGGGAGCGGAACGCAGCGCCCTCCTTGTGCATGTCGATGAAAATCTCGCCCAGCGTGCCGTCATCGTACTCGCCGGTGCGGAGGAACACCTTGTGGCCGCCGACGAGCGCCTCTTGGGTGAAACCGCGACGCTTCTTCGGGAGCCGCACGCGCGCTCCGTGGGGGCGGGTGGCCGTGGCTGCGACGACGACGGCCGCCGTCTCCTCGGCCTTCCCCTCCGCCTTGTCCTTCTTGCCCGAAGAGGAGGACAGAGGCTGCGAGGCCTTGCAGCCATCGCGGTAGAGAGCCACAGCCTTCAGGCCCAGCCTCCACCCTTCTTCGTAGATGGCGCGTACGTCGTCGACGGTCGCCTCGTTCGGCAGGTTCACCGTCTTGCTGATGGCCCCAGAGAGGAAGGGTTGGGCGGCCGCCATCATGCGCACGTGGGCCATCGGGGCCAGGTAACGCTCGCCGCGCTTGCCGCACCGGTTCGCGCAGTCGAACACCGGGTAGTGCTCCTCCTTCAGGTGCGGAGCTCCCTCGACGGTCATGCGCCCGACGATGACCTCGCCCGCCTCCTCGATCTCGTCGTTGCTGAAGCCGAGGTGCTTGAGCAGGTTGAAGCCGGGGCGGCTCATCTGCTCGGTGGTGACGCCGAGCCGGTCGAAGGCTTCCTTGCCGAGCACCCAGGGGGCGAAGGCCAGGTTGATGTCGAACACGCCGGGGATGGCGTTCTCGACCTTCTTGAGCTCCTCGTCCGTGAGCCCCTTCTCCTTCAGGCGGCTGCGGTTCACGTGCGGAGCGCCGATGAGCGTGTTCGTCCCCGACGCGTAGGCGACGATCTCGCGGATCTGCACCTCCGAGTAGCTCAGGCGACGAAGGGCCTCGGGCACGGACTGGTTGACGATCTTGAAGTATCCGCCACCCGCCAGCTTCTTGAACTTGACCAGAGAGAAATCCGGCTCGATGCCCGTGGTGTCGCAGTCCATCAGGAGGCCGATGGTGCCCGTCGGGGCGAGCACCGTCGCCTGGGCGTTGCGGAAGCCGTGCTGCTCTCCTTCCTGGAGGACGGCGTCCCAGTCCTCGCAGGCCGCGCGCCACAGGCTCTCGGGGCACTCGTCACGGTTGATGGCGTAGGCCGCGTCCCGGTGCATGCCCATCACGCGCAGCATGGGCTCGCGGTTCTTGGCGTAGCCAGCGAAGGTCCCCTTGCTCCCCGCGATGCGCGCGCTCGTGGCGTAGGCGCGGCCGCACATGATGGCGGTGATGGCCGCGGCCATGGCACGTCCGCGATCGGAGTCGTAGGGGATCCCCTGCAGCATGAGGAGCGTGCCGAGGTTCGCGTAGCCGAGCCCGAGGGGCCGGTAGTCGTGGGAGTTCTGCGCGATGTTCTTCGTCGGGTAGCTCGAGTAGTCGACGAGGATCTCTTGCGCCGTGAGGAAGACGTCGACGGCGCGCCGGTAACCTTCGACGTCGAAGTTGCCCTGCTCGTCGAGGAACTTCGTCAGGTTGAGGGACGCCAGGTTGCACGCCGAGTCATCGAGGAACATGTACTCGGAGCACGGGTTCGAGGCGTTGATCGGTCCGCTGTTGGGGCAGGTGTGCCAGCGGTTGATGGTGCTGTCGTACTGCACGCCAGGGTCGGCGCAGCCCCAAGCAGCCTCGGCGACGCGGTTCCACAGCGCGGACGCGTCGAGGGTGTCGACCACCGCCCCCGTCGTGCGGGCGCGGGTCTCCCAGGTGCCGCCGCTGAGGGCCGCCGTCATGAAGGCGTCGCTCACCCGCACGGAGTTGTTGGAGTTCTGGCCGCTGACGGTTCGGTAGGCCTCACCGTTGAAGTCGCTCTCATAGCCCGCGGCGATGAGGGCCTGCGCCTTGCGCTCCTCGCGCACCTTCCACTCGATGAAGTCCTCGATCTCCGGATGATCCATGTCGAGGCACACCATCTTGGCGGCGCGGCGGGTGGTGCCGCCGCTCTTCGTGGCACCCGCGGCGCGATCGAACACCTCGAGGAAGCTCATCAGGCCGCTGGAGGTGCCGCCGCCGGACAGCTTCTCTTGCTTGCCGCGGATGGAGCTGAAGTTGCTGCCCGTACCCGAGCCGTACTTGAACAGGCGGGCCTCCGCCTTCACCAGATCGTAAATCGACATCAGGTCGTCGCCGACCGACTGGATGAAGCAGGCGGAGCACTGAGGGCGCTCGTAGGCGTTCGCCGTCTCGCCCACGGTGTCGGTGCCCTCGATCCACGCCCAGTTACCGCCGGAGCCCTCGATCCCGTACTCGGCGTAGAGCCCGCAGTTGAACCAGACCGGGGAGTTGAAGGCGCCATACTGGTTCACCAGGAGCCAAGTGAGCTCGTCTTCGAAGGCGTCCGCGTCCTTCTTGGTCGCGAAATAGCCTCCGAAGTGCTCGCCAGCCTTGCGGATGGTGTGGGCCACCCGGTGCACGACCTGGCGCACGCTGGTCTCCCCCTGGGCCTTGTCGGCGCCGAGCCCTGCCTTGCGGAAGTACTTGGAGACGACGATGTCCGTGGCCAGCTGGGACCACCCGGCGGGGATCTCCGCGCCATCCATCTTGAACACGACGGAGCCGTCGGGATTCGTGATCACGCTCCGACGGCGCTCCCACACGACCTCGTCGAAGGGGTGGGTCCCCTGAGTCGAGAAGTGGCGCTCGAAGCTCAGCCCCTTCGTCTTGCGGGTCCGGCCCGTGGCGCCTCGCCCGCTCTTACGGCCGCCGCTCTTTTCGCCTGATCGTTGCACGTCGTTCATTCTGCCGCCTGCGCCGCCATTCGATCCGACCACCGTGGACTGAGCCATCCCTGTTGCCTCCTGAACGCCCGTGGCGCGAAGCCGCGGGGAACATCCCACGCTCCGAGCACACGCGCTTTTCTGCCTGTCGAGAAAGGACCTTGTTGACCGTAAGAAACGTCGAGAACCATTGAAACGAGGGCGCACCGAGGGGCGCGCCGCGGTCACCCGCGCGCGCAATTCGAACCGCAGAGCATCTGTTGGCGGGCTCCGCGGGAAGCGTTTGTCGGTGGGCCGTCGAGTCGAGGCCCGAGGGGAATGAGTGCCCGGGGGTAGGTTCCCACCGCTGGCTGACTTCCGTGCCTCGGCGGGCCGGAGGGCGCCGAGGCCCATCTCGGGGGCGCCCCCCAACCGGGGGTGTATCTTACTAGATTAGGCTGATTTTCCGTTCAGTGCCAGACGTTCCGTCTACCGTGTTCGTCGGGGCCATTCCGAAGCACGAGAATCTCCGGAGGAGGCCTTCTCAGGGGCCGCTCCAGCATCCCGTAGGAGCATCCATGAGCTCGCTCACGGGGCCCCACTTGCCGTCTTGCGGTAGCGGGGCGCGGTGGTTCCCGTGTGGTTCGTGGTAGCCCCCGTGTGACCGCTTCTGGGTGACGAGGAGCGGATCTACCCCAATGAGTTGGGGTCGGGCAAGCGAAAACCACAACCCGTTGGGGGCGTGCCGACGGGTGTGAGAGTGGAGCACATCTGCTGGCCTACGTGTCCTCCGAGGTCGAGCCGGCTGGCCAGCGCCGCAAGGTGAAAGGTTTCGAAGGGTTGTGGGGTGGGCTGTGGGGCCGGATAGGGAGCCTGAACGGGGGCCCACCCCTCTCGCGACGGAGTCCCTCCAACCGCTGAACACAAGTTGGCCACGACTTGTTCAGGTGGGTCCACAGGTTCTCCCCACGAATCTCCCCAGAGATCAGGTCTGGAACGCCCAGGTCATCCACACCCTGGCCACAGCTTGGCGGACGGATCCACGACGGAGTCCTCCGGCCGAAGCGGGCGGGTCCGCGCTCTGCCGGGGGGGCTGCGGGCGGGCGCGGTCCTCGGGGGAGCGCCTCAGGAGCCGGGGGCGTCTTCTTCCGTGGCGGAGGCGCTGATGTCCCGGGGGGCTTCGGGGTCGTGCGCGACGCGACGGAGCAGGCGCAGGTCGCGCTTCGGATCGAACACCAGCACCGGACGCCAGGTGCTCAGGGCCTTCTCCAGGCGCTTCGCGTCGCCGACGACGGTCACGTCGAGCTCTTCGAGAGCGTCGCTCAGCTGCCAGTTCGCGTTCAGTCGTTGCGTGACGGATCCGAGCTCCCCTGCGGGCGGGTTGAGCTCCTCGGAGACGATTCGAGGCTCGAACCTCGCTCCAACGAAGGTCGCGAGCAGCGTCGCGAGCAGCTCTTGATCCTGCAGTGCATGGCGAACGCGCGCGCGCTCGGTGTCGACGGCGCGGGCGACCTCCCGCGCGGAGAAGCCTGCCTCGGCGACGCGCGCCAGCGCTTCGTGCACGCCGCTGGTGAGCTCGAGGGTCTTCTCTCCTGGTGCGGCGACGTCCAGATGGATCTGCCACGCGTCGCCGTGGGCGGTCGCCGTGAGCGTCGGCTGCGTCACGCCCAGATCCCGGGCGACGCGCTGCAGGCTCTCGGAGCTGCGCAAGAGCTGGAGCCCCCACTGGAGCTGAGCCCAGGATCGCTCGTCGCCGCCGTTCGCTCGGCTGCTCGCGCCGCGGTTGACGGGCCCGGCAAAGGAGAAGCGCAGGTGAGTCCAGGCGCTGTCCTCCACGTGGGCGAGCCGTAGGGAGGAGTGGTGGGAGGGCTGTGAGAGTTGGTGGGGCCGTCCCGGCGGCGCGGCGGCGACCTGCGCGGATGACGTCGGCGTGGCCTTCGTGGACGTCGACCAGTCGCCGAAGCTGCTCCGCACCAGGCTCTCGGCGTGGGGTGCGTCGACAGGCCCGACGAGCACGAAGTGCGCCTGGTCGGGGTGGAGCGCCTGGAGCAGCCAGCGCTGACACTCGAACGACCGCGGGCTCTGCAGCGCCGGGTGAGGCGCCTGCAGCCGGAGCTGCGCCGGGCCCCCCGCGGGCATCGGAGCGGTGCTGAGGTAGCTGGCGAGATAGCTCGGCTCCGTGCGCAGACGTTGGAGCTGACGTTGATCGAGCTGCCAGGCGACGGCGTCGAAGTCCGTGAGGCGCGGGTTCGTCAGCCTTCCGGCGAGCCACTCCAGGGCCGCTTCGAGCTGCCCGGGGAGCACACTCCAGGCGATCTGCGCCCCGTCCACCCCGTCCATTGGCAAGATCACCTGCGGCTTCGAGCCGAAGACGTCGAGGGCGTCCCTGTCCTTCTGGGTCGCGCCGTGCAGCAGTGATGCCAGCGCCCAGCGCGCGACGCGTCGCTCCGCTGCGTTCGTGAGGGGAGCCCGGAGCACCACTCGCAGGCTGGCGAGGCGCGCCGTCGGGCGGTGCAGCACGTGGATTTCGGAGCCGTTCCTCAGTCGCGTCCGGGTCAGCTCCGGCAAGAGCGGGCCCAGGCTCTCGGGGGCTGCGGGCGGCGGCGCGGCCAGGGACGGCGGGAGCACTCCGCCGGCGGTGCCATGCTTCCCCGAGCCGGCCCCATGAGCGGCGCCCGGGGGCGCGGTCGATCCGCCCGAGCCCAGGGAGGCGCAGGCGGCGAGGGCCGTGCTCGCCCACAGCCCGAAGAGGCGTGGACCGACGTAGCGGACGAACCGACACGCGGGGGCGTAGGCACGGAGAGGCGCGGATTTCATCGACGGAGCTCGAGAGGCGTCCGCCGCGATCCGCTGCGGGCGCCGTCGCAGTATAGACGAAGCGCGCGATGACCCCAGGTCACCGCCCCTGCGGGATCGGCCAGGAACGGATGAGCCCAGCGCGAGCGGCCCAGCGCGATCGGCCCAGCGCGCGGCAGCCACCCAGCGCGAGCGGCCCAGCAAGGCGGCCCAGCAAGGCGGCCCAGCAAGGCGGCTAGCCCAGCGCGGCAGCTAGCACGATGCTGAGCCCGACGACGATGGCCGCAAGGAGCACGGCGAGGGACAAGTTCTGCTTGTCGCCGATCTCCTTGCGGAGCGAGAAAGGGATCAACGCGCTCGCCACCGCCACGCTCGCCGTGAACAGGGTGATGCCGATGAGCGACAGGACGACCGTCGAGAAGAGATGCTCGAGGAAGCCAGCCCAGTCGATGCTCATGCGACGCTCACCCTTTGCGCGGCCCCGAACCCCGTGCAGCGGAACGGCCGAGGTGGGCCACACTTGAGCGCAAGCGTCTACAGGAGGCCCTGGCGCTCGAGCATGGGCTCGAGCCGGGGTTCCCGCCCCATGAACTCCTGGAACAACGCGAGGGGTTCGTCGCTGTCTCCCCGCGAGAGGATGCTGCTCCGAAACGCGTGTCCCGTTTCGGGATTGAACAGCCCCTCCTGCTTGAAGCGAGCGAAGGCGTCCGCGTCGAGGACCTCGGCCCACTTGTAGGAGTAGTACCCGGCGGCGTAACCCACCGGGTGCGCGAAGAGGTGGCTGAACGACGTGATGAGGGCGTAGTCGTCGGGGAGCCGCGCGGGGTTGTAGCGCTGCAAGATGCGGTTGGCATAGGCGAGCACGTCTCCGTGCTCGTCCGGTGAGTATTCGACGTGCAACGCCAGATCCACGGCGGCGAAGCCCAGCTGCCGCATCTGCGCGTTCGCGGCGCGGAAGTTGCGCGCCCGGATCAGGGACTCGACGAGCTTCGATGGGATCGGGTCGCCCGTCTCGTAGTGGCGCGCGAAGCGGTCGAGGGCGTCCTTCTCCGCGCACCAGTTCTCCAGGATCTGCGAGGGGAGCTCTACGAAGTCCTGGGCTACGCGGGTGCAGGCCAGGCTCCGGACGGGGACGCGGCTCAGGCAGTGGTGCAGGAGGTGCCCGAACTCGTGGAAGACGGTCTCGACGTCCCGGTGGCTCATCAAGGAGGGCTTCCCGCCGGCCGGGGGCTGAGCGTTGGCGCAGAACAGCGCGACGTGCGGCTCCGGCGGGACGGAGGCGATCAGACCGTGCATCCACGCGCCGTCCCGCTTGTCCTCCCGTGGGTAGAGGTCCGTGTAGAAGACCCCTAGCACGGTCCCATCCGCGTCCGTGAGGCGGTGCGCCTGCACGCTCGGGTGCCAGCCGGGGAGGTCAGCGGGCGCGATCGTCACTCCGTACAGGCTCGTCGCCAGCTCGAAGGCGCCTTGCAGGACCTTCTCCGCGGGGAAGTAGTCGCGCAGCTGCTCCTCGTCGAAGTCGTACAAGGCGCGGCGCTGCTTCTCGGCGTAGTACGCGACGTCCCAGGGCTCGAGCACGGGGGCGCTCGGGCCCTCCAGCTCCTGACGAAACGCGAGCAGCGCTTGGTTCTCCTTCTCGAAGGCCTGCTCCGTCTTGGTGGTCAGCTCACGGACGAAGCGGAGGGCCTCTGCGCCGGTGCGAGCCATGCGATCCTCCGTGACGAGATCCGCGAAGTGCGCGAAGCCGAGGAGGCCGGCCCTCTCCTTGCGCAAGCGCAGGATGTCGGCGACGAGGGGCAGGTTGTCGTGGCCCGGCTGCCGTCCGCGGCGATTAAAGGCGCGCCAGAGCTCCTCCCGGAGACGAGGATCGTCGGCGTAAGTGAGCACCGCGACCACGCTTGGGGCCTGGAGCGTGAACCGCCAGCCGTCACGCCCCTTCGCCGCCGCGCTGTCGCGGGCCGCGGCGCGAGCGGATTCGGGCAGGCCTGACAGCTCGGCGGGATCCGTCACCCAGCGCTCGAAGGCGTTGGTGCTGTCCAGCACGTTCTGGGAGAAGCGAGTCGTCAGCTGGCTGAGCTCCTGATCGATCTCCTGCAGGCGCGCCTTCCCGGGGGCGTCGAGCTCGGCCCCATGTCGCCGGAAATCAGCGAGGGTCTTGTCTAGCAGGCGAGCCCGTGGACCTGTCAGGGCTTTGGCCTCGTCGGTCGTCGCGAAGGTCTTGAGGGCGGCGTACAAGCCCTCGTGGAGGGCGATGCTCGACCAGAAGGCGCTCACCTTCGGCAGCACGGTGTTGTAGGCGTCGCGCAGCTCGGCGGTGGTCGCCACCGACTCCAGGTGCTCGACGACCCCCATCGCGTACTCGAGGGGCTCGGTCGCGCGCTCCAGCGCTCCGAGGGTGTCCTCGTAGGTGCGCTCCCCCGGTTTGCTGGCGATGAAGTCGAGGGCTCCCTGCGCGCGCTCGAGGAGCTCGTCCACGGCGGGCACGACGTGCTCGGGATGGATGAGCCCGAAGGGGATGGTCGTGCTGGGCCGTACTAGAGGATTCCGGCTCGACGGGTTCTGGGCAGCTTGGTTCTGGCGCGATGGGTTGTCGTCGGTCATGGCTCGATCTCGGACCCGCAGGGAGCGGCTGGCGGCGCGAGCATCGCTGCGGGTCGGGCGCTGCGGCGCGTCCACTCGACTCTACCGCGTCTCCGCGCCGTGACGAGCGGGTTCGCCAAGGACACGGCGCACCTGAGCCACTTGTTCGTCCCCGCCCAGTCCCCACAAGCACCCGCGCGCGCTACCATCCCCGTAACGGACCCGTCGCGGAGGGAGTGAAGTCATGCCCGAGGAGCCCCGAGCAGCCGGCAATGAAACCCAGGGAGATCCAGTCCTCTGGACCCCTGACGAGGCGCGCCGCCAGTCGAGCCAGCTGAGCGCCTACATGGCTTGGCTGACGGACCAGGCGGGGCTCGCCTTCGGGAGCTACCAGGAGCTCTGGCAGTGGTCCGTCACGGAGATCGAGGACTTCTGGCGAAGCATTTGGGACTACTTCGAGATCCGCGCCCACGCGCAGCCGACGGAGGTCCTCCCGGAGCGACGTATGCCGGGAGCGCGTTGGTTTCCCGGGGCGACCCTGAGCTACGCGGAGCACGCCCTCGCCCGCCGCGGTCCGGAGCCTGCGCTCGTGGCGGTGAACGAGGCGGGGGGGCGTGTCGTGCTGTCTCGGGACGAGCTCGCCGCGCGGGTGGCCCGCGCCCGGGCTGGGCTGCGGCGCGTGGGGGTTGGGCGAGGGGATCGCGTGGTGGCTTTCCTCCCGAACGTCGCCGAGACCGTGGTGGCGTTTCTCGCGACGGCGAGCCTCGGCGCGATCTGGTCGAGCTGCTCCCCGGAGTTTGGCGTCTCGAGCGTGCTCGACCGCTTTCGTCAGATCGAACCGAAGGTCCTGCTCGGCGTGGACGGCTACGCGTACGGGGGAAAGACCTTCGATCGCGGCGCGGAGCTCGAGGCGATCGCCCGAGGGCTGCCCTCCTTGCAGGCTACGGTGCTGTCGACGCAGCTGGGGGCGCGCAAGCTCGAGCTCGGGCGCAGCCTCTCCTTCGACGAGCTTTTGAGCGAGAGCGCGCCGCTCGCCTTCGAGGCCGTCCCCTTCGACCATCCCCTGTGGGTGCTCTATTCCTCCGGCACGACAGGGCTCCCGAAGGCGATCGTGCAAGGCCACGGCGGCATCTTGCTCGAGCACTTCAAGGCGCTCGCGCTGCACTGCGACCTGGGACCGGAGGACCACTTTTTCTGGTTCTCGACGACCGGGTGGATGATGTGGAACTTCCTCGTGAGCGGCTTGCTCGTCGGCAGCACCATCGTGCTCTACGACGGCAGCCCCGCGTCTCCCGACCTCGGCGCCCTCTGGCGCATGGCCGAGCGTGAGCGGCTCTCTTATTTTGGCACCAGCGCCCCCTACCTGATGGCCTGTCGCAAAGCAGGGATCGAGCCAAAGCGGCACGACCTCGCGGCGCTGCGCAGCGTAGGGAGCACCGGGGCCCCGCTGCCGCCCGAGGGCTTCGAGTGGGTGTACGAGCACGTGAAGGCGGACCTGCTCCTCGGATCGATCAGCGGGGGCACGGACGTGTGCACGGCGTTCGCCTTGTCTTGCCCGATCCTGCCGGTCCGGGCCGGAGCCCTGCAGTGCGCTGGTCTGGGGTGCAAGGTGCAGGCCTTCGATCCGGAGGGGCGGGCCCTCGTAGGCGAGGTCGGTGAGCTCGTGCTCACGGAGCCGCTGCCCTCGATGCCTCTGTATTTTTGGGGTGACGACGACGGCGCGCGTTACAGGGAGAGCTACTTCGACACCTTCGAAGGGGTGTGGCGCCACGGCGACTGGGTGGAGCTCGCGCCGGACGGCTCCCTCGTGATCAGCGGGCGCAGTGACTCCACCCTGAACCGCGGGGGGGTGCGCATGGGCACGAGCGAGTTTTACGCCGTGGTCGAGGGCATCGAGGGCGTCGCCGACAGCCTCGTGGTCGACACTAGCTCCCCCCGAGATCCTGACGGAAAGCTGTGGCTCTTCGTGGTGCCCGCGCGGGGGCGCACCCTCGACGATGAGCTGCGCCGCGCCCTGGTCGGCGCGATCCGGTCGCGCATCTCACCGCGCCACGTGCCCGACGAAATCCGCGCGGTGCGGGCCGTGCCGCGGACCCTCAGCGGCAAGAAGTGCGAGGTGCCCGTCAAGCGCATCCTGGGAGGCGCCGCGCCCGAGCTGGTCGTGAGCCGTGACACCCTCGCGGATCCGGACGCCATCGACGAGTACGTCGCGCTGGCGCGCGCGCTGGGGGTGGCTCGGGAGGACACCTTCGGCGGCACCTGAGGCTCCGAGGAGGGCCCAGGCTCTGTCGATCGGCTGGCTCTGTCGAGCGGGCTCTGTCGAGCGGTTCAGTCGAGCGGTTCAGTCGAGCGGCGGTGGGGCTCCCCAGACCAGCGCGCCGCCGGACTCCGTGATGCGGTGCAGGGTGATGCGCTCGCAGGCGCGCATCATCGGGTTCTGCTCGAAGGAATAATCATTTCCAGGGAGTGTGGGCTGGCCCGTCACCTCGATGAGGGTGGAGGCCGTCGTCTCGCCAGGCGCCACGGAGCCGTTCTGCTCGGAGAACTCCAGCTCGAGAGCGTGAGTGCCCGCGGGAGGCTCATAGGGCCGCTGCTCGACCCGGCGTATGCCGTCGCACCCGCCGGGGAGCCCGGACATCGCGCACTCCGCTTGGTCCTCGTTCTCCGGCGCGAAATAGTAGCGGAGGACGATCCCGCTCAGCTCGATGGGCTCGTCGCTGAAGTTGACGAGCCGAGCCTCCACCCGCGTCGTCAGAGGGGAGCCGTTCCGACAGTCGTTGTCGGTGCCCATCGCGCACCGGCATTGCACGGCGAGCCCGGGCTGACAGAGCCGATCGACGCTATGGCAGCGCTGGCTGAAGCAGTCGTCGTTGGACTCGCAGTGTTGCCCGTTGGCGCAGCGTCCGCACTCGGGGCCGCCGCAGTCCATGCCCGTCTCGTCGCCGTTCTGGATCCCGTCGGTGCAGGTCGGTTCGGGTCCCACGCCTCCCGAGCCGCTCATGCCCCCGTCCCCGCCGTTCACCCCGCTCCCGGAGCCTCCGAGCGGGGGATCGACCGCGCCGCCGCCCGAGTGGATCCCTCCGACAGCGCCGCCGGCGCCTTCATTCTCGAACTGGTACTCCGGGAAGGTGCACGCGCCAGGTGACAAGACCAAGGTCGCGAGCAGCCCCACCGCGAGCAGGAGGCGAGACAAGGAAGACACTGGTCCAGGGTAGCAGCGGCGGTCAGAGCAGAAAACACGCGGAACACCGCATGGCGTCGAGGGTGTAGGTGGTGGTGGGACGTCGGCGCTCGGTGCTTTGGCGCTGCGACGTCGCTGCGCCGGCGCTTTGGCTTTGCATCGGTGCTCTGCGGACGATGTGCGGGCGATGTGCGGGCCCGGCTCGCCCTCGGCCGCGTACGGCGACGGTCCGAGGGCTTAGTTGTAGAGGAGCGTCACGAGCAGCGTCGTCGTGATCGCGGTGGTGCGGGCGTCGAGCTCGTCGTCGCTCCCGAACAGATAAGCGCCGCTCATCCGGAGCATGAGCCCCGTCGACCACTCGGGAGCCACCCACCAATCGTGTCCCACCCACGCGGCTGCGCCGCCGCCAAACGCCGAGCGCACGTGCCAGGGATCGTCTTCGAAGAGGCTCATCGCGAAGCCCAGCTCGGCGCCCACGTGCCATCCCGCCCTGTTGTCCGGGAACGCGTCGAAGAAGGGGCCGATGATGAGGTGCCCCGCGCTCGTCCGAGTCACGTCTTGTCCGTCGTGACTCAGCTTCATCTCCAGAGCGGTGTTGGTGAGCAGGCCGACGCCCAAAGCGATCCCCGGGCTCGGTGAGGCGCCCACCATCACGTCAGCCGCGATGGCGAAGGAGTTGCCGCTGAGATCCAGATCGCGGTTGCCCCGATCGTTGAAGCTGGTCCATTGCCAGGCGGGCCCGACGTTGACGCGGAAGTAGAAGCCCTCGTGGACGTATGCGGAGCGGCGGATCCGCTCGCCCGGTGGAGGCACCGATACATCCATCTTGCGGCTGGTCTCCGCGGGAGGATCCCCGTCGTTCTGGGCGACGGCGGGGGTCGTGAAGGTCGACGAGCCGAGGGTTGCGCAGCAGAGGGCTGACGCCCAAACGACCGATTGACGACTCATTTGCTATTGTTCCTCGGTGAGTTCGGCTGGAGGGGGGGCATGTCCTTCGCCGCAGGCGGCGTGGCGCGCTAGAGGGGACCCGCCATAACGGGGCATCCATCGAGTGTTATCACGGGCTCGGGCCGCCGTGACGAGCCTACGCGCTCAGGGCGGGCTATGTTCCCGGCCCGAAGGCCGGCGTAACCGCACTGTAGCCGCACCTTGGCGGCATCCCGGTCAGGGCTCACACGGGACTGGGCTCATGGAGTGGCCTCACGGAACCGGGATAAACGGGGAGCCGGGGGGCATCACCGTGCCGGGCGCGAGCCCCGCTCCCGGGACGATGGGCGCGCTCGGCGGGAATGCCGGTCCGAGCGGCCCTCCCCCAGTGCCAGCGGCTCCTCCAGGGGTGCCCCCTGCGGGTAAACCGCCCCCCATGCCTTCGCCGAACGGGCTGGTCCCCGGCGGCATCGCGCCCGCCGCTCCCGGGACCACTCCACCTTCTCCGGTGAAACCGAAGGGCGTGAGCCCACCCGACCCGGCGGGCGCTTCCATCACTGTGGGGGGCAGCTCTGGTGCTCCGACCATGCCCACCCCGGGCGGCAGCGATGGCATCGGGGTCCCCGTGCTCGTCACCGGAGGAGTCACCGGGACGACGCTGCCCGGGGCCATCTCGCTGCCGGGCGTCAGCCCGCGGGGTACTGCCGGGGTCATGCCGGCGAAGAGGGGGATGAGGGCTTGCTGAATGGCCCATGCCGTCATCGCCGCCGATTGCGCGCGCTCCTGCTCCCGGCGCATGCGCTCCTGGAGCTCCTGCTCCGGGCTGCGCGGCGGGGTCGTTTGCGCCCAGACGTCCTGCTCCGAGAGCGTGTCGGCGACGGACTGCTGGGCAACGTCCTCCTCCTCCAGATCCGCGCCGATCCGATCATCGAAGGGCGCTGCTTCGTCGAGCTCGCCCTCGGCGGCGGGATCCTGCGGCGCCAGCAGCGCGTTCATTTCGCCGCCGAAGGCGCGAGCGGCTTCGGCGCCCGCCTGGCGTGCCAGGGAAGAGAGCACCTCGGCATCGGAAGCGGGCGCTGCCCCGACGAGCCGAGGCGCAAGCTCGTCCGTCTCGTCCGTGGTCTGCTCTTCCGCGGGCGACTCTCCCGCGAGGGCTGTTCGTTCCTCGATGTCCGCAGGAGGGTCCGCGGGAGGCGCGCCGGTCGCCGCGAGGCGCGGAGGCTCTGTGTCTGCCGTGATCGGCGCCTGATCCCAGGCGCTCCGCAGTCGCTCCTCGATTTCGTGAGGCAGGGCAGGGAGGGGCTCCTGGCCGAGGGGGATCCGCGGCTCGGCTGCTGCGGTCGCGTCCCGTTCACCGCGCGCCGCCCCCGCTTCTGCGTCGACCACGTCGAGCCCTGACGGATCGGGGTCACCTCCTGCGGTGTCACCCGCCACGGCACCTTCAGTCGCCGCGCGCTCGCCCGTCGGGGGCTCTGCGCTCGGGCGAGAGCTCCAGTAGGCGAGACCATGGATGCCGCCGGGCCCGAACGCGACCAGCGTGCCCAGCAGGATAGCCCCGATGGTCCCGGCGGCCGCGCGGCGCTCCTCGGTCCCCTCGTCGTACCCGCCCATACATGAAGTATGGCACGTACGCCTCGGAGCACCCCCGAGCGATCGCCCTGCCCGCCCCTTCTTGCTAACAGGTGGCAATGGGCGCAGTCCGCGGTGACGGAAAGCAGCCAGCGCGGCGTGTGGTGCCTCTCGCGCGTCCCGAGCACATCGACGAGCACGGCTCCTCGTCTCGGCGACGGCGCAGCGAAGAGCTCGACTCCGAGCTCCTGCGCGAGCGGCAGCTGCTGCTGTCCATCACCGGGCTCGGGCTCTTCGTCTTCATCCCGGCGACCTTCGTCATCGCGCTCAGTGGTCTCGGCGACAGCCCGTGGGTGTCCACGGCGGCCATGGCCACCTACGTCGCGGTGAGCGCGGCCTCCTACGTGCTCGCCAAGAATTTCCTGGTGGCTCTGGCGAGTCACCTGGTGCTGATGGGCGCGCTCGTGCTCGCGATCTTCGGGGTGATGACCTTCGGAGGTATGGCGGGGCCGCAGGGCGTGTCCTTCCCCTTCGTCGTGCTCGGGGCGCTCCTGCTGCGGGGGCGCTGGGCGGCGGTCGGCTACGGGATCGCGGTCTCCGTGTTCATCTGGACGCTGGCGCTCGCGGAGACCTCCGGGCTCGTCGCACCGCGCCACGGCGTGGGGCCGCACATGGGCGCGTTCGTGGTGCTGCTCCACGTGATCACGGCCAGCGTGGTCATCTCGATGGCGAATCGTCAGCGTCGGGGCGCTCAGGACGAGGCGGAGCGCGTGGCGAAGATCGCCAAGACGAACCAGCGACGCCTGGAGCAGCTGATCGCGGAGTCGCCCGACGGTCTCGCCTGGTTCGACTCCGCGTCGCACCTGATGGAGTGCAACCCCGAGTTCAGCCGTCTGTGCGACAGCTCACCGGCGGGCTTGATCGGCAAGACCATCGGGCAGCTCGGTCGGTTCGCCGCCTCCAGCAGGATGGAAGCCGTGCGGGCCATGGAGCTGCTCGGCGCCGGCGCCGAAGAGCAGCGCTTCACGCTGCGGGCGGGGGGCGCCCCGGCGTGCATCGTGGAGGTGCGCGCGAAACGCGTCGTGCTCGCGGGAGGGCAGGAGGCCTTCCAGTGGATCGCGCGGGACGTCACCGAGCGGGAGATGGCCAGGGAGGCGCGAGAGCGTTTGGAGCTGGAGCTCCAGGCAGCGCGGCGCCTCGAAGACATCGGTCGCCTCGCCGGGGGCGTCGCTCACGACTTCAATAATCTGCTCACGGCCGTGAACGCGAACGTGCACCTGCTCGGGCGTGACCCTAGCCTGTCGCCGAGCGCTCGGCGGCAGCTCGACATCGTCCGCCAAGCCGGCGAGCGCGCCGCTGCCCTCACGCAGCAGCTGCTCGCCTTCGCGCGACGTCAGGTGCTCGAGCCTCGGCCGGTGGAGCTGCGCGCGACCGTGGAGGGGATGGCGCCTCTCCTAAAGCAGCTGTTGGGTAAGGCGATCCTCCTGGATCTTCAGCTCGGCGCTCAGGACCTGTGGGTGGAGGCGGATCGCACGCGCTTCGAGCAAGTCCTCAGCAACCTGGTGGTCAACGCGCGCGACGCGATGCCGCTGGGGGGGCGTGTGGTCATCGGCCTCGACGTGGAGAACGTCGGCGAGCACCCGGTGCTCGGCCCTGGTCCTCACGTGGTGCTGCGCGTCGAGGACACGGGGGAGGGCATGGATGCAGCCACCGTCGAGCGCATCTTCGAGCCGTTCTTCACGACCAAGGCGCCGAGCCAAGGGACGGGGCTGGGGCTCGCCACCGTCCACGGCATCGTACGGCAGAGCGGCGGGGACGTGTCGCTTCGTACCGGTGAGGGGCAGGGGGCGACGTTTTGGGTGTATCTCCCGCAGATCGTCGCTCCAAAGCCGTCGCTGTCCGTGGATGATCACCCGAGCTCCTCGGCCTGGAGGGGCGCGCACGACGCGGGTCCCGCCGCCCCACCTCCCCCCGCGACCGTGCTCGTCGTGGACGACGACACCTTGGTCCGCCAGACCGTCGCGAACGTGCTCGAGCTCGCCGGGTTCCGGGTGCTCGCCGCAGACGGCCCTGGCTCCGTCGAGGCCGTGCTCGAGGCAGCGACGACCCTCGATCTGCTCGTGACCGACGTCGCCATGCCGAGCGAGTCCGGGCCCGAGCTGGCCGAGCGCTTGCGTAGGCGCTGGCCGAGGCTCCGGGTGTTGTTCATGTCCGGTTATGCCGACGAACTGAACACCGGGCGCTGGCGCGTGGAGTTGCCTTACCAGTACCTCCAGAAGCCGTTCTCCCCCGGTGAGCTCCTGCAGATCGTGTTCGAGTCGATGACCACGCCAGGGCCGTCTCGGGCGGCGTCGCCTCAGGAGCCAGCTTCCCAAGGCGCGCCGTCCAAACGAGCGGCGCCCGCGGAAAGCAGAGCTCAAGTGGGTGAGGGAGGCCCGACGGGCGCGGGCGAGCTCGGCTCGGCGGAGCGATGAGCGTCCGCGGGCGGAGGCCCACCGCAAGGCTCACCGGTGAGCTGGGTGAGCCGGCGCTTCGCGACGTCGTAGGCGATCGGGCTGGCGTCGATGCCCGCCCAGCGGCGGCCGAGTCGATGGGCCGCTACGAGGGTCGTCCCTGAGCCGCACATCGGATCGAGCGCGCTGCCGCCGGGGAGGGTGGCGGCCCGCACGATGCGCTCCAGCAGCCCCTCGGGTTTTTGCGTGGGGTAGCCCGTCGCCTCCTTGATCAGAGGCGTGTTGGCGCGCATCGCCGGGAGATCGGTCCACACGCTGCCCAGGCGACGTCCCTGATCGGCGTAGTAGCGGTAGGCCTTGCCGCCGATCACCCGCTCGCGGTAGCGCCGCCCCGCGTCGTCCACCTGGGTGAAGTGCATACGGAGGCTCGTCTCCGCGTAGGGCTCGCGGAGGGCGGGATCGTCTTCGTTGTAGATGAAGTCCTCCCGCCGGCTGTAGATCAGGAGCGTCTGGTGGGTTTGGCTTGGCCCGCGACGGCGCCGCCCGCCGTTGCCCGGCACCCAGATCACCTCTCCGACGAAGTTGCGCCGCCCGAAGACGCGGTCCGCCAACACCTTGGCTTCGTGGACGGTGCGATGATCCAGGTGCAACCACAGGGTGCCCTGGTCGTCGAGGGCGTCGCGCATCGCCGCGAGGCGCGGCTCGAGCATGGCGAGGAACGCGTCGATCCCGCCCCAGCTGTCCCGATAGGCGACCTCACCGCTGGCGCGCGCGCCGCTCCCCCGACGAGCCCCGCGGCTCACGCCGGCGTTGTAGGGGGGATCCACGTAGACCAGCTGGAAACGCCCGCCCGCGCTCGCCTCGGAGATCAGAGACAGGCAGTCGCCCAACGCCAAGAAGCCCACGCCCTTCGCGTCGGATGGAGGCGCGCTAGTCACCTCAACCTCCTTGGCGAGCGTCGCTCGAGGTCTCGCCATCTCGGGGGTCGCCGTCTCGAGGGTCATCGTCCATCTCCGCGACTCGCTCCAGCGCGGGCTCGAAGGGATCGTCTCGGGCGACCATGGCGAGCAGCTCGTCGAGCGGCCCCTCCAGGCGCGGCAGAGGCTCGAGCCACTCCCAGTGTGGCCCGCCGCCCAAGCAGCCGTTCACCGCGTCGTCGGGGCGACAAGCGATGCGCATGTGGACGTGATCCCCGTGGGGCAAGCTGTCGACCGGCTGGAGCATCACGGTCTGCGCCTGCCAGACCAGCGCCAAATCCGTCTCCTTGGCGAGCGCGTACTCGACCACGAGCGCCTCGAGCTCGCGGCTCATGAACAGGAACTGCACGTCGATCTCTGGATCCGTCAGGAGCTCTCGGAAGAAGAGCCACTGCCGCTCCACGTCGAGGCGCAGGAAGCGGCCATCCGCGAGCTGAGCTAGCCCGTCCGCGCCCAACGGGATGAAGCCGGGATTGCGGATCGGGGCGCCGCTCGGCGTCGTCACGTAGTAGAGGAAATCGACGTCGCGACCGGTGCGGTGCGAGTTGTGGCGGGGGATCTTGCCGCCGTTCGGCCCCGAGAGATCCCCCACGACGAGGGGAGCTCCGCCCGGCCGCTTCTCCTCGACCGCGCGGGCCGCCCGCTCGATCGCTGCCACCAGCCGCGGGTGACCCCAGTACACGGGGCTGGTCGGTCGGAAGCGCTCATATCCGGGCCCTCGACGAGGGAGCTCGACGCCGCCCGTGAGGACGCCGCTGTGGGGCATGCCGATGGAGCCCTCGAGGTTGGGGGCGAGGGGCGAGGGCATGCCGAGGCAGCCGAGCGACGAGGCTGCGGCCAGGCCTGCGAGCAGCAGTCGGCGCGGCGTGGGTCGGGGGGAGGCGCGGCGCGGGGTCATCAAAGCTGATCAGGGTTTGGCGTCGTGTTTGCCTGTCACGTAGCCGAGGATGGCGCGTTCGATCTCGAGGAGGGACTCACGGGAGGCGAAGGTCTCGGTGATCGCCCACTTTCCTTCCCGGCTCTTGAGATACCCGAGCTCGAGGAAGGCGTGGTACGCGTTGGAGAGGATGGGTTTGCTGATCGATTCGCGGCGTTCGATGGCTCCATCCAAGTACATTTGATGCCCCACCGAAAGGGCTTGCTTGACGAGGTCCTTCTCGCTGATGGGCTCGGTCAGGAGGGCATGCAGGCTGCGTGCCGCCACCGCGTACCCTTCGACGAAGTTGCGCAGGATGGACGCGTAAGTAGCGAGCCAGGTGCCTCCGTCCCACCCCGTGGAGCCCGGTCCGGCCTCCACCCGATCTTCGAACCGCGTGAGGTGACCATCTTGCGCCAAGGTGGCGAGGGTGTCGTCGAAGATGTCCGAGAAGGGCGCGTCCGCGCGAAAGCGAAACTCATGCTTGAAGAGGCGTGAGATCCACAGGACGCGCTCCCGCACCGCCTCGATGGGCGTCCCCGAGCTGCCCTGATCGAGCGCGCACGCCACCAGGCCGCGCTCCACGAAGAAGTGGACGATGATGTTCTTCGACGTATCGAGCTGGATGCGCCGGCTCTCGACCACCGCATAGATCAGCGTCTCGCGAGTCTGGCCGTTCTCCGTAAAGGTCCCCCTGGACACGTCGAGTAGATCCGCGTCCGCGAACATCTGGAGGGCTTCGCGGATCGATGCGTGCCGCAGATCACCTCCAGGGAGGGTCGTCGCCGTGGTGACGCGGGCGCCCATGCGCTGCAGCAAGCCGAGCAGCCGCTCGGTGCGCGCCAACACCTCCGGCTCGGCCATCCCACGCCGCGAGTGGCTGAGGAGGGCCATGGCGACGAGGGCCCCAGGCGTCACCGCGGTCACCCGGTTGATCTCGTCCATCACCCTGTTGCCGAGCCGGGTGACGACCGCCCGCCGCTTGGCAGGGCGGTGCAGTTGCTCGCGGGCGATGCCCAGCTCCTGGCAGATGTCGTTCAGGGTGAGAGCCGGAGAGACCTGCACGTTGATGCGCCCGTAGCGATGGCGCAGCGCCTCGGTGGCGTTGAGGAGATCCGTGGCCTCCTCTTTCTTCTTCTCGCCTCCGCTGACCTCACGCTGGTAGCTGTCGGCCTCGATGACGCGCTCGTAGCCGATGCTCACGGGGACGAAGTAAACCTGTTGCTGTGGCACCGCGAGCGCGGCGTCGACGATCATGTTGAGCAGGCCGTACTTGGGCGCCAAGAGCTTGCCCGTGCGGCTGCGCCCGCCCTCCAGGAACAGCTCGATGGGGAACCCGTCGCGGATGAGGCGTCGGATGTAGGCGTCGACGACGGCGGCGTAGAGGCGGTCTCCCTTGAAGCTCCTGCGGATGAAGAAGGCGCCTCCTCGCCGGAAGATCGGCCCCATCGGCATGAAGTTCAGGTTGTCCCCGGCGGCGATGAGCGGCAGGGGCAGGTTGCGCACGTAGAAGAAGTAGCTGAGGATCAGGTAGTCGATGTGGCTTTTGTGACTCGGCAGGAGGATGAGCGTGCCGCTCTTCGAGATCTTGCGGAGCTCCTCCAGGTCCGCGGGGTCGAACTCGATGCCCCGGTACATCTTGTGGAAGCCCCAATCGAGGGCGACCTCGAGCCCCTTGATGACCGTCAGTTCCGGGCGCGCCTGGAGCTCCTTGAGCATGGCGAGCGCCTTGGTCGTGTGCGCCTTGCGCGCCTCTGGATCGTGGCCGGCGAGATCGTCCACCACGCTGCGGAGCCGCGGACTGCGGAGGATCTCCTCCCGGACACGGGCGGAGGCCTTCTGGGCAGGGCCCACCACCGCCCGCCGCTCCCGCTCCAGCCGGCGCAGGACCGCGTAGGTCATACGGCGCACGAGCACTTCGTCGCTGAGACCGGGGTTCGCCGAAAGCAGGTCCGAGAGCTCGAGGGGCTCGGCCACTCGCAGGGTGACGTGCTTGAAATTGTACGCGAACTGTCCGAGCGCGCGGGTCGGCGTGGGCCAATGTCGTGGGCCGAGCAACAGGTCCATGGGGCGGCTGCCGAGCTGGTCGGGGGACTTGCTCCAGACGAACACGATCGGCAGTAAGATCAGCGGGCGCTCGCTCCGGCGTTGGATGCGGAAGAGAGCCTCGACCAGCTCGTCGCCCTCCTTCATCCCGCGTCCGCCGGTCGCCCCCGCCGCGACGTCGATCACGCTCGGTGGGCGCTTCAAGAAGAGGGCCGCGCTCCCTCCGTGCTCGATGGAGTCGACCAGCTCCTCCTCGACGGGTGGCCTGCGGCTGGGCAGCAGCCGACGGAGAAAGTCGCGCCCCGGTCCACCCCCGCCCATGGCCGGGTTGAGGATCCAGAGGCCGAGATCGTTGACGTAGCGAATCGGCGGGAGGCTCTGGCGCTTCGTCAGGTAGTCGAGGGCGGTGAAGTCGAGCCAATTGAGGTTGCGCAGGACGTACAGCACCGTCCCGCGCTCGCTGAGCCGACGCACCTGGTCAGCCCAACCTTCGTCGACCTGGATGTGGTCGAAGAAGCGGCGATAGAGGATCTTCAGGACAGCCGGCGGCGTGTAGGGCCGAGTGAGCTCGCGTTCGGGCATGGGTCGAAGGAGGCGCTGAAGCGCGCGCGTTGCGGCGAGTTCTGAACTGGTTTGACCGGTATGAGGGTAGGCCCCCCGAAGCCGGCTTCGCAAGGCGTCCACCCTGTGATAGCCCGGCGCCGTGACGAAGGGCGCTCGCCTGCGTGTGCGCCGTCGGGCCGTCGGCCTGGCGTGCGCGGTGTTGTGTCCCCTGCTCCTGGCGCTCGCCTGCAAGCGTGACGCGAAGGTCTCCGAGGAGGAGCCCGCCACGGAGACGCCCGACAAGGCCGGGCTGCTCGAGGACGGCTCGGCGCCTCCAGCGCCCGAGGAGCCAGGCCCTCCGCCGCGCTGTCAGTCGGCGCCAGGGGCGAAATCCTTCCGAGTGCGCGGGCGCGGCGACGACGTCGATTCCGCCGAGAGCGGGGTGGATCAGCCCTTCGCGGTGGAGGTGGGAGGAGCCGTCTCGGTGGCGTCGGGTTTCGCGGTCGGGGCCTTGCGCCACGACGCGGGCCGGACGGAGGCGCTCGTCGCTGTGCTCGATCCCCGCGCGGAGCGAGGGCGGATCGCCAGCCTCGGCCGCGTCCATGGAGGCGCCGAGCCGCCGCGCCTAGTCGCCCGCGGAGATCGCCTGTTCCTCGCGGTGGTCGACAGTGACGCCAGCGGTCCGACCCTCCGCCTCGCCCGCCTCGACGTGGCAGGCTCGGAGACGAACCCCTCCTGGGGAGTCGAGGTCCAGCAGGGGCGGGACGAGTCGAGCGGGTTCTCGGTGGCGGTGGGCTCCGGCGATCGAGGTCTTTTGGTCTGGGACGATCACGATTCGAGGAAGGGGCACTCCGTCGTACGCATGCTCTCGTTCCGGACCGAGGCTTGGGGCGAGGCGAGCTCTCCGAAGATCGTGACGCCCGACAGCGACGACGCCGAGGCGCCCCTGCTCGCGGCGCGCCCCGGAGGGTATTGGCTGGCCTGGATCGCGCGGACCCCGGCGACCGCGGAGCGCGAGTCACCAGATCCGTCGACGGAGAACGCGAGGGAGGAGAGCGCGCGAGTGCTCGACGGTGGCTCGGGTCGGCTCCGCATCGCTCCCCTCGACGAGCGCGGCGACCCGATCGGTGAGCCGCGCTTCGTGACGTCCCCGCGCTCCCAGGTCGTCGTGTTCGACTTGGCGAGCTCGCCGGGAGGAGGAGCGCGCCTGTCGTGGCGGGATGAGTCCAGGGCACCGGGCGCCGCGGGGGGACCCCTGTCCGTGGCGCTCGTCGCTCCGGACGGCACGATCCAGGAGCACCCCGTGGAGGTGGCGGGGCTCGACGCGGGGTTCCCGGCGTTGCTGCCGGACGACTCACTGGGGAAGGGCGCCGGGCATTGGTTGGCCGCGTACGGGACGCAGGGGGCGACCCTGCTGGGTATCGTCACCGACGCGGAGGTCCGTGAGCTGCGCGCTGAGCCCGCTCTCCTCGCGAAGCAGGCGCTCGCGGCAGGGCACGGCCGCATCTTGGTGGGCCAACCGCGGGGCGTGGACCTCCTGCTGGAAACGGCGATCTGCTCCTCCGAAGTGCCCTGAGCGTACGCTCGCCGCCGTCAGAGGCGAAGTGGTTGAACCGCCGGAAAAGTGAGTCACTGGTTGGAGCTGGCGGTGCGTATGGTATTCCCTAGACCGAAGCATGTCCCAGTCGCGATTCGACCTTCGCCCACTGGCAGAACCCCTGAGCGCTGAGCAGCGTGCGCAGCGCATGAGCAATCTCGGCTTTGGGCGAGTGTTCACCGAGCACATGGTGACGATCGAGCACTCCGAACCCGATGGCTGGGGCCGGGGTTCCCTCATCCCGTATCAGAACATCCAGCTCGATCCAGCAGCCTCCGTGCTCCACTACGGCCAAGCCATCTTCGAGGGCTTCAAGGCGTACCGGCAGGCCGATGGAGGCGTCGCGACGTTTCGTCCGGACGCGAACGCGCGCCGCTTCGCCGCGTCGGCGCGGCGACTCGCCATGCCGGAGCTGCCGCCGGACCTGTTCGTGGAGGCTGCGGACGTGCTCATCCGTCAGGAGCAGGCGTGGGTTCCCCCCGCTGTGGGCGAGAGCTTGTACCTGCGACCGCTCATGATCGCGACGGAGGCGGCGCTCGGGGTGCGCCCTGCGAAGCGCTACTTGTTCCTGCTGTTCGGCTCTCCCTCCGGCGCCTACTTTCCCAAGGGGCTGCGCCCGGTCTCCGTGTGGATCTCGACCGACTACACGCGCGCTACGCCCGGAGGGACCGGTGAGGCGAAGTGCTCGGGCAACTACGCCGCCAGTTTGGCGGCTCAGCAAGAGGCCAATCGTCAAGGCTGCGAGCAGGTCGTCTGGCTCGACGCCCGAGACCGCCGCTACGTCGAGGAGATGGGAGGCATGAACCTGTTCTTCGTGTACTCCCGAGCGGGGAAGGCCAAGCTCGTGACGCCGCGGCTCACGGGGACGCTGCTCCCCGGCGTGACGCGGGACAGCCTCCTCAGGTTGGCCCAGGATCTCGGCTACGAGGTCGAGGAAGGCACGCTCTCCGTGGATCAGTGGCGCGCGGACGCCGAGAGCGGCGCCATGACGGAGGTGTTCGCCTGCGGGACGGCAGCCGTCATCACCCCGGTGGGTTCGGTGAAGTCCAAGTCGGGCGACTGGCAGATGGGAGATGGTGAGACGGGGCCCGTCGCAGCCGAGCTCCGGAGCGCCTTGCTCGACGTCCAGCATGGGCGCGTCGCGGACGCCTATGGCTGGATGCACCGGGTCTGCTGAGCGCTCGCGTCGGCGCGGCCGGGTCGGGCCGACGACAACGGTGCGCTGCGGGGGCGGATCTTAGCGGCCATAGAGCTCGAGCCGCGGCGCGGAACGCTCCGTGGAGACGAGGTGCACGTCCAGGGGCTCGTCGCTCGCGCTCAGGAGCGCGAAGCCGAGCGCCGGAGCTCCTCCGCGCCAGGAGCGGACGATGTCCGTCACGTCGACGCGCAGGGGGCCGCCACCCCGTGCGGTCCCCGAGCGACGGGTCGCGGTCAGGCGTGGTCTACGGCTCAGCAGGTGCTCCTCCACCGCGGAGAGCTCGAGGCGCGCTGGCTCGGCGCTCGCGGGGAAGACGACTAGGAAGGCCGCCTCGAGCTCCTGGAACCGCTGCCAGCGCGGGGCGAAGTGGAGGATCGTGGCCTCCCCGGCGCTCGAATCGAGGCGCAGGGAGGCGCCAGCGCTGGGCAGCTGCCGCGCACCGTCCAAGAGGGAGACGCCCTCGAGCTCGCACAGCAGCCGTCGTGCGTCCGCGCTCGCCACCCTGGAGCCCTCCGGCGCGCAGCGATGTGCGAGGCACTCGCGTCCGTCGGCGCAGGCGTCGGCCGATGTGCAGGGCACCGGACCGCGGGCGCAAGCTGCGGCGAGAGTCAGCAGCAGGAGGGGCGCGAGGAGTCGGGCCGACATGAGCTAGTGTCGCCCATTCGCGATGCGCCACAAGCGCGCGCGGCTCGTCTCTCCCGCTCCTCCGCGCTCACGGTTCGAAGCCCAGCGCCGCGTAGGTGCGACGCCGATCGTCGTGGATCGCGAGGAGGGCGCGCTCGACGTCCTCGAGGCCCACCCGCTGGACGGTCTCGAGGTTCGCTTGGGCGACCCGCTCCCGAGGTGACGGGCCCTGCAGCGCAGGCAGGTCGCCCGCGAAGAAGCGGTCCAGGGACAGGAACGCCGTACCGGTGCCGCGGCCCGGCTCGATGCGATCGAGCACGTCCTTACGGAGGGCTTGGACCATCGGGTCGGGGCTGCGCCGCAGGAAGGGGACCAGGCGCTCGGGGTGGGAGGTGTCCGCGCTCGCGTCCGGATGGAACGCGGCCATCACGAAGCGTGAGCCAGCGTCGACGCGGAGCTCTCGAACCAAGGCATCGAAGTCCGCGCGCGCCAAGCGGAAGCGAGGATAGAGGAGGAGCACGAGCTCGACCTCCGAGCGCCGCCCGCACCCGTCCAGAGCTCGAGCGCCCTCGCGCGCCGCCTCCAGCAGGGAGGGACCCAGCGCCGTGACGGGCTCGGAAAGGGCAATTATCTCGACTCGTTGTTGCCGGAGCGCGGGAGCGGCCCAAGGACAGAAATCGAAGGGCAGGATCACCTCGTCGATGTAGCGTCGGCAGAGCCGGATCGCTTCGCGCGCCAGCGCGGCGCCGTCGGGGGTCGAGGGCTCAGTCACGTCCGCCCTCCCACGAGGTCCCGTCGGGCGTGGTCGCGTGGAGCTGCGGGAGCTCGGGCGCGCCGTTGGTCCGTCGCTCGCGCTCCGGGCGCCGAGCTCGGGGTACGGCAGCCCACCGCGACGTTCGGGGAGAGCGCGCGCTGCATCGACGCCGCGTATGCAGCGGGATCGTCTGTACCAGGGTGGGCGCTGAAGCGGACGTAACGCGGGTGCACCGGGTGCTGGCGTTGCACAGGGTGCTGCACAGGGCGTTGCACAGGGTGCTGCACCGGGTGCTGCACAGGGCGCGTGGCGAAAGAGTGGATCATCTCGACTCGAATGGTCCGGCTCAGCTCAACTGAAGGGCCGCGTGGCCGTTGTTCGGAATTGGCTGGGTCGATTGGTCGACGCCAGCCGCTCCTGACTCGACGAGATCCGCAAGCACACCGCAGTGAGCTGTCTTCGTGAGTGGACGATGGGTGTGACCGTGGGAGGTCTCGCATGCGAGGAGTTCTTGACGTCCGGCGCGACAGCGCGGCAAAGTAATCGTCAAGTCGCTTTTCAGATGGTGAGAGGGGACACTCGAACAAGGACCAAAGTATGGCTGCAAGGAAGTCCAAGAAGAAGACGGATGGCGCGTCGTCATCCGGAAGCACGCCCCGTGGGGGCGTGCGCAAGGTGGTGAGGAAGGCCAAGAAGGCGGCGAAGAAGGTCGTCAAGAAGGCGAAGAAGGCCAGCGACACGGGCACGAAGAAGGCCAAGAAGGCGGGGCCCACGAGCGCTGCCAAGAAGACGAAGAAGGCCAGCGCACCCGCCACGAAGAAGACCGCGAAGAAGACGAAGAAGGCGTCTGCGACTGGCGCCAAGAAGGCCCCCGCAAAGAAGGCGCCCACCAAGAAGACCCCCGCGAAGAAGACGAAGAAGGCGTCTGCGACCGGCGCCAAGAAGGCCCCCGCGAGGAAGACGTCTGCCAAGAAGGCCCCCGCGAGGAAGACGTCCGCCAAGAAGGCCCCTGCGAGGAAGACGTCCGCCAAGAAGGCTCCCGCGAGGAAGACGTCCGCCAAGAAGGCCCCTGCGCAGGCGAAGAAGAGCAAGAAGCGCGCGGTCCGGAAGGCCCCCGCCATGCCCGCCCCGCTGGGCATGTGATTCGCACCCGCGCGGGTGGGACCCACATGGGTGGGACCGCCTGCGCTGGGTGGCACGCTGGGTGGCACCGGCAAGACCACTCCGAGCGCGGTCGTGCTGGATCCGAAGCGCGTCGGCTCGAGGAGCTGGGGAACCGCGCGATGTGTGGTCCCGGCCTAGGATGAGCGCCTCGTCGATGGGGCGCTCGTTGTCTTTGGTGCGGCCGTGGCCGCCGCGCTGGGGCCGCCGCGCTGGGGCCTTGAGCTGGGCCTCGAGCTGGCCCGGGAGCTGAAGAGGTTTCCCGAACGAGCTCGTCGAGACCCGCTTCATTCGGGTGCCGCGCGCGTTGTGGACCCCCCGACGACGCACTACTCTGAGTTGCGCGCGTGGACTCGGGCGTGTCCCGCGGCGCGCTACGAAGAACCACGAGCGGAGGCTTGGGCGGTTGGCAAAGGAAAAAGTCACGGCGGTCGCCTTGTCCGCCCGCAAAGGCAAAGGCCCCACCATCGCGGTCGTGACCGCCTATGACGCCACCATGGCCCGTCTCCTCGACGCGGGCGGCGTGGACGCGTTGATGGTGGGCGATTCCCTCGGGATGGTGGTCCAGGGACGGGAGCACACCTTGGCGGTGACCCTCGACGAGATCATCTATCACTGCCGAGCCGTCACGCGGGTCCGTCCTCGTGCCCACGTGGTCGCAGACCTGCCCTTCCTCTCCTATCAAGTGTCCCCCGAGCAGGCGCTCCGCTCCGCCGGTCGGCTCGTACAGGAGGGAGACGCGGAGTCCGTGAAGCTCGAGGGCGGCGCCGTCCGCGCCGCGGCGGTGCGGAGCATCGTCGGCGCGGGGATCCCGGTGATGGGGCACGTCGGGCTCACGCCACAGTCCGTGCACCAGATGGGGGGCTTCCGCGTCCAGGGGAAGACCGCGGACGCTGCGCAGCGCATCTTCGACGACGCGCGGGCGTTGGAGGACGCGGGGGTCTACGCGATCGTGCTCGAGGGGATCCCGAGCGACCTGGCGGCGCGCATCACCGAGGCGGTCGCGGTGCCGACCATCGGCATCGGCGCGGGCCCTCACACGGACGGCCAGGTGCTCGTCTGTTACGATTTCCTCGGCATGTTCCGGGAGTTCACGCCGAAGTTCGTGAAGCGTTTCGCCGAGGTCGGTGAGACGGTGGTGCAGGCGACGGAGGCCTTCGTCAGCGAGGTGCGCGCCGGGACCTTTCCGGCGCCCGAGCACGAGTTCAAGGGGACCGCCGCGCCGAGTTCGACCACACCGCGCCAGGGAGCGCCGGGCGGCGGCTACGGGCCCGCGGGCGATGAAGGCGCGAGCGGAGACGCCACATGAGCTTGCCGACTTTGACGACGGTCCGCGAGCTGCGCACCCACTGCGAGTTCGTGCGCGCGTCGGGGCGGAGCGTGGGGCTCGTCCCCACCATGGGCGCCCTCCACGAAGGACACCTGTCTCTCGTGCGCAAGGCGAGGGAGCTCGCGGACGAGGTGGTCGTGACGATCTTCGTGAACCCGACCCAGTTCGGCCCCAACGAAGACTTCGAGCGCTATCCCCGGAGCCTGGAGCAGGATCGACGGCTGGTCGCCGACGCGGGGGCGCACGTCGTCTTCGCGCCGGCTGTGGAGACGATGTATCCCCCCGGCGACAAGACCCGCGTCTCGGTGGCGGCTCTGACGCGGCCCCTGTGCGGAGCGACTCGTGGCGCAGAGCATTTCACGGGCGTCGCGACCATCGTCACGAAGCTGTTCTCGGTGGTCGGGCCCTCGGTCGCGTGCTTTGGCCGCAAGGACTACCAACAGCTGGCGGTCATTCAGCGGCTCGTCCGGGATCTGTTCTTGCCCGTGCGGATCGTGCCCTGCAGCACGGTGCGGGAAGAGGACGGCCTCGCCGCGAGCTCGCGCAATCGCTACCTGGACCCGAGCTGGCGCGCGCGGGCCGCGGCCATCCCCCGCGCCCTGTCCCTGGCCCACGCGACCTTCTCCTCCGGGGAGCGCCTCGCGGGGAACCTGCGGGCGTTGGTGCGGGCGGAGCTCGAAGAGCAGGGGCTCGAGGTCGACTACGTAGACGTCGCCGACCCGAGCGAGCTCCAGGTCTTCGAGGACGCCACGCAGGTGCCAGCGCGGGTGTTGCTCGCCGTGGCGGCCTTCGCAGGGGGGACTCGTCTGATCGACAATCTGGTGCTCGGCGAGGAGCCGGCGCCCATCGGCAGCCTGAGGGGAGCGCTGCTCACCTCAGGGGGGGCCGCGTGAGCGAGGGGGCGTTCCTCGTCCTGGAGGGGATCGACGGATCCGGGACGACGACGCAAGCCGCTCTGCTCGCGGAGGCGCTGCGCGCGCGGGGGCACGAGGTGGTCCTCACTCGAGAACCCACCTCGCGGGCCCTCGGCAGCCTCCTCCGGGCCGCCCTCCAGCACCGGCTGACGCTCCCCTCCGGAGAGCCGACGACGCTGCCGCCCGCGAGCCTGGCGCTCCTCTTCGCGGCGGACCGCCTGGACCACCTCGCCCACGTGGTCGAGCCAGCGCTGAACCGCGGCGCCATCGTGATCAGCGATCGATTCGACCTGTCCAGCCTCGTGTATCAGTCGGCGACGGATCCCGAGGGGGCGGCGGCGTTGGCGTGGCTGCGGTCGATCAACGGGCGGGCGCGGCGGCCCGATCTCACGATCGTGGTGGATGTGCCCGCCGAGGTGGCCGAGGAGCGGCGGCGACGCAGGGGCGGGGAGGCGGAGCTCTTCGAGCAGAAGGCGTTGCAGGAGCGCCTCGCGGACTCCTATGGGAGGGCCGAGACCTTGGTGCCGGGAGATCGGGTGGTGCACCTCCGCGGCGACCAAGCCGAGGAGCTGGTCGCAGCGGACCTCCTCGCGGTGGTGCTGGCGGAGCTCGACTGCTCCCGACTTGCCCCGAGGGCCGAGAAAACTCCATAGTCGCCGACATGCTCTTTCCTGTCGCCACGCGACGCGCTCATCGAGGTCTTCGCGGGTCGCGCCTACGGATCCTCGGCCTGCTGGTGGGGGTGAGCTGTGGTGCATGCGCGGGGGAGCCCAAGCAGGCCGACGCGCCCTTGATCTCGGTGGAGGAGGAGCGCGCCAAGGCAGCGCAGGCGCGAGGACCGCGTCAGCTGCAGCGCGCGGAGGTCGACCAGGCCCTGGAGGCGGGCCTCGGCCATTTCCTACAACACGTCTTCGTGGAGCCGAGCCTCGTGTCGGGGCACTTTCAGGGGTTTCGCATCCTCGAGCTGCGGCCTCGAGCGGCCTGGGAGGGCGTCGACCTGCGGGCGGGTGACATCGTCACCCGGATCAACGGCAAGCCCATCGAGCGTCCGGAGCAGGCCCACGCCGTCTTCATGGGATTGAAGGAGGCCGATCGGGTCGTCATCTCCTTCGTGCGGGATGGTCAGCCCGCCGAGGTGGTGATCCCGATCCTCCCCCAGGAGGATCGGGAACCCGCCGCTCCACCTCCCGGCGCTCGCGATCTCTGAGGACGACCCCCGTCAGGTCTTCAGCTGGTACGCCACCGCGGCCTCCACCAACCTGGCGAAGTCCTTGCGGGTGAAGTGAGCGCCGCTGGTGAGCCAATCCGTGTGAACGGCGGGTCGCTCGTCGTCCAGGAAATGACCGATGCTGTCGAGGTGGTCGGCCTCTCCCGCCCAGAGCAGATCGCCCCACAGCATGCTGAGGGTGGGGACGATGCCGTCGCTGTCACCGTCTGCGACCGTGCGCCCGATGGCCCGCGTCAGCGTCAGCTCGACCTCGCGGCTCGGTCGAGCGTAGGCGTACTGGGCGTGCCGCTGGCCGGCGAACTGATAGAGCGTCGTGTACAGGGCAGCGGTCAGGGCGCCGTACGGAGAGCGGATGCGCCGCGCGGCGCGCATGGTCGCGGGCCGGGGAGAGGCGCACACCATGCACCCGTAGCGCACGTGTTCGGCGCCCTCGACGGCCGCGTTGAACATGTCCATGGACTCCGGGCTGATCTGGAGGATGGCCCCCTGATCGACCCGCACTCGGCTGAGGAAATCCGTGATCTCGCCGCGTCCGTCCCGATCGATGAAGCGGAGCAGCGCGTTGGTGACCCCGCTGAACAGCTTCATGTCCTTCCCGAGCAGGGCGTCGATGCCGCCGAGCCCCGCCAGGACCCGCGAGAAGATGGCGAGGGACGGCTCGCCGAGCTTGAGGGAGACCACCGTGAGCAGGCTCAGCGCGTAGAGCACCCGCGCTCCGGACACGGTGGCGAAGTAGCCGGCGACGGGCGTCCCGTAGTGGGGTGTGTTGATGGTGATGAGGCTGCTCACCCGCTGCGTCCAGCTCATCAGCTCGGCGGGTAAGCGCAGGTTCACCGTGGGCGCCAGGACGAGGCGGGCGTCGAGGCCGCCCGTGGAGTGTCCGATCAGGTGAATGGGCCCGCTGCGAGGGGCCGTATGGCCCACCGTCGTGGCGAGCACGCGCGCCCGCTCACGCAGGGAGGAGGTGGGCGGTGTCGGCACGTCCTCGAAGCTCACCGGCACACCTGCGGCGGCGTATCTCTCCTCGATGCCGCGGCGCAGGTGCTGAAAGTAGTCGTAGCCAGCGAGGGTGCCGAACCCGAAGAGCCCGGGGATGAAGTAGATCGTGTGGCGTTGTGTCATCCACGCCCTGTCATCGAACGCTGTGTCGTCCTCGAAATCCTGTCATCGAACGCGCCGTGGTCGTTCCTAACGTCGAGAGGGCCTCAGCGCGAGGCAAAGGTCACCAGTCGCCCCTGGGAGAAGTCGAAGCGCAGCTCCACCTCGTCGACGGGGGAATCCTGCCAAGGGGTGCGGAGGAGGCGCAGGCGGTGGAGCAGGAGCTGCGCCGTCTCTTGCTCCTCGAACTCGGTGGCGACGAGGGTGCCAGCGCCAGCGGCGTCCTCGAAGGCGCACACGACGCTCTTCGCGCTCCGGGTCGAGGTCAGCTCGAGGTACACGCGATCCGCTGGGTGGCTCGAGCCGCTCCAAATCAAGTCGAGGGGCTGGTTCGTGGAGAGGAGCTCGACCGCCTCGAAGGGCGTCCCGTTGAGGGTGACGTCCGAGAGGGGGTGCGGCGCCGCGTTCTCGACATCCAGCGCGCCCACGGTGCCGCCGTCCGCCGCGAAGCGGTAGCGCTCGCCAGCGGGGAGCCCTTGCCCTGAGCGCTCACGACTGGCGTAGAGCACGCCTGAGATGAAATCGCCCACGCTCGGGAAGACATGGGGCGCCAGCTCGTGGGGGGGGCCGCCGTCCGCGACCACACGAACGCGGCCCGCCTCCAAGAACTCGATCGCCCCGACATCGCTCAGCTCTGGGCCCGGCCGCTCTTGCTCGCCATGCCAGCAATGGCCCGGCTCCGGGAGATGCATCCCCAGCCCGGCGAGCTCGAGGGCGACCGCCCGGTCCGTGGCCGCCGGGAACCGGATGAAGCCCGCGAGCGCGTCGGCGCGCGTCGAACCGCCGGCGCTCTCCTGGCGGGAGATCGTGACCACGGCATGGGTCGAGCCTCGCGCTTCGTCGCTGGAGTAGCTCTCGGGGGCGACGGAGCAGGACGCGACGAGGACACCCAGGGCGACGGCGCGCTCCACAGCCCACCGCGGCGCGGCGCGCGCGAGGACACCAGGACCCGCGAGGGGAGCGAGCTGGGTGGAGGGGGGTGACACCTCCTTCGATCGTAGGGGCCCGTCCGGGATGGGGCAAGCATCCGGCCGGCCGGGGGTTTGCTGGCTGGCTCCAGCGCCCGCGCGGACCCGATGGGCGTCCAGGACCTCGCTGGGTGCATGAGCGGCGTGCCGGCGCCACGCCGCGCGCGCCGGGGCAGCGTCCGATGGGAGACGAGGAGCGGCGGAGGCCCCGCGCCCGTGGGAAAGCGGACGTGGCGCTGCTGCTGGGAGGCCGGCGGATGCTGTCGACGCTCGCCCTGGCGTCCCTGGCGGACCCACCGCGCGAGGGTTATGGTCGCCGCCCCATGCGCGCCTGGATCTCGCTCCCGCTACGGCTCGCCGCTGTCACGAAATACGTCCGACGGTCGTCGCGGCTCCTCGTCGGCGTGGGATCTTTGTGGCTCGTGGCTTGTCAGCCGGACATCGGCGATTCGTGTTCTGTGGACTCCGAGTGCTCGAGGACGGGGGAGCGCATCTGCGACACCAGCCAGCCGGGGGGGTACTGCACGATCTTTGGCTGCAGCCCCACGAGCTGTCCGTCGAGTGAGTCTGTTTGTGTGTCGTTCGGGAGTGTGCTGTCCACGGTGCCCGGGTGTGACAACCCGAACAGGACGTCTCCCTACGCCCGCAACGTCTGCATGAAGACGTGCGGTGACTCCGGGGACTGCCGCGATGGCTATATCTGTGTCGACATGGCGCAGGACAATTTCTGGGGGGCGGAGGTCGTCCAGAGCAACCCGCGGAGCACCAAGATCTGCATCGCGCCGATGACCGGCGGACCGATCCCCGAAGATCGCGCCAATGGCGTTTGTGGCCAGCCGAGCCCGTCGAGTTGGCCCTCCTTCGGCGGCGCCCCAGCGGATGAGCCAGCCGGCGGCGGACAGGGCGGCGCCCTCTGAGGGAACGCCGGCGGTGCGCCGAGGCCGGCGTGCGCTCGCCGAGCCCGGAACGAGGCTTCAGAACATGCTGCGGACGATGTCCTCGGCGTAGGCCATGACTAGGTAGTAAGCGACGAAGCGCGGGATCCTGAGGAGGCAAGGCCACGCCACGCGGTGGAAGGGCATCTCGAGCATCCCTGCGGTCCAGCAGGTGAGCGAGAAGGGCACCGGGGTGAGCGCTCCGAGCACGATGCCCCAGGAGCCGTAGCGGTGGATGACCGCTGCGCCCTTACGCTTGAGCCGGCTGAACAGGGCCTGGGACAAGCGCGTGTGAGCGAGCCGGCGCCCTCCGAAGTAGCCGACCCAACCTGCCACCGACGAGAGCACGCCCAAGGCGGGCACGAGGACCAGCCAGTGCTCGTGGTAGGGGCTCTTGGCGATGAGGAACAGAATGGCGTCGGGAGGGATGGGGCTCAGAGCCGCATCCGACACGAAGAGCAGCGCGGCCAGTGCCCCGAGCCCGACCTCGGCGAAGATCCACTGCGTGAAGCCCTGCAGCTCCTCACGAAAGTAGATCGACGCCACGGCGACGAAGCCCAGCACCGCGAGGAGGCTGAGCAGGGCCCCCAGGATGTTACGGCTCACGAAGGCGTCGAGCGCGGGGCTACCGGCGGGGGCGGTCGACGTTCGATCCTCGGAGGGTGGAGCGAGCTCGGGCACGGGCATGTGAGGAGAGGCGACGCGGTGATGGGTGGGTGCGTTCGGTGCGGGGTTGGCTAGGCTTCCGCCGGTGTTCAAGCTCCACCCCTTGCCACGTACCTTGTCCGCGGCGGAACGGGACCTCGGCAGCGCCGACTCGAAGGTGCGCCTGTCTGCCCTGCGGGATCTAGCACGCTTCCCGGCGGAGGCGCGGGCCAGCCAGCTCGCCGCGGAAAAGCTACGGGACGCGGACGCCGAGGTGCGCGCGCAGGCAGCGCTGATCTTGGCCGATCTCGGCGCGCGGGAGAGCCTGCCTGACGTGCTGCAGCTGCTGGAGGATGCCCACCTGCGCGTGCGCCAGATGGCGCTGGTCAGCCTCGGAGAGCTCGCGACGCCAGGGGACGAAGCGGCGCTGAGTCGTGCGGGGGCGTTTCTCACCGTGCCGGAGCCGGCGCTGCGCTTCCAGGCGGTGGCCGCGTGGGCGCGCATCGCCACCGTGGGCGCGGAGGACGTGCTCGCCGAGCGATCGCGAGACACAGATCCGAAGGTGCGCGGGCTCGCTCTCCGGCTCATCCAGGAGCACTGGGTCGATCGAGAGCGTGAGCTGCCTGCGCGCCTGGCCCGAGCGGCCACGGAGGGCCTCGACGATGAGGAGCCCTCGGTGCGTCTCGTCGCCGCGATCTTGCTCGCCCGCGCGGGGCTCGACACGTCCGTCGAGGTGCTGATCGACGCGGCGGCCCGGCGACGCGGCGTGGTGGAGCCCATCGACGAGCAAGACGCCATCGAGCTGTGCGGCGAGCTGGGGCTCCAGGCTGCGGTCCCCGTGCTGCGGCGGCGGGCCTTCGGCCTGTGGGGACGCTCACGGGATCCCTTCGGAATGCAGGCCAAGGTAGCCCTCGCGCTTTTGGGTGACGAGCGCGCGCGCGCCTCGATCATCGAGGGGCTGTCCGCCCGCTCATGGCAGGTCCGCGCCATCGCAGTGGACTCTGCTGCTCGAGCGCGCCTCCGGGAGGCGTTGCCGGGGATCGAGGCGTTGCGCGGTGACCCCAAGCTCGACCCAGAGTTGCTCGAGCGTGCACTGAGCGCGCTGCGCCCGCTGGACGCAGCCTCGTCGCCGAGCGTCCGGGCGGCTCACGAGGGGTCGGCGAGCCGGCGCTGAACGAGGCCGTCTTCCCGACCCTGCTGCTCGCGCTTGTGGCCTGCTCGTGGGTCCGCTATGCGCACCCGCCATGGGCGACCAGTTTGACGCGATTGTCCTTGGCGGGGGTCCCGGCGGTTATGTTTGTGCCATCCGGTTGGCGCAGCTCGGGGTGAAGACCGTCTGTATCGAGGAAGAAGAGTACGGCGGGGTGTGCCTCAACTGGGGCTGCATCCCCTCGAAGGCGCTGATCGCCAACGCGCACTTCTACTCGAAGGCTCAAACCATCGGCGCCCACGGCATCGAGCTGAGCGGCCTGTCCGTGGACGCCGAGAAGATGCAGGACTGGAAGGACGGCCTCGTCAAGAAGCTGACCGGCGGCGTGCGCGGCCTGTTGAAGGCGAACGGCGCCGAGATCGTCGAAGGCCGCGGGCGTATCGTGGCGCGGGACGCCGTCGAGGTCCGCACCAAGGACGGCGGGACGCGGCGCCTCACGGCCTCCAAGGGGATCGTCGTCGCGACCGGATCGGCCACGATCCAGGTGCCCGGGTTCGAGTTTGACGGTAAGCAGATCATCGGGGCGCGAGAGGCCGTGAGCTTGCGGCATATCCCCAAGCGGCTCGTGGTCATCGGGGGAGGCGTGATCGGCCTGGAGCTGGGCATGGTCTATCAGGCCTTCGGCAGTGAGCTCACGGTGGTCGAGCTGACGCCGAACCTGCTCCCCGGGATCGATCCAGACTGTGTCAAGGTGGTGGAGCGGAACATCACCAAGCACGGGGGCAAGGTCCTCAAGAACACGCGCGCCGAGAGCTACGAGAAGCGCGCGGACGGGACGGTCTCCGTGAAGATCGTCCAGAACGGTAAGACGGACACCTTGGAGTGCGATCAGCTGCTCGTGGCGGTCGGCATGAAGCCGCGGTCCCGCGACCTCGGTCTCGAGGCGCTCGGCGTGCAGATCGACCAGCGCGGGTTCGTGATGACGAACGAGCTGTGCCAGACGAACGTCGAAGGCATCTACGCCATCGGCGACGTGAGCGGCCCTCCGATGCTCGCGCACAAGGCCTCCAAGGAAGGCGAGGTGGCGGCCGAGGTGATCGCCGGCAAGCGCGCGGCCAAGGACTGGATCACCGTGCCCGGCATCGTCTTCACCCACCCAGAGATCGCTACGGTCGGCCTCACGGAGGACCAGGCGAAGCAGGAAGGTCTCACGGTCAAGACCGGGCGTTTCCCCTTCTCGGCGCTGGGACGCGCCATGAGCATCGCCGAGACGGACGGCTTCGTGAAGGTCGTCACCGACACGAGCTCCGGTCGGATCGTGGGGCTCCACATCGTGGGGCCCTCCGCCAGCGACTTGATCAGCGAGGCGGCCCTCGCCATGGAAATGGTGGCGACCGCGGAGGACATGGCGGCGACCATCCATCCACACCCCACCCTCGGGGAGGCACTGATGGAGGCCAGCGCGGCTTCCTTGGGCCACGCGATCCACATCGCGAACCGCTGACGACGGCCTCGCCGGCCGACTGCCTCGCCCGGGCTGGTGAGCACCTCGCTTTTTTCGAGCCCGGGCCGCTGGTGTCGTGGCATTCTGTCGCCATGACCATCCTGGGGCGTATGGGACGATCCATCTCGCGGAGCTTCGATGCCTTGCTCGACGGGCTGGACGATCCACGTCGCTCGATCGAGCAGACCCTCGCCGAGATGCGGCAGCAGCTCCGGGCCGCGCGCCGGGAGGTCGTCGGTAGCGTCGCAGCGGAGAAGCAGCTGCGAGCCAAGGTCGACGAGCTCGATCATCAGGTCACCCGGTGGGTGGAGCGCGCGGAGCTGGCGGTGCGGAGCGGGGACGACGAGCTGGCGCGGGCGGCCCTCCAACAGCGCCGACGGGTGGAGGCCGAGCGGGAGCACGCGGAGAAGCTCCGCGCCGATCAGCTCGCTCACGGGCTCGAGATGAAGCAAGAGCTCGAGCGCATGGAGCGGCGCATCGCGGAGATCGAAGCTCGCAAGGGCACCCTCACCGCGCAGGTGCAACAAGCTCGCCAGGGGGGCGGGGCGGAGAGCCTCGGCGCAGGGACGGGCGGGAACGCCTTCTCGGAGCTGCGCCGACTCGAGGCGGAGATCGAGGGTGTCGAGCTGGCGGTGCAGGCTCAGCGGGAGGTCGACGAGGCGCTGCGTCCGGCGGGTCCCGGGGGCCTCGCTCCGGACGAGGTGGAGGCGAGGTTTCGACGACTCGAGGCGGGGCAGGGGAGCTCCAGCACCACCGGAGCTTCGGGTGACGTCGAGGAAGAGCTCCAGGCCATCAAACGGAAGTTTCGCGTCGACGGCTGATGGCGCTCCGCTTGGTCGTTTGTGTCCGCTGGCGGCCGCCGCCGACGGCGGACTCCGTCGTTGAGCTTGGCCCCGTGGGGACCTGGAGCGAGGTCGTGCGCACCCTCGCGGAGCGGGCTACCGCGCTCGGTGGGCGCATCGTGGGCTGGCAGGATGGGACGCTGAGCGTCGACTTCGCGCTCGACGGTCTGCAGGACGCGGTGGACTTCCTCGTGGAGGAGCCGAGCGGCTCCAACCTGTCCCGTGGGCTCGCGCATGGGGAGCTCGAGGCCTGCGTGGAGAGCCACCGGATCGCCCTGTGCACGGGGGAGGTGCTGCGTCGGGCCAGCGTGCTCACCGAGTACGCCAGACCGGGCGAGGCCTTGGTGACGCCAGACCTGGTGGCTGCCACGGGGGGTGAGCTCCTGACGACGGGGCCGCCGAAGCAGCGGGAGGGGCGTGAGCCCATCGAAGCCCTCACCCTCGACCTGGTGCACCCGCTGCGATCCCTCCTGGTGGAGGCGGTGGCGAGGCTCGAAGAGCCCCCGTGGAGAGGCGGAGCCAAGACCGGGGCGGAAGACCTCGTGCCGGAGCCAGGGCAGATCACGTTGGTGCGAGGCTCCGCGGGAGCGGGGGGGACGCGCTGCTTGGAGGAGATCGAGCGAGGGCACGAGGGGAGGCTCTGGGTGCGACCCGGGCGCGCCGGCTGGCCTCACGACGCGCTCGCCCAGGCGTTGGGGGTTCGCGGTGTCCGCTCCGTCGAGGAGCTCGAGGCGCTGCTCCTGGAGCGCGCGCCCACCCTCGTGCTCGTCGACGACGCGGACGAGGTCGACGCCGATTCTCTGGAGCTCCTCGGCCGCGTGGGAGCTCAGGGTCGCTTCGGCGTGGTGCTCCGGGTCCTGCAGGCGGAGGACACGGACCACGGCGCGGCGAACCAAGGGTTGTCATGGCTCCTGCTCCAGGGTCCTCCCGTTGCGGTCCACGAGCTGGAGCCCCTCAGCGGCGCGGGCGCTGCCGCGCTGGCTCAAGAGGCGACCGGAGGAAACCTCGCGGCGGAGGAGTTGGCCACCATCGAAGCCGCGGGATCCCAGGAGCCGCTCCGGGTGATGGAGCGCCTGACCTGTGCCCTCGACCGCGGCGATTGGGTTTGGCTGGAGCGCGGCGTACGGCGCCGCTTCGCCGTGGAGCCGGTCGCCACCTCGGCGGAGCACTCCCTCGCGATGCGCCTGGAGCTGCTCGCGCCGCGGGTGCGGCTCGTGCTGGAGGCCGCCGTGGTTCTGGGGGGTGAGGTCCGCGCAGACGATGTCACGCAGCTGCTCGACGCGGCCCTGGCGGGCAGCCTCGCCGCTGGTGTGGAGCTCTCCGAGGGGCCGCTGGTGACTGACGAGGTGGTGCTGCGCCTGTCCGAGCTGGTGGCGAGGCGCTGGTTGCGGCAGGCACCTTGCCGCGTGGCCAGCGCGACCGCGCGCCGGGTCATCCACGCGCGCATGTCGTCCGAGCGCCTCCGGGC
>JAEWOQ010000378.1 GCA_023460875.1 Pseudomonadota bacterium
CACGAGGCCGCCGATCCGGACTACGCCGACGACGACGACGACCGGGACGACGACACCCCGGACGACCACGAGGCCGCCGATCCGGACTACGCCGACGACGACCGGGACGAGCCCGGGAGCGCCCGATGAAGCGGGCGCGGGCTACCGCGCTCGCCCTCGTGAACTGGAAGGGCGTCTTTTACGAGCGATATCTGCTCGACCGGAACGTCACTGCCCTCGAAGGGGCCAACGGGGCGGGCAAGACGACGGTGATGATCGCCGCCTACGTCGTGCTCCTGCCGGATCTGTCGCGCTTGCGCTTCACGAACCTGGGCGAGAGCGGGGCCACGGGGGGGGACAAAGGCATCTGGGGACGCCTGGGCGAGCAAGGTCGACCCTCCTATGCCGTCCTCGAAATCGATCTCGGCGCCGAGCGCGTCCTGGCTGGGGTCCACCTCGAGCGCAAGACGGAGCCCAGCCTCGAGCTCACCCCATTCCTCGTCTCGGGGCTGGACCTCCAGGGGAGCCTCAAACAGGTTTTGCTCATCGAGGAGGGGGATCACGACGAGGTCCCCGAGCTGCGCCAGCTGCGGGAGCGGGTCGAGGGGCTCGGCGGACACTTCCGCTCCTTCCCCAGCGCCAAGGACTACTTCGCTGCGCTGTTCGAGCTGGGCGTGACGGCCCTGCGGCTGTCCACGGACGAGGACCGTAACAAGCTGAACGAGATGCTGCGCACCAGCATGACCGGGGGCATCTCCCGCGCGCTGACCAGCGATCTGCGCAACTTCCTCCTCAAGGAAGAGACGGGGCTCGGCGACACCCTCTCGCGGATGCGCGCCAACCTCGACGCATGTCAGCGCACCCGAACGGAGGTCGGCGAGGCGCGACGTCTGGAGCACGAGATCAACGGCGTCTACGACGCCGGTCAGGCGCTGTTCTCCGCGGCGCTGCTCGCGCTGCGCAAAGAGGCGGAGGAGCAGCAGGCAGCGGTCGAAGGCGCCGAGCGCAGCCTCGAGGAGGCGGAGCGAGCCCTCGCGGAGCTGTCCATCCAGGGAGGCGAGCTGGCGACCCGCCAGCGTTCCTTGGAGGATCGCCTCTCGGCGGCACGAGCGCGCGCGGACGAGGCCAGAGGTCGCCGCGAGCGCCTCGAGCGGGTGCAGTCGCTCGAGGCCCGTGTAGCGAGCCTCGAGGCGGAGCTCGCGCCCCTCGAGCAGCGGGCAACGGAGGTGAACGCCGTGCGCGCCGAGGCGAACGCCCGGCGCGCAGCGTGCAAGCAGGAGATCACTGCCGCCCGCGAGGCCTACGACCGCGCGGCGCGCGGGCTCGGCGACGTCCAGAGCGGGCTCGAGGAGCTCCACCGCAACGCCCACGTGCAGCGCCGGCTCCGGCGCTTGCTCTCCGAGCTCCGCTCAGACGGCGGAGCGCTCCCGGAGGCTAGCACCGCCGAGGAACTCCAGCGCCTGCTCACGGAGCGCTCACGGCGACGCGCCGAGCTCGAGAAGGAGCGCGCCCGGCTCGCGCGGGACGCGCAGCTCACGTCGACGCGCCGCGACGAGTACACCTGGGCCCTCGCGGCCTTGGGGCGCTGCGTCGGTGAAGTGCGGACCGGAGAGGCCCACGCGGTGGCTCGCTCGCTCCTCGCGGAGACGGCCGAGCTCGAGCACCAGGCGGGGCGGACCGGCGCGCTCGCGGCGGAGCGGGACCGACTCCAGGAGCTCGCCGGACGACAAGCACGCGTCCGAGCGAGAGCCGCCGAGCAGGGGCTCGATATCGCCGAGGGGCGCGCCGGGGTCGAGCGGCTCCTGCTCGAGGCGGACGCGGCGCTGCGCGCCGCCCAGGACGAGCTCCGCGTCGCGGAGCGGGCTACCCAGGAGGCGCGGGCGCAGGCCGAGGCCACCCGGGAGCGACTCCGGGGGCTCGAGCAGCAGGTAGTGCGCTGGGGTGAATGTGAAGCGAGCGCGCGTCGCCTGGAGGAGCTCCTGGGCGAAGAGGCGCCCGCCGAGGCGCTGCTCACGGGCCGCGCGCTGGAGGAGGTGCGTCGGGTCATCGACGAGCACCGGGAGGCGGCGCAAGCGCAGCGCGCCGCGGCGACCCAGCGACGGGACACCTTGCTCGACGAGGCCAGCCAGCTCGAGACCTCGGGGGGCCTGGTGTCCCCCGCCCTGCTCGAGCTCCGAGACCAGCTGGACGCCGAGCTACTGGCAGGGCGCTTCGAGGAGCTGGACCCAGCGGAGGCGGCGCGCGTCGAGGCGCAGCTGGGCCCGCTCGCGAGCGCCCTGGTCGTCCGGGATCCAGAGGCCACCGCCGGCGCGCTGCTCGACACGGAGCGCACGCTGGACACCGTCTGGCTCGTCTCCCCCGACCTGCAGCTCGCCGCCACGGACGTCCACGCCGTCGCGGGCCATGACCTGATCGTGAGAGACGAGCTCGGGGTCCGCCTGACTCGCATCCCAGAGCGCCCCACCTTGGGGCGCCGCGCCCGCGAACGCCGCGCCGGGGAGCTGCGCCAGGAGGCCGCCGAGGCCGCGCAGGAGCTCGAGGAGGTCCTGGGCTCGCTCCGGCGGCTGGAAGCAGGATCTCGCGATCTCGATTTTCTGTTGTCCGAGCGGGCCTTGCTCGCCTCCGGCGATCCCCAGGACGGTGCCCACGTAGCCGATGAGCACCTCGCCACGTGCCAGGACCGCGAGCGCCAGGAGCGGGAGCGCGGCGGCCTCCTGAACCAGCAGGTGACGGAGCTGCGGGAGCGCAGCGACGCCCTGCGGGCCCTGTGGGGCGACGCTCTCCTGCTCGATCCGCCCGACTACACCGCGCGCCTCGACGAGGTCACGGGGGAGCACCAGGAGGCCGTCGCGGCGCGGGAGCGCCTGGCGCGGACGGCGGAGGATCGCAAGCGGCTCGCGGAACTGGTCGACGTCCTGCGCGATCCGCCGCCCAACGACGAGGAGCTGCTGACGCGCGCCGAGCGCCTCGCCGAGCTCGAGCGGGAGACGGAGCTCGCGACGCGCCAGGAGGAGGCCCTCACCGAACTGCTCACCCACCAAGGGGTGGTCGGCGGGCCCGACTACGAGGCGCTCCTCTCCGAGCGGACAGAGATCGTGCCCGCCCTCGAGGCGCAGCACGAGAGCGCGCGGCAGCGCCTGGAAGCGAGCGAGGCGGCCCTCCACGCCAGCGAAGAGGCCTGGGAAGAGGCCACGACCGCCGCCCAGAGAGCCGAGGCAGAGCTCGAAGCCGCGCGCGCCCACCTCGAGCGCGTCCGCGGCGAGATCGCGGCAGAGCGCCTCGAGGAGCTCTCCGACGTCGAGCTGATCGGCGCGCTGGAGCGGGCTCACCACCTCCAGGCGGAGGCCCAGGCGGAGCTCGGCCGCCTGGAAGAAGAGCAACGCACCAGCGCCGCCCAGGTCGCCCTCTTCGAGGAGCGGCGCGCTCGAGCCGCTGCGCGAGATCGTGAGCTGCGGGAACAGCTGAGCGCCGCCGAGGCCAAGGCGCGGCCGAGCGGCGCGCGCTGGGACGAGCTCCGGGAGCGCGCGCGCGCCGCCCGCGTGCTCCAATCTGCTTTGTCCCGGCGCGCGCTCGAAGCCTACGGGGATTGGAGCAGCGTGGATCTGGGGGCGGAGGCCCGGAGCAAGGCCTCCCTGCTCATCGATCGCCTCGAGGGCGCCCGCGGTGGCCCCGAGTGCGCCGCCGAGGTGCGCGAACACCTCGTCCGGGAGGACGCCAGCGACGGGGAGCGGTATTTGATTGTGTGGCTGACGACCCGCGACTGGCTCAAGCGCAGGCTCCCCAGCCAGGTCTCCGAGGTGGAGGATCCAGTGGAGGCTCTCGGACAGCTCCGGGATCACCTGGCGGTGCTCGAGTCGCGGCTCCAACGGCAGGAGAACGACCTGCGGGGCGCCTCGGAGGACGTGGCGCGCGGGATCGATGTGCAGCTGCGCCGCGCCACCGCCCAGGTGCGACGCCTCGGCCAGCACCTGGAGGGGGTGTCCTTCGGGAGCATCGCCGGGATCCGCGTGCGTATGCGGCGCAGCGAGCGCATGGCGCAGGTGCTCGAGGCTTTGCGCCAGGGGGCCGCCCAGGAGCTGCTGTTCCAGTCCTCCCTGCCCATCGAGGAGGCCTTGGACGAGATCTTCCGCCGCTTCGGCGGAGGGCGCTCCGGGGGCCAGCGGCTGCTCGACTACCGGGAGTACATCGAGCTCGACGTCGAGGTCCTGCGGCGCTCCAAATCCGAGTGGGAGGCGGCCTCCCCCACACGACTGTCTACGGGCGAGGCGATCGGCGTCGGCGCCGCGTTGATGATGGTCGTGCTCACCGAGTGGGAGCGCGACGCGAACCTGCTCCGCCCCCGCCGCGACTTCGGCTCCCTGCGGTTTCTCTTCCTCGACGAAGCGAACCGCCTCTCCCAGGACAACCTCGGCGTCCTGTTCGATCTCTGCCAGAACCTCGATCTGCAGCTCTTGATCGCCGCGCCCGAGGTCGCGCGCGCTGGCGGAAACACGACCTACCGCCTGGTGCGCCGCGTGAACGAAGACGGGCACGAGGAGGTGCTCGTGAGCGGGCGCCGCACGGAGTCCATGGAAGCCGCCACCCCACCCGTGGTATCCTGGGAAGAGGGGCATGTTCACGGGGGTTCGCCTCCGGAAAGTTGAGGTCGTGATGTCCGAGGAAACAGCGCTCGAGCTCGTGCTCCCGGCCCGCAGCGCGGAGCTGCCCGGCGGCCTCGCGGTGCGGCGCGCCCTGCCCCGGCGGCAGCGCCGCATGGTGGGCCCCTTCGTCTTCGTGGATCAGATGGGGCCCGCGCCCTTGGCGGCAGATCGGGAGGTGACGGTGCTGCCGCACCCCCACATCGGGCTCTCGACCATCACCTATCTGTTCGAGGGGGAAGGCCTCCACCGGGACAGCCTCGGCACCGTGCAGCGCATCCTGCCCGGAGAGGTGAACTGGATGACGGCCGGCCGCGGCATCGTCCACTCGGAGCGCCTGCGCCCCGGCGTCTCCGGGCGCGTCTTCGGGGCGCAGATCTGGGTCGCCCTGCCCCGCGCACTCGAGGAGTGCGCGCCGAGCTTCGAGCACTACGACGCCGCGGCGGTCCCCGTCATCGACGCGGACGGGGTGAGGACCTCGGTGATCGCCGGGTCGTGGAGCGGCGCGACGTCGCGCGTCCGCGTCTCGTCGCCCCTGTTCTACGCGGAGAGCCGCGTGGAGCAGGGGGCGACGCTGCTCGTCGCGCCAGAGTACCCCGAACGCGCCATTTACGTCGTCGAGGGAGAGCTCCGGGTCGGCCAGCGCGTCCTCGTCGCCGGCGACCTCGCGGTGCTGCGCGGCGGCGCTGCGGTGCGCTGCCAGGGGGCCAGCGCCGCCCG
>JAEWOQ010000379.1 GCA_023460875.1 Pseudomonadota bacterium
GGCCCGCACCGACGCACACACCACCGCGCCGGGGACCGCTCCGGCTCAGCGCAGATACGCGCCGCAGCGGGGATCCCCGTCCTCGACGTCGGGCTTCGACGCGGCACCGAGGGGAAACTCCGCGCGATCGCACAGGGCCACGAGCAGGTCGAGCACCTCCTGCCCGAGCTCCTCGCCGTTCGCGCCCCGCACGAAGCGCTTCATCTTGCTGAAGGGGTGGCCGTTCAGGATCTTGAGCCAGTCTTCGTAGGCCTTCTGCCGCGCGTGGGACCCGAGGGAGTACGCGCCCTCGTCGAAGACGATCCTGGTGCCGTCCTTGCCATGGCAGCCGGCGCAGCGGTCCACGTACAGCTGCTTGCCGCGCGCCGCGTCTCCTCCGGGCGCCAGCCGGTAGTTGCCCGGCGTCCCCTCGGACAGGGACCAGATGCGGTCTGGGTGAGGCAGCCGCCCGTCGCGCACCCCACCGATGAAGGCCAGCAAGGACTCGAACTCCAGCTCGTCGAGCACCGTGCCGTAGGCGGGCACGACGTCCGAGCCGTCGCGGATCAGGACGCGGATCTCCTCCAGCTCGAAGGCGGGGTCCAGGAGGTCTTGCTCGACCACCGTGGCCTTGTCCTGATAGGCGGCGCCGTAGATCCCCTGGGCTCCGCGCAGATCCCAGCCGAAGAAATTCTTCAGGCGGTAGTCGTGCCCCGCGTCGTTGAGCAGGGCGCTCCCGTCGGCGAGCAGCAGCGCGCCGTTCCCCAGAGGTCCCCCGCTGCCGTCCGCGGTCCCCGGCGTCGAAGCGCGATCCGGAGAGAACCTCTCCCCGTCGTAGAAGCGATCGTAGAGCCGCCCCCCGAACGCGTCGTCCACCACGGGGCCGGCGGAAGCCTCCGCTGGGGCCCCCGCCGCTGGCTCTTCCGGCGCGACCTCCTCGACCGCTGGGGGCGCCGTCGCTCCGGGCGCGCTCTCCCGCGCCGAGCCGCAGGCCACCCCGCCCACCAAAGTTCCGCAGAGACCGACGAAGAGCATCGAGCGAACGCGCAGCATGCTGCGACGCTCGCAAAACCCCCTCACTCGCGCAAGCACGTCCTGTGCGAGCACGTCCTGTGCGAGCACGCCCGGCTCCAGCACACCTTGCGCACTCCCCCCAACGCAAACGCCGTCCTAAAAACGAGCCGCGCCCCGGCCCCCCACGTCGGGAGACCGGGACACTGCCCAGCTCACTCGGCGGCGATGGCGGGCGGCGAGCGCTTCGGCGGCGCGAAGTTCACCGAGGCCAACAGCTCGGCCACGGTCGTCTCCCGCTGCGTCCCGTCGTCGCGGTGACGCACGTTGATCGTCCCGGAGCCCTGCTCCTTCTCGCCGACTACGACGACGTACGGCACCTTCTTCAGGCTGGCGTCCCGGATCTTGTAGCCGACGCGGTCGTCCGAGAGGTTCGTCTCGACGCGGATCCCCGCGTCCAGGAGCTCCTCGGCCACGCGCTTCGCGTAGGCGTCGAACTTCTCGCCGACGGGGATGACCATGACCTGCACCGGGGCCAACCAGGCGGGGAAGGTGCCCGCGTAGTTCTCGATGATGATGCCCAGGAAGCGCTCGAGGCTCCCGTAGCAGGCGCGGTGGATCATCACGGGCGTGTGCCGCTCCCCGTCGGCGCCGACGTAGGTGAGCCCGAAGCGCTCCGGCATGGAGAAGTCGAGCTGGATCGTCCCGCACTGCCAGGACCGCTTGAGCACGTCGCGGATGTGGAAGTCGATCTTCGGCCCATAGAAGGCGCCGTCCCCCGGGTTCACCTGATAGGGGATGCCCTTCTCGTCGAGCGCCCGCTTCAGGGCGCCCTCCGCCTTCTCCCACATCTCGTCGGAGCCGATGCTCTTGGCGGGCCGCGTCGACAGCTCGATGCGCACGTCTCCCAGATCGAAGGCCGAGTAGACCTCCTCGAAGAAGTCGATGAGCATCTTCACCTCGTCACCGATCTGCTCCGGCGTGCAGAAGTGATGCGCGTCGTCCTGCGTGAACGCCTGGACCCGGAACAGCCCGTGGCGCACGCCGCTCAGCTCACGCCGATGCACGAGCCCCATCTCCGCGAAGCGCAGCGGGAACTCGTTGTGGCTGTGCTGCCGGCTCTTGTAGATCATGAGGTGGCCGGGGCAGTTCATGGGCTTCACCGCCATCGGCCGATCTTCGGCGACGTTGTCGTTGATCTGCTCGGGATCCTCGTCGTCACGGAGCTTGAGCTTCGTGAAGAACATGTTCTCGAGGTAGTTGTCGTAGTGCCCCGAGCGGTGCCACAGGGACTCCGACAAGATCAGCGGCGTCTTCACCTCTTGGTAGCCGCGCCGCCGCAGCAGCCCGCGCATGTACTCCGCGAGGAGATTGAAGAGCGTGGCCCCCTTGGGCTGGAAGAACGGGAACCCCGGGGCGTCCTCGCTGAACGTGAACAGCTCGAGCTTCTCTCCGAGCACGCGGTGGTCGCGCTTCTTCGCCTCTTCGAGGGCGTGCAGGTAGTCCTTGAGCTCCTCCTTCGTGAAGAAGGCCGTGCCGTAGACCCGCACGAGCTGCTCCCGCGCCGCGTCTCCGCGCCAGTAGGCGCCCGCGACCTTCGTCAGCTTGACGTTCTTCAGGAACGTCGTGCTCGGCACGTGAGGCCCGCGACACAGATCGATGAACTCACCGTGTTTGTAGAAGCTGAGCTCCTCCCCGCGGCCGGCGATGCCCTCGATGAGCTCCGCCTTGAACTTGTTCTGCCCGCCGTCGATGGCCCGATAGCGCGCGAAGATCTCGTCCTTGCCGTCGGACACGCAGCGCTGGAAGGGGAGCCCCTCCTGGGCGATGCGCTTCATCTCCTCCTCGATCTTCGGGAAGTCCTCGGGGGTGATCTTCCCGTCCTTCATGTGGAGGTCGTAATAGAAGCCGTCCTCCACGACCGGACCGATCGTGAGCTCCGCCTGGGGGAACACCCGCAGGATGGCGTCGGCCATCAAGTGCGCGGCCGAGTGGCGCAGCACCTCGAGGGCCTCCGGATCCTTCTTCGTGAGGATGCTCACCTCGTCTCCGTCGCGGAGCGGCGAAGCGAGATCACGCACGGCGCCGTTCACCTTCGCGGCCACCGCCGCCTTGGCGAGCCCCGCGCCAATCTGCGCCGCCAGATCGGCGGCCGATGCGCCCTCCTCGAGGGCACGCCCACTGCCATCGGGCAGTTTCACCTGGATCATTGGAGTACTTTCCGCGCAGTCGCCCTGCGCCGTTGTGTTCGAGCCGTTTTCGAGGACGGATACTGCCCGTCCTGCCGGGCCAACGTTGGACCCGCCTCCCTCTGGGAGGGTGATCTCCCTGCCCGCCAGACCTCACGGGTCAGCCGGACTAGGTCGATCGCGCCTCGACGGATACCGCCCGCCGAGATCCAAAACGTATCACGCCACCCCCTCTCGGAAAACCGTCCCCCACCCGCTTCTCCCACCCGCTTCTCCCACCCGCTTCTCCCACCCGCT
>JAEWOQ010000380.1 GCA_023460875.1 Pseudomonadota bacterium
CTCCCCGCGGCCACGGAGCGCGCGATGGAGCCCGCGCCGGATCCGGAGACGGTGCCCTTCACCCACCACCAGCTGCGCTGGGAGGTCCAGGTGGGGCTGCGCAACTCCTGGATCCCAAGCGATGGCTTCGACGCGTTCGCCGAGAACGACGCCTTCACTCAGGTGGGGGTGGGCGTGGGGCGCGGCTTGTTCCGCAGCGATCGCTGGAGCGTGGCAGCCTTGGGGTCCTGGGAGTACGGCTCCAAGGGCGCCACGGTGCGCGGCGCCGACAGCCGCTTCTCGGCGCACCGCCTCACCATCGCGCTCGAGGGCCGCTACCACGCGCTGCATTGGCTGTACGGCTATGGCCGTCTGGCGCCGGGGGCGACCCACACCAAGGCGCACCTCGACGCTCCGGGGCAGTCGTTTAGCCACGAGGCGCGCACCTGGGTGGCTAGCGCCGATGTCGCGCTGGGTGTCGCAGCGCGCCTGCTCGGCAACCCCGACGGCCGCGAGCCGGGGGAGCGCATCTGGTTCTTCGTCGAGGGGGGCTACGGCTGGTCTGCCACGCAGAAGCTCCTCCTCCGTCCGACGGGGGGCGCGCCCGAGCGGGCGAACAGCGTGGACCTCGGCGAGCTGGCCCTCTCCGGCGGCTTCGGGAGGGCGGGTCTGCTCTTGAGCTTCTGAGGGTCCCTGCCCCCGCTTCATCCCCGCTTGCTGGTCGACATGGCTGCTGGCTCCATGTCGACCAGGGACTACGCTCTGGGCTGCGCTCTCCGGTGTGCGGTTGCGCGGTGCGCGGCGTGCGGCGCGGAGGATCGGAGCCTGGCTCAGCCGAGGGCGGCGAGCACCTTGTCGTAGTCGGGCTCGGTGGTGATCTCGGGGACGAGCTCGCTGGCGAGGACCTTGCCCGCCTCATCGAGCACCACGATGGCGCGGGCGGTGAGCCCCTTGAGGGGACCATCCTCGAGCTTCACGCCATAGTCCTCGGCGAAGCTGGAGCGGAACGTGGACAGGGGCACCACGTGGTCGAGGCCCTCCGCCTCGCAGAACCCCTTCTGCGCGAAGGGCAGGTCGGCGCTGATCGCCAGCACGACGACGTCCTTGCGCTCCCCGAGCTTCTCGTTGAACTTGCGCGCGGTCGCCTGGCAGACGCCGGTGTTGTAGCTCGGGTTGATCGTGAGCACGCGCTTCTTGCCGCTGAAATCGGCGAGGCGCTTCTCCGACAAATCCTGCGCGACGAGCTCGAAATCCGGCGCGGTGGAGCCGACGGCGGGCAGATCGCCGTAGGTGTGGACGGGGTTGCCTTTGAACGTGACGGTTGCCATGGGCGGGAGACTGACACGGGGAGGCGCCGGGCCGCCAGGGAGTCCGCGGTGACCCGCGTGCAGCAACGAGGTCGCCGTGGTTCGCCGTCCGGGACTACACTCCGGGGAGGATGACGGACACACAGGATCCGCGGAGGGCCCGGCTGGAGAGCCTGGACGAGGCGGCATTGCAAGGTGGCGGCGCCGCGCGGCTCGCCCAACAGCACGCCGCGGGGAAGCTGTCGGCGCGGGAGCGCGTCGACCAGCTCCTCGATCCGGGGAGCTTCGTGGAGCTCGATCGGTTCGTGACCCACCGCTGCATCGAGTTCGGCATGGCCGATCAGAAGATCCTCGGCGACGGCGTGGTCACGGGGCACGGCACCGTCGACGGGCGCCTGGTGTACGTGTTCGCCCAGGATTTCACCGTGTTCGGTGGCTCCTTGAGCGGCGCCCACGCCGCTAAGATCATGAAGATCCAGGACCAGGCCCTGAGCGTGGGCGCCCCCGTCATCGGGTTGTGCGATTCCGGCGGCGCGCGCATCCAGGAGGGGGTGGAGTCCCTCGGGGGCTACGCGGAGATCTTCTGGCGCAACACCCTGGCGAGCGGGGTGGTCCCCCAGATCAGCGCCATCCTGGGGCCGAGCGCGGGCGGCGCCGTCTATTCGCCCGCCCTCACGGACTTCGTCTTCATGAGCGAAGGCACCAGCTACATGTTCGTCACGGGTCCGGACGTGGTGCGGGCGGTGACCCACGAGGAGGTCACCAAGGAGGAGCTCGGGGGCGCCCTGACCCACGCCAGCAAGAGCGGCGTGTGCCATTTCGTAGCGCCCAACGACAGCGCGGTGCTCGCGGGGGTTCGCCGGCTCCTGAGCTACCTGCCCTCGAACAACGCCGAGGATCCCCCCCTCGGGGCGACGACGGATCCCCTCGATCGGGATCTGACCGTGCTGGACGACTTCGTGCCCACGGAGAGCGACCGGCCCTACCGGATGGCGGACTTGATCCGGCACGTGATCGACGACGGTGACCTCTACGAGGTGCACGAGCACTACGCCCGCAACATCGTCGTGGGCTTCGCCCGTATTGGGGGCCGCCCCGTCGGGGTCGTAGGGAACAACCCCGCGCACCTCGCCGGCGTGCTCGACATCGACGCCAGCAAGAAGGCCGCGCGCTTCGTGCGCTTCTGTGATTGCTTCAACATCCCCCTGGTGACCTTCGTGGACGTGCCCGGTTTTTTGCCGGGGGTCGACCAGGAGCACCGCGGCATCATCACGTCCGGCGCGAAGCTGCTCTACGCCTACTGTGAGGCGACGGTCCCGAAGCTCACGGTGATCACCCGCAAAGCCTATGGCGGCGCCTACGACGTGATGAGCAGCAAGCACATCCGAGGCGATCTCAACCTGGCGTTCCCCACGGCGGAGGTCGCCGTGATGGGCCCTGAAGGCGCCGTCAACATCATCCATCGTCGCGCCCTGGAGCGGGCGGAGGATCCCGTGGCCGAGCGGGCGCGGCTGGTGGAAGAGTACCGAGAGCGCTTCGCCAACCCCTATCACGCCGCGTCCCTCGGCTTCGTGGACGAGGTGATCCCGCCGCGCCTGGTGCGCATGCGCCTGGGGCGCGCTCTGGACGTGCTCCGCACCAAGCGCGCCCAGCTCCCGCCGAAGAAGCACGGCAATTTGCCGTTGTGAGCCGCCGGGCGCGCAAGCTCACCGGAGGGCCGACGCCCGCCCGCTGGGCGCCTTCGGGCCACTGGACAGGGCCCGCCGCGCCCGTCGGGCTCACAGGAAAAATGGGCCGAGCGCCGCTGCGACCGCGGCCAGTCCCAGGGTCCAGGCTCCGCGGCGCGCGGCGCCTCCGTCGTAGGCGCCGCGGGCCAGTCG
>JAEWOQ010000381.1 GCA_023460875.1 Pseudomonadota bacterium
CTCCTCGCGACTCCAGAACCAGCGGCCCCCGCTCGTCTTCGAGGACGGCCAGCAGCGGCGGGACTTCGACCACGTACGCGACGCGGCGCGCGCCTTTCGCCTGGCCATGGAGCGCCCGGAGGCCGCCGGGCACGTCTTGAACGTCGGCAGCGGGCGCTCCTGCACGGTCTGCCAGGTGGCGGAGCTGCTCGGCCGAGCGATGAGCTCGCCGCTGCGCCCCGAGGTCCTGCAGAAGGCGCGCTCCGGCGACATCCGCCACTGCTTCTCCGACATCACCCGGGCGCGCCGCGTCTTGGGGTACGAGCCGCAGTACTTCTTGGAGGAGTCCCTGGAGGAGTTCGTCGAGTGGGTGCGCCGGGAGGACGCGCCGGATCACAGCGACGAGATGACCCAGCAGCTCGAGTCCCGAGGGTTGGTGTCATGAGCGGCGCCGCCCTGCGCCCCTTCGGCTTCGCGGAGAGCTTTCGGTTCGGCGAGCGCGAGCGCGTCGAGCGGGTGGTGTCGAGCGTGCGGCAGGCGGGTTGCCGTCAGCTGAAGGTGTCCTTGTCCCCCCTCGACTACTTCCGCTCAGGGGGCGTCGAGTGGCTCGACTGGCTCTTCGCGCGGGTGGCCTCCGAGCTCGAGCTCCTGCCGTGCCTCCGCTACACGGCGGACACCCAGCGCCCGGGGGCTCCTTCCGAGGCTTTGCGTCGCGCCAGATCCCAACGCCCCGGGGCCCCTCCCGAGACGCTGCGCCGGGCCAGGGCGTACGCGGAGTTCGTCGACGCGGTGCTCACGCGCCACGGCAAGCATTTCGGCTACGTCGAGCTCTGCAGCCCTCCGCCCATGAACCAGAGCGAACGCCCCGAGGACAGCTGGTTGCTCTCGGCGGAGATCCTGACGGCGACCCTGGACGCGGCGCGGGGCGGCTGGAACATCGTGCTCGGCACGCCGGTGCCCGCGACGCCGAAGCCGCCGCGGGGCGGCGCTGGCGAGGAGGGGGCGAACAGCTCCCAGGAGCTCGATTTCTATTGGGTGCACGCCCTCGGTCAGCGGGGGCTGCTGGACGAGATCTTCGCCGTGTCCTTGCAAGGGCAGCACCACCAGGGCAACTCGAGCCGCGCGGCGGCGGAGCGCTGGCAAGCCCAGTGCCTCGCGCTGCGGGAGGTGCTCTCGCTCTACGGCGCCCGCGCCTCCCTCTGGCTGACGGAGGGTGGGTACTCCACCGAAGGGCGCGACGAGGCCCGACAGGCGGAGCTCTTCGCGCGCTTCCTGCAGATCCCCGCGGAGCGCCACTACTGGGACGCGTGGGAGGATCGTCCACCCACCTCGCGCCCTCTGGATCCCGGGCACCGGCGCGGCATCGTCCACGCCGACAGGCGCCCCAAGCTGTTGGCGCGGCTGCTCACCCAAGACGCGACCACGGGCGCGACCTGCCTCGAGTCGTGGAGCGCGCCCAGTCCCCTGGCCGCAGGGGCGCACGACGCCCCCGTCGTCGTCATCGGTGGAGCCGGCTTCATCGGCTGCAACCTGGTCAAGAGCTTCTTGGAAGACGGGCTGCCCGTGGTCGTGCTCGACAACCTGAGCCGCCCGGGCGTGGAGCGGAACCTGACCTGGCTGTGCCGCGAGTTCGGCGATCGAGTGCGACCGCTCCTCACGGACATCTGTGAGGAGGAGCGCCTCGGGGAGGTGATCGGCCAAGCGCGAGCCGTCCTCCACATGGCGGCGCAGGTGGCCGTGACCAGCAGCCTCGACGACCCCCTCGAAGATTTCGAGGTCAACGCCTACGGGACCTTGCGGGTGCTCGAGGCGCTCCGCGCGGCCAGGCGCCCCATCCCCTTGGTGTTCGCGTCCACCAACAAGGTCTACGGCCACCTCGCCGACCTCGGCCTCGAGCTCACCTCCGCCGGGTACCAGCCGGCGGACGCTCAGCTACGTCAATGGGGGATCAGCGAGGAGCGGCCCTTGAAGTTCTGCACCCCCTACGGCTGCTCCAAGGGGGTCGCCGACCAGTACGTGCTCGACTACGCCCGCTCCTTCGGCCTCCCCACGGCGGTCCTGCGCATGAGCTGTATCTACGGGCCGCGCCAGTTCGGCACCGAGGATCAAGGCTGGGTCGCCCACTTCGCGCTCCAGGCTCTCCAGGGTCGCCCCGTCACCCTCTACGGCGACGGCTGGCAGGTGCGGGACGTGCTGCACGTGAGCGACGCCGTGCGCGCCTACCGCGCCGTCCTCGGCGCCATCGACACCGTGGGCGGGCAAGCGTTCAACCTGGGAGGCGGCGCCGACAACGCCGTGTGCCTGCAGGGCGTCCTCGACGAGCTCGCCCACCTCACCGGCCACGACGTCGCCGTGCTGCGCGGCGCGCCACGCACCGGCGATCAGCTCTACTTCGTAGCGGACAACCGCAAGCTCGAGCGCGCCGTCGGCTGGACGCCGCGCGTGGGCTGGCGCGACGGCGTCCGAGATCTCTGGACCTGGCTCGAGAGCGCACACGTCCCGCTCGGCGGCTCGCTCGGCGCGCCCCCCGCCTACGCGGATCCACACGCACGGAGCCTGATGGCATGAAGGTCGCGCTCGTCAATCCACGCTGGACGTACTCCCGCAGCATCTACTTCGGCTGCCGGGAGCCTCACCTCCCCCACGAGCTCGCCTACGCGCGCGCCCTGCTCGAGCAGGCTGGACACCAGGTGCTCCTCCTCGACGGGCAGCTCCAGGGGCTCGACGACGGGGCCCTGGCCGACGCGGTCGCGGAGTTCGCTCCCCAGTTCACGGTGGTCACCACCGCGCCGACGTACCTGTTCTGGCGCTGTGCCCCGCCGGAGCTGAGGGTGCCTCGCCAGTTCCTGGACGCTTTGGGACGTCGGGGAGGGCGCACGGTGGCCGTCGGCCCCCACGGCTCTGCGACACCCGCGCCGACCCTGCGCAAGCTGGGCGTGGATCTCGTCGTGCGGGGGGAGTGCGAGGAGGTCGTCGCCGCCCTGGCGGAGACGGACGACTGGTCCCGCGTCCCCGACACGGCCCACCTGGAGGACGGGGCCAGCCGGTGCGTGGGCGGACTGCACTCCAGCTGGTTCGTGGAGCACGCCCCCCTGCGCTGGCCCGCGGAGTGGATCGCGCGCCATGAGCACCATCATCACCGCTTCGACACGCCGCGGCGCGGGCTGGGGGCGGAGGTGGAGGCCTCCCGCGGCTGCCCGTACGCGTGCACCTTCTGCGCGAAGCTCGACTTCCGGGACAAGTACAGGAAGCGCAAGGTGGAGCTGGTCCTCGACGAGATCGACGGACTCATCGCGCAAGGGGTCGGCTACGTCTATTTCATCGACGAGATCTTCCTCCCCCAGAGCCCGCTGCTAGAGGCGCTCCTCTCCCGCGACGTGTCCTTCGGGGTCCAGACCCGCATCGATCTGTGGACGCCCGAGCAGCTCGAGCTCTTGGGGGCCGCGGGCTGCGTGTCCATCGAGGCCGGCCTCGAGAGCCTCACCGTCGAGGGGCGCGCGTCCCTGGCCAAGCGCTGCAAGCTCGACACGGAGCAGCTCGCCGAGCTGCTCATCCACGCCCGCGGCTTCGTCCCCTTCGTCCAGGCGAACCTCATCGGCACGATCCAGGACGAACCCGCCCTCGTGGAGTACTGGCGCAACCGGCTCCTCGCCAACGGCGTCTGGGCGAACGAGCCGGTGCCGCTCTATCCCTACCCGAGCTCTCCCGACTATCGCCTGCGCTGGGGCGAGCCGGACGACCGCGCCTGGGAGCGCGCCCACGAGCACTATCTCTCCTCGTTCAGCTCGTTCAGCGACATCCAAGACGAGCGGCCCGTCCCCTTGTCGGAGCTGGAGGCGCCGTGTCATCGGAGCTCTTGAGCCCGCCACGTCACGTCCTGATGACCCTCGACGCGGTCGGCGGGGTGTGGCGCTACACCCTCGACCTGACCCGCGGTCTGACCCAGCGCGGCGTGGCGGTGACCCTGGTCGGCGTCGGCCCCCCTCCCTCCCGCGACCAGCAAGGGGAGCTCGAGACGGTCCACCACAAGAAGGTCTTCTGGCTGGACGAGCCCCTCGACTGGATGGTCGGCGGCGGCGCCGAGCTCCGACCGCTCCGCGAGCGGCTGCTCCGCGTCGTCGAGGAGCAAGGAGTGGAGCTGCTCCACCTCAACGTCCCATCCCAAGCGCACGGCTTGAACCTCCCTCACCCGATCGTGGTCGTCTCGCACTCCTGCGTCGTGACTTGGTGGAGAGCCGTCCAGCGCACGCCGCTGCCCGCGGACCTCCGCTGGCAGCACGAGTCCAATTTACTCGGCTTCCGCCGCGCCGATCTGGTCCTGGCCCCCAGCCGCAGCCACGCTGGCGCGCTCGTCCGCGCCTACGGGCCCCTCGAAGGGCTGAGGGTCCTCCACAACGCCTCGAGTCATGAGGCCAGCGAAGTGTCCAAGGCGCCGTTCGTGCTCGGCGCCGCGCGCTGGTGGGACGAAGGCAAGAGCGCCGAGCTCCTCGACGCGGCCGCCGCGGAGGCTCACTGGCCCGTGCTCATGGTGGGCCCGACGACGGGACCGAACGCCCAGTCCGTGTCCCTGCGGCACGCCCAGAGTCTGGGCAAGCGCTCGTCCGCCGACGTCGCCGCGCTCATGGAGCGCGCCGCGATCTTCGCCGCTCCGTCGCGCTACGAGCCCTTCGGGCTCGCGGTGCTCGAGGCGGCGCTCCGGGGCGCGGCGCTGCTGCTGGCGGACATCCCCACCTTCCGGGAGCTGTGGAGCGGCGCCGCCCTGTTCGCCGACCCCCAGGATCCGAGCGCGTGGACCGACGCCTTGAATCGGCTCGCGCGAGACGGTGAACAACGCCTGCTGCTTGGCCGTCTAGCAAAGAGACGGGCGGAGCGGTTCTCGCAGCAGCGTCAGGTCGACGGCATCCTCGAGACCTATCGGGAGGCCTCTCTGCTCGCCGCGCGCCGCGCCGCCTGAGCGACGGCGGCCTCGACCATGCGCTTTGTCCTCTACACGCACTCGATCATTTCTGATTGGAACCACGGCAACGCCCATTTCCAGCGGGGCGTGCTGCGGGAGCTGAACGCGCGCGGCCACGACGTGGTCGCCCTGGAGCCCCAGGACGGCTGGAGCCGCCAGAACCTCCTCCGCGAGCAGGGCCCCGAGGCCGCCGACCGACTGGCGCGGGAGTACCCCGAGCTGTCCGCGACGCTCTACGGCGACGGGTTCGATCACGAGGCGGCCCTCGCGGAGGCGGACGTCGTGCTCGTGCATGAGTGGACCGCGCCGGAGCTCGTCGCTCGCATCGGGCGCGCCCGCCGCCGAGGCGCGCCCTTCACGCTGCTCTTCCACGACACCCACCACCGCGCCGTCTCCGCCCAGCGGGAGATCGCCGATCTGATCCTCGAGGACTACGACGCCGTCCTCGCCTTCGGCGAGGCGCTCCGGGAGCGCTACCTACGGGCAGGCTGGGGGCGGCGCGTGTACACCTGGCACGAGGCCGCGGACACGAGCCGCTTCCACCCGCCGGATCACCTCGACGCGGATCCACAGCGAGCGGAGCAGCTCATCTGGATCGGCAACTGGGGCGACGGGGAGCGGGCCCAGGAGATGTCGTCGTTCCTCATCGAGCCCGCTCGCCAGCTCACGCTGACGGGCAGCGTGCACGGCGTCCGCTATCCGCCGGACGCCCTCGACGCCCTCCGCTGCACCCGGCTCACTCATCGCGGCTGGCTCGCCAACTACGACGTCCCCGCCGCCTTCGCGGGCCACCTCGTCACGATCCATGTGCCGCGGCGTCCCTACGTGGAGTCCCTGCCCGGGATCCCGACCATCCGCGTCTTCGAGGCGCTCGCTTGCGGGATCCCCCTGGTGTGCGCCCCCTGGGAGGATCGCGAAGGCCTGTTTCGCCCGGGGCGAGACTACCTGCTCGCGGCGGACGGCGCGCAGATGGAACGCCACCTCCGCGCGGTGCTGGACGACGCGGAGCTGGCGGCGTCCCTGGCGCGCTCTGGGCTCGAGACCCTGCGCGCTCGGCATACGTGTCGTCACCGCGTCGACGAGCTGCTCGAGATCGTCGCGGAGGTGTCCGGGAGGCCCCTCGAGCCCGCACACCACACCCCTCCGGGGGAGGAGCCCTCAGTGAAGGAGGCCATACGATGAAGATCGCGTTCTACGGATCCAGCTTGCTCTCGTCGTATTGGAACGGCGCGGCGACCTACTACCGGGGCCTCCTGCGCGCCCTCGCGCCCCTCGGTCACGACATCACGTTCTACGAACCAGACGCCTACGACCGCCAGAAGCACCGGGACATCGAGCCCCCGGAGTGGTGCCGCGTCCTCGTCTATCCGGCGACTGAGGACGGGCTCCGCCAGGCGGTGGAGCGCGCCGCGGACGCGGACGTCGTCGTCAAGGCGAGCGGCGTGGGCTTCGAAGACGACGTCCTGCTCGAGAGCCTGCTCGAGCGCGCGCGCCCCGACAGCCTGAGGGTGTTCTGGGACGTCGACGCCCCGGCGACCCTCGCGGACGTCCAGGGGGCGCCGGAGCATCCTCTCCGCGCGGCCCTCGGGCAGCTCGATCTCGTGCTCACCTACGGGGGCGGCGATCCCGTGGTGTCCGCCTACCGGGCCCTCGGCGCTCGGGAGTGCATCCCCATCTACAACGCGGTCGATCCCGACACTCACCACCCGGTGCCGCCGGACCCCCGCTTCGCCTCGGATCTCGCGTTCTTGGGCAACCGGCTCCCGGATCGCGAAGCGCGCGTCGACGCGTTCTTCCTCCAGGCGGCCCGCTCCCTGCCCTCGGGCAGGTTCCTGCTGGGGGGCTCTGGCTGGGACTCCGCGGCGCTCCCCGAGAACGTCCAGCACGTCGGCCACGTGCCCACCCGAGATCACAACGCGTTCAACGTCACCCCGCGCGCTGTCTTGAACGTCAACCGCGAGAGCATGGCGGACACGGGCTTCTCTCCCCCGACGCGGGTCTTCGAGGCGGCGGGTGCGGGCGCCTGCCTCGTCACCGACGCCTGGCGGGGGGTCGAGCTGTTCCTCTCTCCGGGCGACGAGGTGCTGGTCGTGCGAGACGGCAACGACGTCGCCGACATCCTGGCTCAGCTCACCTCCGAGCGGGCGCGCGCCATCGGAGCGCGGGCGCGGGCGCGGGTCCTGCGGGAACACACCTACGAGCGGCGCGCCCGCCAGGTGGACGACGTGCTGACCCGCCTCGATCCGGAGCGTTGGGGGAGGACCGCCTCGTGACCTCCCGTCCCCTCGAGATCGTGGTGGTCGGCCTCTCGCTCACGTCGTCTTGGGGCAACGGCCACGCGACGACCTTCCGAGCGCTGCTCCGGGGGCTGCGCGAGCTCGGCCACGAGGTGCTCTTCCTGGAGCGGGACGTCCCCTGGTACGCCGCGAACCGAGACCTGCCCCGGCCGGACTTCTGCGAGCTGGCCCTGTACGGCGGGCTCGGAGAGCTGCGCTCGAAGCACGGCGACGCTATCGAGCGCGCCGACGCGGTCCTCGTCGGATCCTACGTACCCGAGGGCGTCGAGGCGCTCGCCACCGTGCTCGACGTCGCCCGAGGGGTCGTCGCCTTCTACGACATCGACACCCCTGTCACCCTGGCGAAGCTCGCGCGCCGCGAGGAGGAGTACCTCGCTCGCTGGCAGGTGCCGCTCCTCGATCTCTACTTCTCCTTCACGAGCGGGCCGACCCTGGGCCGCATCGAGCGGGAGCTGGGGGCGCAGCGCGCCGTGCCCCTCTACTGCTCGGTCGAACCGGAGCGCTACCGCCCCACGGGCGCGCAGACACGCTGGGACCTCGGCTATCTCGGCACCTACAGCGCCGATCGGCAGCCCACCCTCGAGCGCCTCCTGATCGAGCCAGCGCGGCGCCTACCGGAGCGGCGCTTCGTCGTCGCCGGCCCCCAGTATCCGGCGGACATCGACTGGCCGGAGAACATCCAGCGGATCGAGCACCTGCCCCCGTCCGAGCACCCCGCCTTCTACGGTCAGCAGCGCTTCACCCTCAACGTGACCCGCGCGGACATGGTCGAGGCCGGCTGGTCGCCGAGCGTCCGCCTCTTCGAGGCCAGCGCCTGCGGGACACCGATCGTCAGCGATCCCTGGCCTGGGCTGACAGAGCTGTTC
>JAEWOQ010000382.1 GCA_023460875.1 Pseudomonadota bacterium
TTGCCCCTGGAGTAACCGCCCGTGGTGAGGCGCAGCGCGGCCCCCCAATCGCTCCCGGAGCCGATGTGGCCCGAGCCGTGCAAAACGCCGCCGATCACGAGCGGCGCCGCGGCCGACGTCCCCAACCCCACGTCGACGAGGACCGCTGGGTAATCGCTCCCCTCGCCGATCCCCGTGTCCTGGACTCGCGACCAGCCGGCGCCCACGAACATCCACGACGCCACGTCGGCGCGCGCCTCCTCGATCGTGCCTCCGACGAAGACGACGGCTCCCCAGGCCAAACCCAAGAGACGAGCAAGAAGGCTCCTCGGTGCGCTCACCGCCCGGAGCTTACACGAGCGGGTCGCTCCGACAATTCCCGCTCGAGCTCCTCGCGGCTCGCCCAACGATCGCGCTGCAGGTCGAGCGGTCCTCGCTCCCCGACGACGCGCAGGTGGCTCGAGCGCACCTGATCCCGCTCCAGCCCTTCCCAGCTCACGCGGGACACCACCTCCGCGATCACGCCCGGATCGTAGAGGATCCCGTTGTGTCCGAGGCCTGGGAACTCACGCCGCTCGCCGCACTCGAGCCACGCGCCCCGCTCGATCAGGAGATCGTTGGCCCCACACAGCGAGAGGTGAGGAAGATCGACGTGCGACGCCCCCGCCTGCAGCTGCCGCAAGAGCGCGCTGCCGGGCAACAGGTCCCGCCCTGAGCTGCCCGGCATCAAGCGGGCGTGCCGCGAGCCGGCGAAGGGGCTCGCCAGGCAGATGGTCTGCACCACGCGGGGGTCGTAGATCTTCTCCTGGACGTACCAGCGCACCGCCAGACCACCGAGGCTGTGCCCCACGAGGTGAATGCGCTGGGTCCCTTGCACCGTCGACAGGAGCGCCTCGATCCGCTCTGCCAGGGCCTGCACGCCGGTCCCCGGCGCGTAGGTGAAGCTGAGAGTGAACGCCGACGTGTCCGCCTCGATGCGTTCCCGCAGCGGGCGCAGCACACCAGCGGTGGCGAACAGCCCATGCAGCAGGACCACGAGATCCGTCTTCTGACCCATCCGCGGCAGCTGTACGGGGCTGCTGAGCACGTCCCGATGCAACAGCGTCGCTTGCCGCAGCATGGCCAGCGCTTCGCGTCCTGCAGCAGTGCAGGACTGCCGAAATGCGTCGGAGCCCCAACGGGACACGGCCATGAAGTTTTCATAGCGCATCACTGCTCGGGAACACAATCCATCTGGACCGTGATCCCAGGTCAAGACGGTGCATAGCGCGCTACACGCTGCGCCGCGGCACCCCGTTCACGTCGTGTCGCTCATCGGCACGAAGCGTCATCACGTTCGACGGGATGACGGGGCGGAGAGGGAGCGGCGAGCGCGCGGGGCTGCGTCGCCGCATCCCGCGCGCGAGCGCTCGTGCCCCTCAGCGGTTGGCTTTATCACGCAGGGCGGCGAGCTTCAGCCGCAGCGCGTTGAGCCGAATGAAGCCGGTGGCATCGGCCTGATCGTAGACGCTGTCTTCCTCGAAGGTGACGACGTCTTCACGGTAGAGGGTGTAGGGGCTCTTGCGACCGACTACCCACAGGCCGCCCTTGTACAGCTTGAGGCGCACCGTCCCCGTCACCACCCGCTGGGTTTGATCGATGAGTGCCTGCAGGGACTCGCGCTCCGGCGAGAACCAGAAGCCTCGATACACGAGGGTCGCGTACTCGGGCACGAGGGCGTCCTTGATGCGGATCTGTTCGCGGTCGAGGGTGATCGACTCGAGCGCGCGGTGCGCCTTGGCGATCAGGGTGCCGCCGGGGGTCTCGTACACGCCCCGCGACTTCATCCCCACGAACCGGCTCTCGACGACGTCCACCACGCCCACGGCGTTCTCGCCTGCGATGGCGTTCAATCGGCTCAGGAGCTCGACGGGACCGAGGCGCTCGCCATCCACGGCGACCGGATCGCCGTTCTCGAACTCGATGTCCACGTAGCGGACCTGGTCGGGCGCCTTCTCGGGGGGAACCGTCAGCAGGAACATGTCCGACTTCGGCTCGCTCCAGGGGTCTTCCAGGATGCCGCCTTCGAAGGAGATGTGCAGCAGGTTTCGGTCCATCGAGTACGGCTTTTCGGCTGACGCCGTCACCGGGATCTGATGCTTCTGCGCGTAGGCGATGCAGTCGGAGCGGCTCTTGAGCTCCCACTCGCGCCAGGGGGCGATGACGCGCACGTCCGGATCGAGGTACATGGCGCCCAGCTCGAAGCGGACCTGGTCGTTGCCCTTGCCCGTCGCTCCATGGGCGATGGCGTCTGCCCCGACCTCGCGCACGGTGTCCATCATGCCCTGGATGATGCACGGGCGCGCCAGGGACGTGCCGAGCAGGTACTCCCCCTCGTAGAGCGCGTTGGCGCGGAACGCAGGGAAGACGAACTCCCTCACGAAGGTCTCGCGCAGATCCATCTGCACGTACTCGGAAGCCCCCGTGGCCTTCGCCTTCGCTTCGAGGCCGTCGAGCTCCTCCGCCTGGCCGACGTCGGCGCACCAGGCCACCACTTCACATTCGTACTTCTCCTTCAGCCAACGCAGGATCACGCTGGTATCGAGGCCGCCGGAGTACGCCAGAACGACTTTTTTTACAGGCTTCACGAGGGTTCCGTTCCTTTCGCGGGGCGCATCCTGCACCCAGCCCTCCCCGTTCGGCAAGGGCTCGCCGCGGCCGAGCCCTCGGAGTGGACATCAGCGTTGCACCGAGCGCAGGCCGCGCTCGATCTGGCGCAGGCTCACCACCCCCGCGTGGGCGAAGACGGGGCGCGCGTCCCGATCGAGGATCACCCAGCTCGGCACGGACGAAATCACGCCGAAAGGTCCCCGCCCCTGCCGTGTGGCGTCGTCCGCCAGGGCGACCGGGTAGCTGAGCCCGAGCACCTCCGCGAAGGAGCGAGCCAGGGGTGCGTACTTCGGGGCCTCCATGACCACGGCGACGGCGTTGATGCGCGGCTTGTAAGTTCGATACAGGTCCTCGAGGTGCTTCGCCTCCGCCTGGGAGGCCAGATCGAAGGTGGTCACGAACAACAAGACCGTCGCCCGACCGCGCAGCTCCTCGGAGCTGACCACCCGACCATCCGCCGTCCCCCACGCGTAGGAGACCGGCGCGCCCGGCGCGGTAGGCGCGACGGCGACCGGGTCGGCCGCTCCCCCCGCGGACGCCCCGCAGCCGACGAGACAAAGAGCGAGCACGACGCCCTTGGCCGACCCTCTATCGCGGCTCATGGCGAAGGACTACTACTGGAGCTCGGAGGGGTCGAGGAGGTCCGCCAAGACCTTCAGGGCGTCTGGCAGCGCCCGCCCGGAGCGCCTGTGGGCCAGCACCGCCGCCGCAAGCAAGTCCACGGCCGACTTCAGCGGAGTGCGCTCCATGCGCGCGCCCTGCAGCACGTCACCGGGACGCGGCGCGCGCGTGAGGAGCAGCACGGGCTCGTGGCGCACCCAGACGAAGCCCCGGTGATCGTGACCGCAAGCGAGCACCTGGACGAAGTCCAAATACAGGGGGAGCACGACGACCGAGACCCGCACCTCCGAGCCATCCCGCCCGGCCAGCGCCTCGGCGCGCGCCCGCGGACGCGCCGCGCTGTACTCCTCCTCGCCCTCTTGCCCCTCGAGGGCCGCCAGCAAGCGACCGCGGCGAATCGGATCGGACTCCACGGCGATGAGCGGCGCGTAGAGGGCCACGCGGGGCACGTTCACGTTGGGCGCGTCCGCCACCAGGGAGTCGAGCCAGCGCTCACGTCCCTCTGCGTCCAGATCCCGATACGCGATCGCCGCCGCGAGGACGCTCTCCGCGTCCGTGGCCATCGACTCCAACCACTGACGCCAAGCCCGCACGGCGCGGGCCTCGCCGGTGAGCGCTCGCACATCGGTCCGCTCAGGGTCGCCCCGTTCGAGGTCGCCCCGCTCGCTCGCGCCGACGAGCACGGGTTCTTTGGCGCTACCGCTGGAGTCCACGGGCTCCATCCTGGTCTGGAGTTTCCACGACCGCTTCGAGCTCCCGCCCGAGATCCGCGAGCACTCGATCGAGCTCTTCGACGCGAGACCGTGGCGTGGCCACAATCAACTCACCACCACGTTCGCCGAACAACACGCCCACCCCCTCGCTCGCCTCGAGGATCCCCTTGGCAAAAACGACGTCACTGGCACGGAGACACAGCCGCCGCGTCACCAGGTCGGAATCAATCAGACCCGCCACCGACATAGCGCCGGACGCTAGCTCACGGCGGGAGCCCCCGATAGCGGGGCACGATGATTTTTCTCCGCGCAACCGTTTCCTTCTCCTTTCGAGCTCAACGCGGCGTAGGCGGGCATGGCTGCACAGGCGCTCCGCTCGACGCCACCGCGCCGGGTTTTTTCCGCGTCGTCAACCGCTGTCGCGCGGCGCCGCCGCGGGGTATCACTCCCGCGTGAGGGCCTCGCGGCTCGCTGCCGGTGAGCCGTTCGCTCCGGGTGAAACAGTGCACCTGGCACCTTTTCGCCGGCGCGGCAATTCACGGCCGCGACGGCTGCGATACACTAGGAAATCATCATGGGGACAGGCTGGAGAGACACGGCGCCTCGAGAGGCCGTCGCGTGCGACAAGATTCGTGTCGTTCATCTGGAGCGGGACGCCGACGCGTCGGAGCTCAGGAGCGAGCGGAGCCGAGACGATCACGACGCCGTTGGACCCGAGGGAGAAGAGCACCTCGAGATCGATTTCGTGCGAGGGCGCGTCTCGATCGACTTGACATACCTGCATGACGATCGTCAGGCAGAGGGTCCCGAGTCGGAGGAGCTCGAGCTCGAGCTAGCACCGTCGGTGCGCCCGCTCCGAGAGCTCGACATGAACCACGACCCCGAGCTGGGACCGGAGGTCGACGTCGAGGGCGAGGAGGACGACCCCCTCTCGTGACGGTCCCCCGGGATCTCCTCGCGGCCTTGGAGCAGGGCTTACACGCTCCGGGCAGCGACCCCAGCTCCGCAGGCCCGCAGGATTGGCTCGCTCGCGCGCGTCGGCACGACTGGAAGGGCCCGCTCGGAGCCACGCGCCCCCCGCAGCCGCCCGCGGTGACCGGCGCACCGCGCTCCCATGGTGAGGCTCTGACCTCCGGGCTCGCGGCCGCCCGCGCCCGACGGCTGGCCCTGCGCAGCTCCGACGACGTCTCTACGCTCCACGCCGTCGTGCGCGGCGGCACCCTCCTCGAACAGCGGGCAGCCCTCGCCCGGCTGACGGTGCTCGCTCGCAGCTCCGTCGCTCCCCCCATCGACATCCATGACCTCCAGTTCGACCCGGAGCTGGAGCGAGACCTGCTCCTGTGGTTGGCCGAGGGCACGGGCGCCGCGGGGCGGGAGGCGCGGGCCATGCTAGCGCAGGTGCAAGGGCTCCTCGAGCGGGTCGAGCGGCAGGTCCGGCAGGTGGTCGACGGCCTCGCCGCAGGGGACCCGATCGGGGGCCTCGAGCCTCAAGAGCAAGCGCAGCTGCTCTTGCACCTGCGGAGCGCGAGCTCCTTCCTCGTGGGGTATTCGATCGACGGGCTGCTGGACGCGCTCGAGCGGGACGATGTGCGCGAGATCTCCCGCCGCCTCGTCGCTTGGCGGGCCGCCGCCGATCCGCGGCTGCTCCCGACCCTGGGCAGCGTCCTCCTCGACAACCCGGACAGCGCCGTGCGCGCCGAGGCTGCCCGGGCTTTGGCGCGCATCGACGATCCCCGGGTGGCACCGACGTTACAGCTCGCTTACCAGACCGCCTCCGCGCGCGAAGAGCGCATCGCCCTGATCGAGGCGTTCGGGCTCCAAGGAGAGCCGCGGGACAGCAAGTTCCTACGGGAGTCCCTCGAGGCCTATCAACGGGAGAGCGCCCTGCGGCCCGCGGACGCCGGCTCCCCTCCGTCGAGTCGTCCACGCGACCACGGGCACCTGGGGCTGGTGGGGGCGCTCGACGCCCTCTTCGACGTCGAGCTGGTCGAAGCGGCCGTGCGCCTGGCGACGCACCCGCAAGCCGAGGTGCAGCGCGCCGCGATCCGCGCCATCGGGCGCGTCGGTGAAGACAACGCCCTCGCCTGGCTCGACCGCATCCACGACGACGTGCCCGCCGGACTGCACAGCGAGCTCGCCGCCGCCGAGTCGAGCATCCTCGGCCGAGCGGAGCTGCGCGGCGAGAAGCCCGAGTTCCTCCTCGAAGAGGGCCGGCGCGCCGCGCGGGAGCGTGCCCTCGTCCGCAAGTTCTCCCGGGGGCTGGACGTCCCTCCCACGAAGCGCCACCGCGTCCTCGCCTGGGTGCTCATGACGCGAGCGCTCATGGCGCGCTGGCTGGGCGGGCGCGAAGCCGCCAGCGAGCTCTGTGATCGCGCCCATCAAGCAGATCCGAGCTGGTACTTGCCCCCGTGGTCTCAAGGCCGCCTCTGGTGGCGCGTGGGCGATCTGCCGCGCGCCGTCGTGGGCTATCGCCGCGCGCTCACCTTGGCCCCGCGCCGGCTGCTCCGGCACACCCGCTGGATCACCCCTATCGTCCAGTGTTTCGTGCTCCGCGCCGAGACGCTCATGGGGCAGGGCCACGGCGTCCGGGCCCAGCGCCTCCTCGACGAGCTGTGGCCCCACGATCTTTCTCGCGCCGCTTCCCCCGTGCGCCTCGCCCTGCGGCGTTGCCGACAGAACCTGGCGTTGCCCGCAGCGCCCACCCGGGCCCTCGTCGCGCCAGCGTGGCGAGGAGACCCGGGCCCCGGCCGCGATACCTTGGAGCGGATCGATGGCGGAGACTAAGATCACCAGCGTCACCGTCGAGGTGACCCACGACGGCGCCAGCGCCAGCGTGGTGGTGCGCCAGCCCGGCAGCGACGAGCAGCGGGTCTACATCGCTGGTGAGCTGCCTCCTGAGGTCGCCGACGACGTCCTGCGAGCGCTGGGGCTCGCGGAGGCTGCCACCCCGTCGAGCGCCGTCGCGGGCGGCGCGCCGTCCAGTCGGCGCTCCTCCGCGCCCCTCAGCTTCGGCTCCTCCGAGCGGATGAGCGCGCCATCATCGTCGACCGACGGCCTCGCCCACCTGCTCGAGGAGCTCGCGAGCGCAGTCCTCCGCGCGGGGCATCGGCAGCCGACCACGACCGTCGACGAGCTCCTGCAGCGTGCTTGGCGGCACGCCGAGGACAGGACGCCCATCGCCCGGGCGCTCGCGTCCCTAGAGGAGGGCCTCGCGCACGACGGCCCTGCTGTGCAGCCGGCGCTGGCGCTGGCGGCCTTGGGCGAGCTAGTGAGCGCGCTCCGCGGGGAGGCCGGGGATCTCCGCGGGGAGCTACAGGGCAGGCGTGAGAGCATAGAGTCCTGTACCGTCGTCGAGGTCGGGCGCAGGCGCGAGCGGGGGGCGCTCTGCTGGGAGACACGGCTGCTGCTGGATCTCGGTAGCGGTCACCTCTTCCGTGAGGAGGGGGCCATCGGAGAGCGGCGCTTGTCCCGCGGGACCGTGGGGCGGCTCCTCTCCGTGAGCCTCGGACGCCGCCGTACGGGGCTGTGGCCACCGCGTATCGAGGTGCAGCAATACGAGTACGAGCCGACGGCCAGCGACGCCCAGCTGAGAGCCGTCGTCGCGCTCGCCTCGCCGCATCTCCCGGAGCTCTCCCCCACCGGCCTCGAGCTGTTGCTCGTGCCTCGCCCCGTGTGGCTCACGGCCCACGCCCTGGACGTCGCGGAGGGCACTGGCTGGCTCGCCACCGGCGCCACTGCCCTGCCCCTCGCGGACGGTTCGCTCCCCGGCGCGTTCGCCACCCTGCTCGAGGCTCAGGGGGACGGCAGCGAGCTCCGGGCCGTCGGAGGCAGCTTAGAGC
>JAEWOQ010000383.1 GCA_023460875.1 Pseudomonadota bacterium
CGGGCGAGGCCCCCGAGGCTCCACCGGCCCCTGGGGCGGCGGGTCTCCTGGGCCCACCTGCGGGCCCGCGCCGTCCCGGGCGCCGCCGCGAAGGCCGCCGCCGTCGCCAAGAGCGCCACCAGCACCGCGAAGCCCCAGCGCTGCTCGGGGGCCGCCAGGTGGCGCCCCCCGCCCACTCCCCCGCCGATGGCGCCGCCCCAGAGCCCCCAGCCGAGGGTCAGCAGAGCCCGGCGGCGCCAGGTGGGCGCGGCGAGGAGCTCGAGCAACAGCCAGCCGAGCAGCGCCCCAGCGGCGCCCACGAGCGCCCAAGCCGGAGCCAACCCGATGCTCCCGTGGTGGAGCTCCCAGATGCTGGTGATCCGCGCGCGGGTGCCCCAAGCCACCACCACCAGCTCCAGGGCGAGCAAGCTCCAGGCTGCGAGGAGGGCGAGAGCGAGCCGTTCGCCGAGAAGGAGCCGCTTCTGCCGCTCGTGGGGCTGTCTGGTCACGGCTCAGTCGTAGTCGACGGCGCTCACTTCGTAATGGCGCACGCCAGCGGGCAGCTGGACTTGCACCTCGTCGCCCACCGATTTGCCGATCAGGGCGCGCGCGAGGGGGGCGGAGATGGAGATCCTGCCCTGGTCGATGTCCGCCTCGTCGGCGCCCACGATCTGGTAGCGGACCTCCTCGTCCGTATCGAGGTTCAGGAGCGACACGGTGGCCCCGAAGCGGACCTTGTCGCCGCTCAGCTTGCCGGGATCGATGATCTCGGCGCGGGCGAGCTTGTCCTCCAGGTCCTTGATGCGAGCCTCGACCATGCCCTGCCGCTCCTTCGCGGCGTGGTACTCGGCGTTCTCACTGAGATCGCCGTGCTCGCGGGCGATGCCGATCTCGCGGGAGATTTTCGGGCGCTCCTCCTTGAGGCGGCTGAGCTCTTCGCGCATCAGCTGTGCCCCGCGGGGCGTCATCGGGACTTTTTCCATGGCTTTCGAGGAAGGTGGGGTACCGAAGGGGAGAAGGGGTGGTGGCGGAGGGGTGGCCGCGGCGAGGCGGCCGTCGAACGGAATCGGAAGACGGCGCGAATGATGGAGCGGTGATCCTCCTGCCACGCCTCGGGCCTTTCGGCTCGCGCTTGCCCCCCGCGGTGGGGAAGTGCTCTGGAAGCGGTCATGCCGCAGGTGCGCTGGCCGTCCCTGACGGACGGTGCCACCCCGAGCGGGTACGCAAACTATCACCAAGGACGACCGTTGCCAAAGCCTCCAGAGCACCGATCGACTCCCCTTCGGGAGCGCTCGCCCACCCTACGAGGGCCGGTTCAAATGCTCCTCAGACACCGTCCGCGGCGCCGACCGGGGCTTGCTCCCATCTCCTCCGAACTGTAAGGCCCCCCCGTGCGCTCGCCTCGCTGCTCTCCCCCCGCCCGCCGCTCGTTCCGCTGCTCGTTCCGCTCTGCCCCTGGAGAGCCTGGTCAGCTCGGGGGTCCGTCGGGTGGCGGACACGAGGGCGGGCGCGGTCGTGCTGGTGGTCCCTCCAGTCGGGCTGGGCTGGCCGCTCTCCTCCTCGTCGGCGCGCTCGGGGTGAGCTCTGTGAGCGTGGGCTGCGGCGGCGAGCAGCGGCAACCCCAGACCGCGGCAGAATATGCAGAGCACGCGCGCGCGGCGTACGAAGAGGCCCTCGAGGCCTTCTATGACCGGGACTGGGTGACGGTCATCCCGCTCATGGAGGAGGTGAAGCGGCAGTACGCGGGCACCCGCTACGCGCGCCTGGCCCAGCTGCGCATCGCCGACGCTCATTTCCGGCAGGAGAGCTACCCAGAGGCGGTCACGGCGTACCGCGATTTCGTCCGGGACTACCCGAACTACCCGGAGGTCCCCTACGCCCGCTACCGGATCGTCCTGTGCCAGTTCCAGTCGAGCGGCGCCTCGGCGTTCCTGCCGCCCCTCGAGGAGCGGGATCTGACGAGCGTCCGGGATCTGCACGAGAGTCTGCGGGGCTTTCTGCGCGATTACCCGAACTACCCCGAGCGGGTCGAGCTCGACTACATGCTCGAGTGGGCGAAGGGGATGCTCGTCCGCTACGAGCTCTACGTCGCGCGGTACTACCTGGGGCGCGGCGAGTTCGACGCGGCCGCCGCGCGGGCCGAGTATGCGCTCACCAACTTCCAGGAGACCCAGCTCGAACCGGAGGCCCTCGTCCTGCTGGCGGAGATCCACCTGAAGCGGGGAGACGAAGAGCGCGCGCGGCGCGCCCTCCACGCGGTGCTGAGCTTGCACCCCGAGTCCCCATTTACGGTCCCGGCGCGGCGCTTCCTCGCTCGGCTCGCGGAGCCCGTGGCCCAGAAACGGATGGGGGCTGACGGGAGCGAGCCCCAGGAGTAGCGTTCCCGGTCGGCCTCTGCACGTCGGCCCCCTACCCCTCCCCGAGCCTTGGAAAACCCGTCCCCCCCCCTGCGCCCGCCGAGCTCACCCGACCCCTTGGAGGCCCTCGCGCCGACGGTCCTGGTCGTCGACGACGAGCGCAACATTCGCCGCACCCTCGAGCTCGTGCTCACGAATGAAGGGTACCGAGTCTTGGAGGCGGGCTCTGCGGAGGACGCGTTCCGGCTGCTCTCGGAGACGGAGCCGGGGGTGGACCTCATCCTCTTCGATCTCAAGCTGCCGGGCATGAGCGGGCTCGAGGCCCTCGAGAAGCTGCGCCTCGATGAGGCCACCCGAGACGTGCCCGTGGTGGTGATCAGCGGGCACGCGACGGTCCACGACGCCGTCGCCGCCATCAAGCTCGGGGCCAGCGACTTCTTCGAGAAGCCCCTGAACCGCGAGCGCGTGCTCGTCAGCGTGAGCAACTGCATCCGCACCGCGCGCCTGTCACGCCGAGTGGAGCAGCTGCGGGCGGAGGTCGAGGCGCGCTACGAGATGATCGGCACCAGCGCGCCGATGCAGAAGCTGTACGCGGCCATCGACAAAGTCGCGCCCACCAAGGCCAACGTCCTCATCACTGGGCCTAGCGGCACGGGCAAGGAGCTGGTCAGCCGGGCCATCCATCGCCTGAGCCCCCGCCGCGAGGCGCCCTTCGTGAAGGTGAACTGCGCCGCCATCCCTCGAGAGCTCATCGAGAGCGAGCTGTTCGGCCACGAGAAGGGCTCCTTCACGGGCGCGCAGGCGCGCAAGCGCGGCTTCTTCGAGCAAGCCCATGGCGGCACGCTGTTCCTGGACGAGATCGGCGACATGGATCTAGCCGCCCAGGCGAAGGTGCTGCGCGTGCTGCAGAACGGCGAGCTGGTGCGCGTGGGATCCGAGCGCGCCGTGCACGTCGACGTCCGGGTGCTCGCCGCCACCAACAAGGATCTGGATCGGGCGGTGCAAGAGGGCGCCTTTCGGGAGGATTTGTTCTTCCGACTCAACGTGTTTCCCCTCCGGGTGCCGGAGCTGCGGGCGCGAGGGCAGGACATCCGGTTGCTCTCGGACGCCTTCGTGCACCAGTTTTGCCGGGAGAACGGGCTGCGCTCGAAGGTCATCCGTCCAGACGTGTACGAGGCTTTGGAGCGGCGGCGCTGGCCCGGCAACGTGCGGGAGCTCAAGAACGTCGTGGAGCGGGCGGCCATCCTCAGCGGCGAGGAGATCACCGTCGCCGATCTGCCGGAGGATCCCCACTCGAGCCCCTTCGACGAGGAGGTGGACGAGCCCACGACGGCGACGTCCCTCCCGTCGAGCGACGTGGAGGGCGAGCGCCCCACTCTCCGCAAGTACCGGGAGATGGCGGAGCGCGGATACATCCTCGAGACCCTGCGGGAGTTCGACTGGAACATCACCCGCGCCGCCGTCGTCCTCGGCATCGAGCGCACCAACCTCCACAAGAAGATCCGCGGCTACAAGATCCAGCGGGGGGAGCAGTGAACCCCCGCCGAACCGTCGACGGCCGCCCCACCACGACCTCTCCGGGGTTCGCCCGCTGGGGCGCCCTGCGCGACCTCGCCGATCGGGTGACGTACCGCCAGGGTGGGCTGATCGGAGAGCCCGACCCAGCGCCGATCCACGTGCCGGGGCGCACGCCGACGGTCTTGGCGCTCCATGGCTACTGCGGAGTGCCTCGCGAGGTGGCCGTGGTCTGCGACGCCGCCGCCTCCCAAGGCCTCGCGACCCACGCGCCGCTGCTGGCGGGTCACGGGACGTCCCCCGCGGATCTCGCGCCTCTACGCTTCGACGACTGGGTGGCGAGCGTGGAGCCGCTCTTCGAGGAGCTGACGGCGCAGGGGCCCGTCGTGCTGGCGGGGTTGTCCCTGGGGAGCCTGGTCGCCCTCGAGCTGTTGCTGCGCCACCTTCGGCGGCGGGATGGCGCTGGGGGCGAGAGCTCGGGCGACGGGCCCGGAGGGTCGGCGGGGCAAGTGGTCGGGCTGGTGCTGCTCGGCAACGCCCTGTGGCTCGCACAACCGTTCCCGGGGCTGCTGCTCCGCCTGGTGGATGCCTTGAAGCTCCCCGATTTCGGGTTCCCCAAGTTCACGACGGATCTCGGAGATCCGGAGGCCCGCCGCGACCACACCACCTATCCGAGTCAGCCCGTAGGGGGCGCCATCGACGTGCAGAGAGCAGGAAAGCGCCTGCGCGCCGAGCTCCACCGCGTCGCCTGCCCCACCCTCATCCTGCACGGCGCCCTCGACCGGACGTGCCCGGTGTCCAACGCCTGGCGCCTCGCGGAGCGGCTGGGCACCACGGACGTGCAGGTGCGCGTCCTCCCCCGCTCTCGTCACGTGCTCACCCGCGACGTGGAGCGGGACCACGTGCAGGCGGCCATCGCTGGGTTCTTGGCGCGGTATTGAGCCGCGGGAGCTTCCTGCGCGCTTCACCCAACGGGCGAGCTTCCCTGCGCGCAGTTCTCCGATCAGCGCTCAGCTGCCCGTCGAGCCGAAGCCGCCGCTGCCGCGGTGGCTCGATCTGCTCGCGTCGACCTGCTCGAGCCCCAAGTGCACGATGGGGCGCGGCACCATCTGCACGACCCGCGCCGGCAGCTCCAGCTCGGGCGCCCTCGGATCCACCTTGATGAGAGGCACGAGGATCTCCCCGCGGTAGCCGCGGTCGATTACGCCCACGTTGTTCGCCAGCAGGTACCCGCTCTTGATGATCGAGCTGCGGGGCACCACGTCGAGGTACCAGCCGTAGGGCGGCTCGATGACGAGCCCGGTTCCGTACAGGACGCAGGCGCCGACCCGCTTCTTCTCGTAGAGGAGGGTCAGATCGTAGCCCGAGTCCGTGACCCGCTGCTTGAACGGTGGTCGGGCGTCGGGGTGGACGGCGGTCCAACGGATGGGCCCGGCGACGCAGGGGCTCGCCTGGAAGGGGGGCACCCGCTGTGCCCAGGCGATATAGCGCGCGAAGAGCTTGGCGCGACAGAGCGTGGCGCGACAGAGCGTGGCGTTGCGGGTCTCGGTGTCGCGGGGAGCCGCCGCGCAGGGGTCGTAGAGGTGCCCCAGCAGATCGAGGGCGTTGTGCCCGGTCCAATGGAGCCAGCGCTTGCCCACGCGATCCGGGCCCAGGGACAGGAAGTCCAGCAGACCCTCGAGCAGACGAGCCCCGGGCCGCTGCAGGCGGACATGCAGCGCCGGGCGCCTCGGCGAGCTCACGTGCCCGCTGGCGTCGAAGAGACCACGGACGAAGGCCCAGCCGAGCTCTCGCCGCAAGGTGGGGAACTCCAGGCGCGCCACGTCGCCCGGAGCGGCGCCGAGCCAGCCAGCGGCGAGGGCGCTGGCCGGCGCGGCGACACACACACGGCCCCGGCGCAGCTCATGAGCCAGGGGAGAATCGCAGGCCGTGCGGGCCTGGAGCAGCTCGAGGAGCGGCGCATCGTCCTCCTCCAGCCGCACCTCCAAGGTCCCCTGCCGATCGCGGCCCGCCGCCGCCACCACGCCAAGGGCGTAGGCGTGCGCGGGCTCGCTCATGTCGCCGAACAGTCGATCTCCAGCCGCCATCACGCTCCTCCGTCGCCCTCGCCTCAGGACATGGCCGCCGGGATGCGGTGGCGCTCGAAGATCTCCGCGGCCATCGAGCGGAGCTTCGCGGCCTCCCGCTGGATGTCCGGGTTCGTCTGGTAGATCGCGGAGGCGGTGACGTACTTCGAGAAGGCCAGGTAGCTGCGCGCGACCTCGATCTCGTTGCCGATCTCCTTGCCCACGGCGATGGAGCGCATGAAGTACTCCACGGCGCGCGTCTCGTGCTTGCCGCCCCAAGCGCCCGCGCCCGTGATTTCCCCGAGGGTCCGCAGGGCGATCGCGAGGTGGGCCTTGCTGCGCACCTGGCCGAACAGGTCCACCGCTTCCTTGATGTGGGAGCGCGCCAGCTTCAGGTCGCCGCGGAGGAGATAGGACTTGGCCAGACCGCGCTTCGCCTCCGCGAGCTGCAGCTTGTCGCCGAGCTCACTGCTCAGGGCCACGGCCTGCTCCAGCATCAGGGTCGCCTCCTCCCCCTGCCCGAGCCGCTGCAGCGTCTCACCGATGTTGGTGAGCCCCGCGGCGATGCGGGTGCGCTCGCCAATGTCCATGGCGACCTGATGAGACTCCCGGAAGTACGCGAGGGCTTGCTCGAACTGGTTTTGGTCGATGGACAGCTCGCCCAGCGTGTTCAAGCTCTCGGAGATCCCCACGGGATCGCCGATCTCCCGGCGGATCTGGAGGGAGGCCTCCAGGGCCTCCTTGGCGTTCGTGGGGCGCCCGTGGTCGGCCCATACCAGACCGATATTGTTGAGGCTGAGGGCGATGGAGCGCCGGTCGCCGAGCTCCTTGCGCATGTCGAGGGCGATGCGCAGATCCTTCAAAGCGGCGTCGTAGTCCCCGCGGATCCACAGCAGCCGGCCGATGTCGTCCCGACTCGCGGCGACGCCCCGCTGGTCCTGCACCCTCTCGAACAGCTCGAGGCCCGCCTCCAGATGCTGCTGCGCCTCGTCGAGGAACCCCGTCTCCCGGTAGAGCCGCCCGATGCGGTTGTGGGCGGCGCCGCCCTTGCCCTGCAAGTTGAGGCGGTAGGCGATGCCGAGCATCTGCCGGAACGCCTCCAGCGCCTCGTCGGTCTTTCCGAGCAGGCAGAGCACGTCCCCGTGATTGTGCAGGGCGTCGATGCGGCGCCGCGCGTCGTCGTCTCCGAGCAGGGTGAGTCCCTTGGAGTAGTACTCGTTGGCCTTGCGCGTGGCGAAGCTCTTGCGGGCGATGTCCGCCGCGTCCAGGAACGTAAAGGCCGAGCGCGTCAGCGACCCGGCGCGCTCCAGGTGCTGAGCGAGCATGGCCACGTACTCCTCCTGGGAGCGGGCCCCCGTCTTCTGGGCGAGCCAGTCCGCGATCGTCTGGTGGTAGCGTCGCTTCGCGGCCGCGCTCGTCAGCGCGGAGATCTTCTCACGCTCGAAGTTGTGCTTGAACGAGTACTCCTTCTCGTCGGAGAAGACCGCGTCCTCGAGCTCGACCAGGTAGTCCCGCTCCACGAGGTGCCGGAGCACCTCCCGCAGCCGGGTCAGGTCCGCCTCGTGATCCTTGGACCAGAGCTCGGGCAGCTCCCGATCCATGCGGTTCAGGGCGACCAACCCTCCGAGCCAGAACACGCTGCCCATCGCCGCGGCGTGCTCGAGCACCCGGCGCTCCTGGGGGTTCAGGGCCGAGATGCGGATGGCGACCGCGTCCTCCACGGACATGGGCAGGCGCACGGTGTTCAGCCTGTCCAGGTTGACCCGCCAGCCCCCCGAATCGGGCACCTCCTCGAGGACCCCAGCGTCGTGATAGGCGCGGACCATCTGCGCGAGCTGGCCCGGGTTACCCGCCGCGGCCCGCACCCCCGCGTCCACGAGGGCTTCGGGCACGCCCCCTTCACAACGTCGCAGCAGGTTGCGGATCATGTCGCTGGCCGTCGCGGGGGGGAGCGGGCCGAGCTCGATCACGGTGTGGCGGTCTCCCCCCAGGGTCGCCCAGTCTTCCTGGGAGCTCAGCAGCTCCCGACCTGCGGCGCAGACCACCAGGAGAGGCCCGTTCAGCTGGGCCACCAGCGCCCCCAGCAGATCGAGCGAGTCGCCGTCGGCGAACTGCAGGTCGTCGAAGACGAGCACTACCGGGTGCCGCGCGGCGTCCGCTTCGAGGAAGCGCCGCACCAGGGCGCGGCGCAGGGCCCGCACCTGTCCGGGATCCTCCGTCGCGGCCTCCGTGAGCGGGCTCTCGGGGAACGCGAGGCCCACGAGCTGGCCGAGGAAGAAGCAGACGTCCCCCACCTTGCGGTCGCCGAGGGCGTCGGCCACCTCCGCGCTCAGGCGCTCCCTGGCCTGCTCGGGATCCAGCTCCTCGGTCAGGTCGAAGCGGGTCTTCAGCAAGCTGCTGAACACGCCGTAGCTCAGCCCCTGACGGCGGGCTTGGGCGACGTACACCCGGGGCCCCCCCTCCTCCGGGCGCGGGAGGTCCACCAAGAGCTCGTGGATGAGCCGGCTCTTGCCCGAACCGTTGGCCCCGATCAGGGTGACCGCGCGGACGCTCCGGGTGGATGCGGTCTGGCGATAGGCCTCCCGCAGCTGCTCCAGCGGAGCGTCGCGCCCGATCAAGCGGGCGCCCAGGTTCCCCGACGGGAGCAAGCCGGAATCCGTGTCTCCCATGGCGGTGAGGAGTGTTGCCCGGAACACAGAGGACGCACAAGGGGCCGCCGGGGCGTGGGCGTCGGGCCATGGAGGCGCCATGGGGGCTGGCGCCTCCTGGCTGATCCGCGGTAGAAAATCGCCCCACCAAAAGCGTCTGCGACGCACTCCGAGAGGCTCCCGTTGGCGTTCCCTTCAAAAACCCCTGCGCAATCCCACGAGAGCGAGAAGAAGTCCTTCGGAAAGGGCCTCTTCCAGAAGTGCACCGGCTGCGGCGCGGTGAGCACCGCCGAGGAGATGCGGCAGCGTTGGTACGTGTGCCCCGAGTGCGGGTACCACCACCCGATGTCCCCGGATGACTGGCGACGGCTGCTCCTGGACGACGCGAAGCTCGAGCGCTTCGACGAGCACATCAGCCCCGCCGACCCGTTGCAGTTCTTCGACGGCAAGTCCTACCAGGATCGCGTCCGAGCGGCCCAGGCGGCGACGCGCCGCGGGGAAGGGATCGAGGTGGGCCGCGCGCTCCTCGACGGACACCCCGTGGGGTATGGGTGCTTCGTCTTCAAGTTCATGGGGGGCAGCATGGGGTCGGTGGTCGGTGAGCGCATCACCCGCCTCTTCGAGCGCGCTACGAGCGAGCGGCTCCCGGTGCTGCTGCTGCACGCCTCCGGCGGCGCGCGCATGCAGGAGGGCATCCTCAGCTTGATGCAGATGGCCAAGACGGTGGCCGCCCTGCGGCGCTTCCGGGAGGTGCGCCGGCCCTTCATCAGCATTTGTTTGCACCCCACCACCGGCGGCGTCGCTGCCAGCACCGCGTTCCTCGGAGACGTGAACGTCGTCGAGCCCAACGCCCTCATCGGGTTCGCGGGGCCGCGGGTGATCGAGAACACGATCCGCACCAAGCTGCCCGAGGGCTTTCAGCGCTCGGAGTTCCTGCTCGAGCACGGCATGGTCGACACCATCGTGCAGCGGGCCGAGATGAGACAGAAGCTGAGCGTGATCCTCTCGATCTTGGCGGGAGGCGCGGCTCCCCCTGCCCCTTCGAGCCGAAGGATCCCGAAGACGGGAGCGCCCGCGTGACGGCCTACCAAGAGGCGATCCGGCGGCTGTATGGCCTCGCAGGGCGCGGTCGCGATCTCGGCCTCGAGCGCATGGAGGCCGCCTGCGCCCATTTCGGCCACCCCGAGCGCGCGTTCCAGGCGGTGCACGTGGCAGGGACGAACGGCAAGGGCACCGTGTGTGCTTTCCTGTCGGCGATGCTGCAGGCGTCGGGGCAGCGGGTAGGGCTGTACACCTCTCCGCACCTCTGCCGGTTCTCGGAGCGGATCCGAGTGGACGGACAGCTGGTCGCAGACGATCGCCTCGCCGAGGAGATCCATCGCGTCATGGACGAGGCGCCGGAGCTCAGCTTCTTCGAGACGGCGACCTTGGTGGCGTTCCTCCTCTTCCGAGAGGCAGGCGTCGACACCGCGGTGCTCGAGGTCGGGCTCGGCGGGCGCCTGGACGCCACGAACGTCATCCCTGCGCCGGCCGTAGCGGCGATCACCCGCGTCGCCTTCGATCACAAGACGGAGCTGGGCGACAGCCTCGGCAAGATCGCCGCGGAGAAGGCGGGGATCATCAAGGGAGGCTCGAAGGTCGTGCTGGGCCGGCTGCACCCGGAGGCCCTCGTGGTGGTCCAGGAGCGGATCGAGACGGTGGGGGCGGAGCTCGTACCCCTGGGGAGCCCAGAGCCAGTGCCCGGCGCTCCCCTCGCCTACCCCCGCGTCGCCATGTTGGGGACGAACCTCGCCGTGGCGGTGACCGCTGGGCGCGCCCTGGGCCTGACTCCTGCCCAGCTCGGCGCTGGGATCGAGGCGACGGAGTGGCCCGGTCGCAATGAGCTGCTCCACCGGGACGGCGAGGAGCTCACCCTGCTCGACTGCGCCCACAACCCCGACGGCGCGGTGGCCCTCTCCCATGGGCTCGATCCGGGTGCCCTCGGGGAGATCGAGTCGAGGCGGGAGATCGCCCTCGTCTTCGGCGCGATCCGAGGCAAGAACTACCGGGCGATGTTGCAGCGCCTCGAAGCGGTGGCCGGGCACCGGGTCTATGTCGCGCCCCCCATCGGTCGGGCGGTGGATCCCGCCGAGCTGACCGCCGTTCTCTCGGGCGAGATCGCCCCGGACGTGCCCAGCGCCCTCGAGCGAGCGCGAGAGCTCGTGGGGCCGCGCGGGCTCGTCGTGGTCACTGGATCGACGTTCCTCGTCGGGGCCGCTCGGGGACACCTCCTGGGGCTCCCGATGGATCCCGCCATCGACCTGTGAGTGGTCGGCGCAGGGCCCTCACGCCCTGCTTTCGTCAGAGAGGAAAACTCGACAATGCCTTCGTTCGACGTGGTTTCCAAGGTGGACTGGTCCGAGGTGAAGAACGCGGTCAACCAGGCGGAACAAGAGGTGGGGCAGCGCTTCGACTTCAAGGGCACGGGCGCGGAGATCGAGCTCAAGGACAAGCTGATCGTGCTCCGGGCCAACACGGAGGAGCGCACGAAGGCCATCCTCGACGTGCTCCAGACGAAGCTGATCCGCCGGAAGGTGAGCCTGAAGCACCTCGACGTGGGCGAGCCGGAGAAGGGACCGCGGAGCTCCTTCAAGCTCGATGTGCAGGTGAAGGAGGGCATCGAGACGGAGAAGGCCAAGGAGATCGTCAAGCTGATCAAGGACAGCAAGCTCAAGGTCCAGCCCGCCATCCAGGAGGACTCCGTGCGCGTCACTGGCAAGAAGCGTGACGACCTCCAGGAGGCGATCCAGATGCTCCGAGGAGCAGAGAAGCTCGATCTCGAGCTGCAGTTCGTCAACTTCCGCGACTGACCCGCCGGGGCGGCCCCCCAGGCCCGCACCCGGGGCCACACCCCCGGGAAGAGCTCAACAAGGGCCGGAGTCGCCGCGGCGTGGCTCGAAGGCAGGCTCCAGACGGAGGCCGCGCAGCCAGCGAAGAGGCACCATTCATGAATCAACGTAAGCTCTTTGGAACCGATGGCGTGCGCGGGCGAGCCAACGTAGCGCCCATGACCCCCGAGCTGGCGCTGCGCCTCGGCCGCGCCATCACTCACGTCGCGCGCAAGCGGGCCCGAAAGAACCCACGGGTCGTCATCGGCAAGGACACGCGCCTGTCGGGCTACATGATCGAGACGGCGCTCTGCGCCGGGATCTGCGCCATGGGCGGCTGGGTCATGGTGTCGGGCCCCATCCCGACCCCCGCGGTCGCGAACCTCACCCACTCCATGCGGGCCGACGCGGGCGTGGTCATCAGCGCGAGCCACAATCCCTTCGGCGACAACGGCATCAAGATCTTCGGGCCCGATGGGTTCAAGCTGCCCGACGAGGAGGAGCTCGAGATCGAGCGGCTGCTGGACGATCCGATCCTCGATCGCGGCCCGACCGGAGAAGGCATCGGCAAGGCCGTGCGGCTCGACGACGCCCGCGGCCGATACATCGTCTATGCCAAGTCGACGTTCCCCAACGATCTCACCTTGAACGGCCTGCGCGTGGTCGTCGACGCGGCCCACGGCGCGGCCTATCGCGTAGCCCCCGAGGTGTTCTCCGAGCTGGGCGCCGAGGTGATCCCGCTGGGCGTGCGCCCGAACGGCCGCAACATCAATCGACAGTGCGGCGCCCTGCACCCCGAGCACGTGCAGCACGAGGTGCTCAAGCGTCAGGCGCACCTGGGCATCGCCCTCGACGGCGACGCAGACCGTTTGATCATCGTCGACGAGCGCGGCCAGATCGTGGACGGCGACGCCGTCATGGCGTTGTGCGCCACACGCCTGCTCCAGCAGGGGCGCCTCGCGAAGAACACGCTCGTGGCGACGGTCATGAGCAACATGGGGCTCGAGCGCGCCCTGGACGCCGCGGGTGGGCGGGTGCTGCGGACCGCGGTGGGTGATCGATACGTGGTGGAGGAAATGCGCCGTTCAGGGCTCACCTTCGGGGGAGAGCAGTCGGGGCACCTGATCTTCCTCGACCACGCCACCACCGGCGACGGCATCGTCGCGGCGCTCCAGGTGCTCGCGATCATGGTGCGGGAGGAGCGCCCCATCGGTGAGCTCGCCCAGGTGATGCAGCGGGTGCCGCAGCTCCTCGAGAGCGTCGTGTTGCCCACGCGCCGCCCCCTGAGCGACATGGCGATGCTCACCGCTCGCATCGCGCACTACGAGCAGAAGCTCGGCAGAGAGGGCCGCGTGCTGGTGCGCTGGAGCGGGACGGAGCCGAAGCTACGGCTGATGGCCGAGGGCCCACGCCCTGACGAGCTCCGGGAGCTCATCTCCGACCTCGCGGACGCCGCGCGCCGGGATCTCGAGAGCACCTGAGCCCCGACGCCGCCAGGGAGTCGCGCCGTGTCGGCGCCGGCGGCCTTGTTGACGGGGGAGCTTCGCGTCGCCCGCGCTCAGCGTCGGGGAGGCGGCCCCGAGTCGTCGTCGAACATGAACGGCAGCTCGACCTGTTGCAGCCCGGGGAGGCGCTTTGGACGCTGCACGCCCTTCTGCTCGAGGAGGGCGGCCTCACGCTCCATGTCCGCCTCCATCACCTCGGGGTTGTCGAGCGCGAAGGCGAGCGCGTCGAACACCTTGGCCGGGGACAGCTGGGGGTAGCGCTTGAGGATGCGCTCGACCGGGGTACCCGCGCGATAGAAGGCGTACAGGCGACGCACTGGAACCCGCGAGCCGCCCACGAAGGGGCTCCCCTGGAGCACCTTCTTGTCGACGCGCACGTGGGGATGAGGGACCAGGACGATGGGCAAGGACGACACGGCAGCGCTGCTCCACATGATGACCGGTTGCCCATACACGCAACCAGGTCGAACGGTGAAACATTCGACGAAAACGGGGCGGCTGTCGAGCTTGGTGAACGCTCCGCCGCCCTCGTCAGCTCCCGCAGCCCCATCAGGGGGCCCCGAGAGCTCGTCAGGAGGCCGACGACAGCTCGGTCAGGATCTGGTCAGCCACCTGCGCGGCCGTGAACCCGAACTTGCTGGCGATCTCCGTCCATGGCGCCGAGGCGCCGAAGCGATCGAGCCCGATGCAAATCCCGTCGAGCCCGGCGATGGCGCGCCAGGGGGTCGTGACCCCGATTTCGAAGGTGGCTCGGCGCACTCCGGGGGGGAGCACCGCGTCTCTCTTCTCCTGGGGGAGCCGCAGGAACGCCTCGACGCAGGGCATCGAGACCACCCGCACGCGCTGAGCGCGTGCCCCGAGTTCACTGTGCTCCAACAGCGCCTTCGCCTCCAGCGCCACCGACACCTCGCTGCCGGTGGCGACGAGGACGAGGGTCGGATCCGTCGCATCCACGAGCACGTAGGCCCCCTCGAGCATCTGCCGGGGCTCGAACCCCGGGGGCCGTGGCAGCTCGGGGACCGTGTGGCGGGTCAAGGAGAGGACCGTCGGCCCGTCGCGTCGAGACAGGGCGTGGGTCCAGGCCGCGGCGCACTCGAGGGAGTCCGCCGGGCGCACCACGTCGAGGTTCGGGACCATGCGGAGGGTCCACAGCTGCTCGACCGGCTGATGGGTCGGCCCGTCCTCGCCGAGATAGATGGAATCGTGGCTGAAGACGTAGACCACCTGCTGGCGCATCAAGGCGGCGAGGCGCATCGGCGGCCGCATGTAGTCGCTGAAGATGAGGAACGTCGATCCATAGGGCACGAACAGCCCCGACAGGGCGAGCCCATTGAGGACGGCGCCCATCCCGTGCTCGCGGACCCCAAAATGCAAATTGCGCCCATCGAAGGCGCCCGGCCCGACGTCGCCCGCGCCCTTGATGGTGGTCTTCACGCTCCCGGCGAGATCCGCGGAGCCACCCACGAGCCCCGGCACGAGCTCGGCGACCTTTTGCTGGATGTGACCGGCATGTCCGCGGGTCGCGTCGGCCTTGGTGCTGCGCGCGGCGATGAGCTGCTCGAGCAGATCCTCGGGCACTTCACGGTTGAGAAATGTCTCGAAGGATTGCAGCGCATCTCCCTGTAAACCTTGAACTTTTCCCTGCCAGGCCTGGTAGGCGCGCAGGTTCTCTTCCCGCCAGGCGCGGAAGGGCTCGTAGGCCTCGGCGGGGACATGAAAGGTGGGCTCGAGGGGCCAGCCGGCGGCCTCCTTGGTGGCCCGCACCTCGTCCGCCCCAAGGGCGGCCCCGTGGGCGGCGGCGCTACCCTGCTTGTTCGGAGAACCGTAGCCGATGTGGGTGCGGGCAACGATCAGAGCGGGGCGGTCGGCGGCGACCGCTGCGTCGAGGGCGCGGCGGACCTCCTCCGGCGCGTGCCCGTCCGCGTGCCATACCTGCCAGCCGAGGCTCTCGAAGCGAGCCGCGACGTCCTCGGAGAAGCTCAGATCCGTGCCGCCGTCGATGGTGATCTGGTTGGCGTCATAGATGACGACGAGGTTGTCGAGCTGCAGGTGGCCGGCGAGGCTCGCCGCCTCCCCCGCGACCCCCTCCATGAGGTCCCCATCGGAGGCGAGCACGAACACCCGGTAGTCGATGAGGGGAGCGTCGTCTCGGTTGACACGCTGCCCAGCGAGCTTGGCAGCGAGGGCCATCCCCACCGCGTTGCCGAGCCCCTGCCCGAGGGGGCCGGTGGTGGTCTCGACCCCGGGGGTGTGGGCGTATTCGGGGTGGCCTGGGGTCTTCGATTCGTACTGCCTGAAAGCTTTCAGGTCGTCGACGCTGACGTCGTAGCCCGCCAGGTGGAGGACGCTGTACAGGAGCATCGACGCGTGTCCGCAGGACAGCACGAAGCGATCCCGGTTCGGCCAGGCGGGGACCTCGGGGTTGTAGCGGAGGTAGCGCGTGAACAGATCGACCGTGATCCCGGCCAGGGCCATGGGGGTGCCTGGGTGGCCGCTGCCCGCCTTCTCGACGGCGTCCACGGAGAGGAATCGGACGGTGCGCACCGCCTGTTCGAAAGGTGTCATCTGCTGGGAGGGGGAACGAGGATTGGAGCGGGCCCGACGGGCGGGCGGCTAGGAACCAGTGCGCCCCGGAGGTAGCCCGCGGGCGGCGCGGTTCCCCTTAGCACGCCGGGGCCAGCCCGCGCAGAGGATTTCCGGGTCATTGCGCGTCGGCGCCGAGGCCCGGGGGACCCTCGACGCGCAGAGCGCGGAGGCGGCTCACCGCCCGCTGATGCTCCTCGAAGGTCCGGCTGAACGTGTGCTTGCCGGCGCCGTCGGCGACGAAGAACAGGTAGTCGGACCGCACAGGGGCGAGCACGGCCTCGAGCGCGTCGAGCCCTGGGTTGGCGATAGGACCGGGGGGCAGGCCCGCGTGGCGGTAGGTGTTGTAGCGGTTGGCCGGATCGCGCAGCATCGCGGGGAGGACGCGCCCCTCGAAGGCGGCGCAGGACGGCGCGGGAGACGCTTCGTAGAGGCAGCCGTAAATGGCCGTGGGATCGCTCTGCAGCCGGCCGCGGGTCTCTCCGTCGGTCGCGGCCAGGCGGTTCAAGAAGACGCTCGCCACGAGGGGGCGCTCCTCCCCGTGTCCGGTCTCCTTCTCCACGATGGACGCGAGGGTGATCACCTCCCGCTCCCCGAAGCCGTGTGCGGCTCGCAGCCTCTCCAGGGCGCCCGGATGCCGGGCGAAGAGGTTGGTGAGCCGCTTGCGGGTCTCCCGCACCATGCGCCGGACCACGTCCTCGGGGGGCGTGTTGTGAGCCAGCTCGTAGGTGGCCGGAAAGAGATACCCTTCGGCGCTCGGCCCCGCGAGGTCCAGCGACGCGAGGAGATCCGCGCGCTCGCTGGCCTCGAGGAAAGCGTCCGCGAGGCACACCTCCGAACGCTCGAGGCGCTCGGCGATCTTGCGGCGATGCCAACCCTCCGGCAGGGCCACCCGCGCCGCGGAGCGCCCCGGCAGCCGCGCGAGCCGCGCGCTCAGCTCCCGCGGGCTGAGCCCCCGCCGCAGGAGGTGTTCGCCGGGGTCGAGCTCTACCCCGGGCAGGAGCAGGCTCAGGTAGATGCGCATCAGCCGCGGGCTCTGGACGAGCTCCGCCTCCGTGAGTCGCTCCACCGCCTGCCCCTTGTCTGGTCCGTCGAGCCAGAGCACGACGGGCTTCTCCTCCTCCACGCTGCCCGGCAAGAGCGACCAGACGAGCAGGCCGGACACCGAGAGCACCCCGGCGAGCACACCGAGGATCGCGAGCCTCAGCCCCAGCGCGCGGCGCTGTCGCCCCCGCTGTGCTCCGCCGCGCACTGCTCCGCCGCGCACTGGTCCCCCGCGCCCCGCCCCACCGCGCGCTGCTCCCTCGCCCCCTGCTCCGCCCGCTCTCCTGTGGCTTGGGGCAGCGCCCTTCCCGCTGGACGCGTGATCGGTCTTCCTCTCGGCGCCTCGGCGCCGCGCCGATGAGCGTTGCGCCCTGTCCTCAGCGTTGGAGGGTACGCCCCGCCCGGAGACACCGACGCGCGGCGCCCGAGGAGGTCTCGAGCGCGAGCTCACTGCGCACCTCCCAGCGCCCCCCGGCGCGCATCGAGCCAGCTCTGGAGCAGGATCGCGGCGGCCGCGCTGTCGATGCGGCTGCGGGACTTGCGCACGTCCAGGCCCGTCTCGTGGAGGCGGGCCTGGGCCTCGACGGTGGAGAGGCGCTCGTCCACCATTTCCACGGAGCACCCGGTGCTTTGGGTCAGCTCCGCGGCGAACTGGCGGGCGCGTCGCGCCGCAGGGCCCTCCTTCCCGTCGAGGTTCCGGGGCAGGCCCACGAGGATGTGGCCGATCTTCTCTGCGGCCACGAGCTTCCGTAACTCTTGGAGCAGCCCCCGACGGTTGCGTCCGTCCAGGAATGGTCGGGGGTGCGCCAACCAGCCGAGCTCGTCGGCCACCGCGACGCCCACGCGGGTGGTCCCCAAGTCGACGGCGGCGGCTCGCCCCTCCGGGGCCTCGGGGACCGAGGGGTCGTTCACCCGGGCTCCCTTAGCACGATTCGTCGAGACGACCGGGGCTGCTTGACCCGATGCGCGCGACTTTGCATAAGCCCCCCTGCACCTCGGGCCATTCAGGGCGAGGCACCGCAACTTTCGAGAAAGACCGATGAAGTTACGCGCCGTCAAGGGGATGAACGACATCCTCCCCGACGAGACCCGACGGTGGCAGCGGCTCGAGCGTGTCTTCCGTCGCACGGTCGAGGCGTACGGCTACGAAGAGCTGCGCACGCCCGTGCTCGAACAGAAGGAGCTGTTCGAGAAGTCGACGGGAGAGACCAGCGAGGTCGTCCAGAAGCAGATGTTCACCCTCGAGCGCAGCGGCGAGATCCTCGCGCTGCGACCCGAAGGCACGCCGAGCGCGGCGCGGGTGTACATCGGTCAATCGATGCACGCTCGGGAGCCGGTGACCCGCTGGTACTACGTCGGCCCGATGTTTCGCGCGGAGCAGCCACAGCGGGGCCGCTACCGACAGTTCCACCAAGCGGGCTGCGAGCTGTACGGCAATCCGGGTCCCGTGTGCGATGCGGAGATGATCGACATGCTCTACCGGATGCTCGTCGAGCTGGGCATCCCGAACGTCCAGGTCAACATCAACTCCCTCGGCGGACCAGAGGCCCGGAGCCTGTACCGCGAGCGCCTCCGCGCCTTCTTCGAACCCAAGCGCGCCGAGCTCAGCCCCCACGCGCAGGAGCGCCTGGGGGACAACCCGCTGCGGATCCTCGACTCCAAGGATCCGCGGGATCAGGCGGCGAGCGACGGCGCGCCCGTCCTCCTCGACGTGCTCGACGAGGCCGATCAGGCGCACTGGCGCGGGCTCTTGGCGGCGCTGGACGCGCTCGGCACGCCCTACACCGTCGACCCACGCCTCGTGCGCGGCCTCGACTACTACACCCGCACCTGCTTCGAGCTGACCGCCCAGACCGGGGAGCTCGGCTCCCAGAACGCGCTGCTGGGAGGCGGCCGCTACGACGGCATGGTCGAGTCCCTCGGCGGGCCCAAGACGCCGGCCATCGGCTTCGCGATGGGCCTCGAGCGCATCCTGCTCGCCCTCGGGGAGTTCGAAGTGGCGCGCTCCGAGCTGTGCTTCATCGCGCCGCTGGGAGAGCGCGCGGCGCTCCAGGGGCTCGTTTTGGCGCGGGACCTGCGAGAGCGCGGGGTGCGCGTGGAGCTCGACGGGCGCGACAACTCCCTGAAGAGCAAGCTCCGGCGCGCCAACGCCATGGGCGCGCGCTGGTGCCTGGTGTTCGGCGACAGCGAGCTCGACCGAGACATCGTCCAGGTGAAGGATCTCACGGCTCACCAACAGGAAGAGCTCTCCCCCGAGAAGACCGTCGAGAAACTCGCGGCCGAGAACGCCCCCCTCCCCGGCGCCGTCGGGAGTCGCCCTTGAGGGCCGAGCGCTTCGTCGCGGGCGCGGGGGCGACCTTGGCACTCCTGCTCCTGGGGCCCCCGGCCACGGCGCAAGATCACGTCTTCGGGCCCGGCGGTGGAGGGATCGCGCCGATGGGGCGCCCCCCGCCCCAGCAGACGGCGCCCCCGCCGGCGCCGGGCGCCGCCCCGGAGCCCCACGCCGCCCCTGGCGGCGCCGACTCCACCCTGCCCCAAGGGAACGAACCGACCCTCCCGGAGAGCCCCCTCGAGATGTCCGAGGAGACCCAGGCGCGCATCGGCTCCGACGGCGATCCGATGACCTTCGGCACAGGGGACGACGCCGAGCGCCAGTTCTACGGCCTCTACTACAACGAGGTCGCGGGCGAGTACCGCTACCGCGTCGCCTTCCCCGTCTGGGCGGAGCGCACCAAACCCTCCCTGACCGATCCTGCGGTCACCGATCGCGCCTCGCTCTTCGGTGGTCTCTATTACAACCGCCGCAGCGCCGAGCGCGCGGATGACGTGCTGTTCCCCCTCGTCTGGAACCTGCGGGACCGCATCTCCGACGATCGGACCACCGTCGTGGGCCCCTTCGTGAACCGCCGCGCTCCAGAGGAGAGCGACGACTGGCTCGCGCCCCTCTACATGACCGGTCGGCGTCCGGGCGGCGGCTACACGATCATCCCGCCCTTGCTGACCGCGCTCACGAGCAGCGCGGAGGGCGGCTTCAACCTCATCGGGCCCGGCTTCTGCAGCTGGAAAGGCGGCAACCGCTGCGACGTGCGCACGGCGACGGACATCGACCTCGGCGTCGCGCCGCTCTACTTCTTCGGCCAGAACGCGGAGTCCCAGTACGAGGTCGTCCCGCCCCTACTGCACTACTACCGCTATCGGGAGCGGGACCTCTCGTGGGTCAACATCTGGGGCCCCTACTACCGTGAGCACACGGAGAAGCGTGAACTCTTCCACCTGCTGCCTTTCTACTGGAGCATCTGGGGCAAGGACGAGCGCCACACCACCGTCGCCCCGTTCTTCCACTACGGACACAAGGGCGACCGTGAGAACTTACTCATCACGCCGCTCTTCATGAACCGGACGGGGCCCGCCGGAGAGCGCACCTTCGCCACGTGGGGCTACGCGCGTCATCGGGGCCGCACCGAACTCGACATGATCACGCCGTTGTTCTGGCACTACCGCGATCCAGACGTCGGGCTCGATCAGAAGCTCCTGTTCCCGTTCCTCTACACGCGCACGAGCCCCCGGGAGGACACGACCGCGTTCTTGCCGTTCTGGGCCTATTCCAAGCGCCACGGCATCAGCCGGTCCCTCTGGGTCACCCCCTTCTTCAATCATCGCACGCACCTGCGCGGTTGGTCCACCAGCATCCTCCCCTTCTTCTTCGTGGGGCGGGATGGCAGCGACACGCACCTGCTCGTGCCCCCGGTGTTCTGGGATTTCGCCTCGCCGCGCAGCCGCGCCACCGTCGGCTTCCCGCTCTACTGGCGCTTCAGCGACGAGGAGAGCGTCACGCAGCTCGTGGGCAACGTGTACTACAGCGAGCAGCGCCAGCGGGGCGGCCTCGACTGGCAGATCCATGTGTTCCCTCTCTTCAGCTACGGCGAGACACCGGACGGCCACTGGTGGGACGTGCTCTACGGCTTGGCGGGCTACAGCCGGCGGGGCACGGCGACGAGCGTGAAGACCCTGTGGATCCCCATCCCGCTCACGGACTGAGCTCGCGCAGCCGCTGAACGGCCCCCTCCAGCGGCATCCCAGCGCCTCCTTCGAGGCTGCCGCATGGGCACGGCGCCCCCCCCCAGCGCGCCTCTTTCGAGGCTGCGCCCGTGCCAGGTGTGCGACCCCGAGAACCGGCGGCGATCCACCGTTCTCGCCGGCGGCGATCCACCGTTTTCGCCGCGGCGATCCGCCAATTTTGAGGGCCCAGAGCACGGCACGTCCACAAAATTACGTGTAATTTCAATATCTTGAAAAAAACTCTACTAAAGCGATAGGGATAGATGCACTATCGGGGCGTGTTGGACCTGTTGGACCCCTACATCATTCTGGCTGGGCTAGGAGTGGGCTTCGTCGTCGGCCTCACGGGGATGGGAGGCGGAGCGCTCATGACGCCCCTGCTCGTGCTGCTCTTCGGGGTGCCGCCCCTCACGGCGGTCTCGAGCGACATCGTCGCGGCGATGGTCATGAAACCCGTCGGGGGCGTGGTCCACTGGAAGCGGGGCACGGTGAACTTGAAGCTGGTGGGCTGGCTCGTCGCCGGCTCCGTGCCTTCCGCCTTCCTGGGCGTCCTCCTGCTCCGGGAGTTTGGTGCGGGACCGGATCTCCAGGCGCGAGTGAAGGTGGCCCTCGGCATGGCTCTGCTCGTCGTTACCGTCGGCTTGGTGATCCGTCCGCTGCTGGCGCGCCGCCGCAAGCCGGGAGACAGCCTGATCCCCCTGCACGTGAGGTCGCTGCCCACGCTGCTCATCGGCATCATCGGCGGGCTGGTCGTCGGCCTCACCTCCGTGGGCTCCGGCTCCCTGATGATGATCCTGCTCCTCCTGCTCTACCCGCGCCTGAAGCTCTCCGAGCTCGTCGGGACGGACTTGGTGCAGGCGGTTCCCCTGGTGGCCAGCGCTGCCCTCGGTCACCTGCTCTTCGGAGATTTCGAGCTCGGCCTCACGGGCTCGATCATCATCGGCAGCCTGCCCGGGGTGTTCCTGGGGGCGCGCTTCTCGTCGCGCGCGCCCGACTACGTCATCCGCCCGGCTCTAATTGTGGTGTTGCTCGCCTCCGGCCTGAAGCTCCTGTCCGTGAGCACTGGACTGCTGGCCACCGCGGTCGGTACGGCCGCCGCCATCGGAGTGGCGCATGGAGTGATCGAGGCGCGTCGGGAGAGGGAGGCGCGCCAGGAGCTCGAAGGCGCCAGCGCTGGCGGCCCCCTGCCCGCGCCCGAGATCTGACGGACGCGCCGCGCCGCGGTACGCTCCAGCATGGCTGAGCGCGCGCGTGTGGCGGTCCTCGGGGCCTCCGGGTTCGCAGGGGGAGAGCTCCTGCGGCGGCGGCTCCCCCAT
>JAEWOQ010000384.1 GCA_023460875.1 Pseudomonadota bacterium
TCCGCGAAGAGCAATATTTCGCGCCCCTGTGCCAGTCGATGGCCTCGGAGCATCACGGTGACGCGGGGCTTGTGGTACCACCCCCGAGCCCCCTATCCATTGACCCCCCGGGATGACTCGGGAGCTGAGCCAAATAGGAGAAAGATCATGGCAACTGTCCGCATTCCCACGCCCCTGCGCAGCCTCACCGGCGGTGAAGAGAGTGTTCAAGCCAACGGGGCCAACGTGCGCGCCCTCATCGACGACCTCGAGAGCAACCACCCCGGGATCAAGGATCGACTCCTCGACGACAAGGGCGTGCGGCGCTTCGTGAACATCTACGTCGGTGAAGAGGACATCCGGTTCCTGGATGGCCTGGACACGCCCCTACAGGGCAGCGAGGAGATCAGCATCGTCCCCGCGATCGCTGGGGGGCTTTGAGCTCCGACGCGTTCTCCCGCCAGAAGTTGCTCCCGGAGGTCGGCGAGGTGGGCCAGCTGCGCTTGAGCCGCGGCGCGGTCCGAGTGCCCGCCGGTCCGGGGGCTGCTGCGGCATCCGACTACCTGAGCCGCGCTGGCGTGGGGCAGGTGCAGATCGTGGCGGAGCCTCCGCCAGAGTTCCCGCACCAGCGTCTCTTCCGATACCCGCCCAGCGGCGCCTTCGGCTTCGGCACCTGGCAGGCGCTCGCGTCTCTGCGTGAGCTGCTCGGGGTGCCGGCCGGGAAATGACGTCATCCGCGCTCCTCTAGATCATGACTCCTCGCTTCGTCCGCTCCCGTCAGCTCGGATCCATCGTGGACGCGGTGGGCAACACGCCCCTGCTCCGCCTCCGGCGCATCGCGTCCTCCGCCCCCGACGTGGAGGTGTTCGCGAAGCTCGAGTTCATGAACCCGGGCGGCTCGGTGAAGGACAGGCCGGCGCTGCGCATGATGTTGGACGCGATCGAGTCGGGGCAGCTGACCACCGACAAGATCCTGATCGACGCCACCAGCGGCAACACGGGCGTCGCTTATTCCATGTTGGGCGCGGCCCTCGGCTACCGCGTCCACCTGGTGATGCCGAAGAACGTCACCAAGGCGCGCAAGGACATCACCCAGGCCTACGGCACAGAGATCATCTACAGCGATCCGATGGAAGGCTCCGACGGAGCCATCCGCCTGGTCCGCAAGATCGTCCAGGAGAACCCGGGCAAGTATTTCTACCCGGATCAGTACTCCAACCCGTCGAACCCCTTGGCCCACTACCTCGGCACGGGCCAGGAGATCCTCGACGCCCTGGGCGATCGAGTCACCCATTTCGTCGCCGGGCTCGGGACGAGCGGCACCGTGATGGGCACGACGCGCCGCCTCCACGAGCACACGCGGCCCATTCACTGCGTGGCGGCGGAACCGGCGGAGGCCCTGCACGGGCTGGAGGGCCTCAAGCACATGGCTTCTAGCATCGTGCCCGATATCTACGACCCCAACATCCCCGACGAGATCATGCCGATCGCCACCGAAGCGGGCTGGGACATGGCGGAGCGGGTGGCGGCGGAAGAGGGGTTGAACATCGGCCACTCCGGTGGAGCGAACATCGCCGCGGCGGTGGCCCTCGCGGAGCGAGCGCAGCGGGAGCAAGGTGGCGGCTGCGTCGTCACCATCATCCCCGATCGCGGGGATCGCTACTTCGCGCCGATCAAGTGGGAGAAGCGCTACACCTGGTAGGTCGTGCGCCGCGCGGCCTGGTTATCGAAGGACGATGATGGTGGAACGAAGCTGGACGAAGGGTGGCCTCCGCATTCGCCGAGCAGCCCTGGATGTGGTGGAGGCGGCTGGAGGCGCGGCCTATGGGCGCGACGAAGAGGCTTGCGGCTATCTGACGGGGCCGGCGGACGACCCGCTCCTCTGCGATGAGGCGGTGGAGCTCGAGAACCTCGCGAACAAGTACCACGCGGTGGATCCCGAGGGACATCCCCGCACGGGGCGCGAGTATTTCAAGATCAACGGCCTCAAGTTCGAGAAGGCGCTCGCCCAAGGGGACGAGCAGGGACGCCCCGTGAAGGTGTTCTTCCACTCACACCTCGACTGCGGCGCCTACTTCAGCGCCGAAGACGCCGCCAGCATGACGATGGGCGGACAGGGGCGGCCGAGCTACGAGCTGGCCTACCTGGTGACGGCCGTGGACGAAGGCAAGGTGACGGCCCATCGCCTCTTCATCTGGGACGGCGCCAGTGCGAGCTTCGTGGAAGCGCCCTTCTCGATCGAGTGACGGCCGCTGCCTCCACCGGGGGCACCTCCTCCGGGCGCCCTGGCGGTTCGCGGCGGCCCTGCTAGCGGTCGCTGCTCCAGCTCCTGCTGCGGACAAGCCTGCCGCAGATGGCCCCGCTGCGCTGGGCGGCGCCCCACGAACAGAGCGCGTCCGCCCGGCGGATGGATCCGTGCACGACGAGGGTGAGCTGGCCCGGGACATGGCCCGCCTCGCCGCCCAGTGGGGCGCGCGGGGCCCGATCCAGCGAACGCCAGCGCGGTTGCTGCATCGGGGGGAGCAGCGCCGCTTGCTGCTGCCCCCCGAGCTCCTGGAGTCCTCCGCTGGGTGCGTCACCGTCGCCGTGCTCGGCGCCCACAACGTGAGCTTTCTCCTGCAGACCGGGAGCGACTCCGTCTCCCGGCGGGCGTGGCCCGTCACGAGCCGCGCCGGGCTCGCGGAGGTGACCCGCTGCGGCCCGCGCAAGGCTTCTTTGCGGGAGCTCACAGTCCAGATGCGCTCTCCCGGGGGGCTCCTGGAGTCCCTGGTCCAGCTCAGCGAGGAGCCGGGCCCGTCTGCGCGGAGCTTCTTGAGCAGCCGTCAGCTCGGCCCCGCGCCGCCCCCCTCACCCATCGGCCCCCGGCCACGGTTGGCGCCGGCGCTCGAGCGCGCTCAGCGTCTCGAGGACGTGGCGCGGCGCGCGGGTGCGAGTCGCGTCGTGCACACGGCGCTGAATTCGGATGGCGCGGGGCGCGGCGCCCTCCCGGTGCGCCTCGATCCGGGGTGTCATCGCCTCGATGTGCTCGCTGAGGGGGATGCGAGCGGGGGAACGGACGTGGACGCCCGCCTCGTGGATCTCCAGGGGGATGAACCCGTGATCGAGGACGCGAGCGAGAGCGGTCAGGCCACCCTCAGCGTCTGCGTCGGGCGCGCCAAACGGGTCTCGCTGCTCTACACAGGGACCCCGAGCCGCAGCGCCGTGACCGTGACAGTCGCCAGCTGGTCCTTGCCAGAGACGATCCCCGAGGCCTGGGGCCCCCTGGCTCGGGAGCGGCTGGCAGAGGCCGTGGGGCGCGAGCTGCTCGGCAGCTTGCGGGAAGGCCCCGTCCAGACGTCCCTCGGGGTGCAGGGGGTCACTCGGCTGCCCCTCGAGCTCCTTCCGGGGGCTTGCTACACCGTCGCCGTGGCGGCGCTGCGCGGCGCCGGGACGAGCTTCGCTCTGGGCGTGCGCAGCGGCGCGGCGCACCGCGAGAACCACACCCGGGACGGCGCAGGGGGTGTCGCGCTGTCCTTTTGCGCGGAGGGAGGCGCCGAGGGCCGCGCCGAGGTGCACGCGGGGGGCTTTGGGGTCGCCTGGGTGCTCGGCGTGTGGCAGACGGCGCCGGCGGCGACTTCGGTGGGCCAGGGAGGGCTCGATGGCTGAGGAGCGGCGCGCGCGGCGGGGCTGGAGCCGGTCCATCCGGAGGCTCCTGGAGGGCGCCTTGTTTCTGACGCTTGGCTGCAGCGCTGCAGGGCCGCCCCCCTCCCGCGTCGAAGGCGTCCGACCTAGCGACGAGCGCCTCGACGGCGCTGTGTGGCTCGAGGGGGTCGCTCGCCGCGCCCAGGCCGCGGGGGCCGGCGCCCTGCAGGTGCTCCGGGTGGGCGCGGGCACGCCTGGCGATCACCACTCGGCCCTCGTGAACGTCCCGGCGGGGCGCTGCGCCCTGTTCTTGGCGCGAGGGAGCGACACCGTCGAAGACCTGGACCTGTTCGTCTACGGCGACGATGGGGCGCTGCTCGGCGCCGACGAGGCCCACGACGAGCATCCGGGCCTCCTGGTCTGCCCGGAGTTCGGGCGCCGGCTCTATGTGTCGGCGCGGGTCTCGGCGGGGCATGGCCTGGTCGCCCTCGGCGCCCAAGAGGTCGCCCCCGGGGTCGCCCGCGAAGTGGCGCGAGCGGCCCAGGTGCGCGGCGCGGATGGCGCAGAGACCACGGAAGCCTGGCCTGGCCTGAGCGAGGCCGTCGCCCTCCAGCGCCGCCGCTTGGGGGGCGCCTGGGAGGATCGGCGTCGCGTGCCCGTCCCCGTGGACGCTCGCATGCCGACCCACGTCTCTGCCTCCCTCGAGGGGAACACCTGTTTGGACGCCCTCGTCCTCACCACCGAGGAGATCGTCCAGCTCGAGCTCGAGGTCCTCGACGCGAGCGGCCGCATCTTCGGGCGCGCCGCGGGCGGCCTGCCTCGCTCCCTGCTGGTGTGCTCGCGGGAGAGCGCGCAGGTCACCTTCCGCCTGCGCCCGCACCAGGGCCAAGGGACCGCGCTGTTGATCCTCTCCGCCACGCGGCCGGGGACCGAAGGAGATCTCGATCCGGAGATCCCACGGGCCACCCTCCTGGCCGACGCTGCGCCGACCAACCCCGGGGGCTCCGGCGACGGTGAGCGTCGTGCGCTCCGCGGCGCGGTGCGGGCCGGGAGCCGCAGCGGCGTCCGGGTGCCCTGGGCGGGGGGATGTGGCCGCCTCGACGTCCAGTCGGACGGGGAGCTCTTGGGGCTCGAGATCTACCTCTGGTCCTCGGCGGGAGAGCTGCTGGCGAGCGGCGCCGGCCTCACGGGGGCGACCCTCTTCCCCTGCAGCCCCGCAGACGAGCTCCGGCTGGATCTGGAGGCGACGCGAAGAGGAGGCTCATTTTCCATTCTACCACGACTCGCTCCCGCACCGGTCGCTCCCGCACCGGCCGCTCCTGCATCGGAGAGGAGCCCGTCGGCCCGCGCCTCCTCCGGGTCGTCTAGTTCGCCCGGGTCCTCTGGCTGGGCGCAACCGCTCCTGGCACATCCCCTCGCCGCGAGCCGCCTCCTCGAGCGGCTCCATCGGGGAGGACACCTCGAGACGCCCTCAGCGGCCGGGGAGGTGCGGAGCGTGTCCCTCTCCACCACGCAGCTGGAGCGGGTCCCCTTGACGGTCCCCGCGGCCCGCTGCCTCGACGTGTTCCTGGGGGTGGGGCCAGGGGTGCAGG
>JAEWOQ010000385.1 GCA_023460875.1 Pseudomonadota bacterium
ACGCCCGCGCGGCGTCGCGCCGCCGGGAGACACAAGGAACCACCGGGCTTCCCGCCACGCCGCCGCTCCAGCCGCCGTGCTCGCCCTTCAGCTCCTGAGCGCCTGCTCGAACGTGAGCGAGGCTCGCCCGGAGCACCACCTGCTCGAGCCGCCTTATCAGGTCAGCGCGGACGCCCCCGACCGCCTGCACGTGCGGCCCGACCTGGCCGCGAAGTTGGAGACGATCCCCGCGGGGACCTCCGACGTCCAGGCTCGGCTTACGGGCCACGGCCGCCTCGGCTTCGCCGCCGACGCGGCCTACTCGATCCGCCCCCCCTTTTCCTCCTACGTGGAGCGCGTCCTCGTGGGCGTCGGTGACAAGGTCGAAGTGGGTCAACCCCTCGCGGAGCTCCGCAGCAGCGATCTCGCCCGATTGCGGGCCGAGCTGTCCCGCAACCAGGTCCAGGTCCGGGTCGCCCGCCAAGCCGTCGACCGCCTCGAGCCGCTCGTGCGAGACGGGACCGCGTCCGAGCGCGAGCTCGCCGAGGCCAAGGCGAGTGTGGAGGTCGCGGAGGCGGAGCTGGCGAGCGTGCGGCAGGCTCTCGCCGCGGTCGGCGGCGGCGGAGGCGACCGTTATCTCCTGCGGGCAGCGGCGGCGGGCAGCGTCATGCACCGGGGCGTGGCCTCCGGAGAGCGGGTGGGGCCCGACGACGAGCCGGCCTTCCTCATCGGAGACCCGGAGCGCCTCGTGGTGCGCGCGGCCTTCCCCGAGCGCGACGCGCCGTGGCTCCAGGAAGGTGCCCCCTGCTTCTTCACGGTCCAGGCGCTCGGCACCGAGCCCCTGGAGGGCACCGTGCTCCGCGTGCTGAGCGCCGTCGATCCGCGCACTCGATCCGCGGAGGCCCTCTGCGGCCCCAAGGAGCAGAGCGAGGCCCTCCGCGCCGAGATGCTCGCCCGAGTGGAGGTGAGCGTGCGCGGTGAGGATCGCCTCCTCGTGCCTCGCAACGCGCTGTTGATGAAGCGCGATCGCTGGGTCGTGTTCGTTCGTGCGGACGAGCGCACCGTCGAACGTCGCTTCGTCGTCCCGGGGCTCTCCCTCGGAGCTCACGTGCAGATCGCCGAGGGGATCGCTCCGGGAGAGCACGTGGTCGTGCAAGGCGCCGTCCTCCTCGACGGTGAGCTCGACGTGCTGCTCTGAGCAGAGGGAGCCCCTGGCGCTTTTCTCGGCCTCGAGCCGCCCCTCCGAGCCTTCCTCACCTCGCCGTCCCCCATGTTCGCAGCCCTGGCCCGCTTCTCGACCTATCACTGGAAGCTCATCCTGCTTCTGACGGCGGTCTTCTCCGCGGTCGCCTACTACGCGTTCCGCCAGCTGCCGGTGGAGGCCTACCCGGACGTCACGGATCCGATGGTGGAGGTCGTGGCGGTCTTCCCGGGGCAGTCTGCCGAAGAGACGGAGCGGCGGGTCAGCGTGGAGCTCGAGCGCGTCCTCGCCGGAACACCTCACCTCAAGAACATCCGCTCGGTCTCCATCTTTGGGCTCTCCCTCGTGACGTTGCGCTTCTCGGACGCGTCGACGGATCGAGACAACCGCATCCACGTCGCGGAGCGACTCCGCGAGGCCGAGCTGCCGGAGGGAGTGGAGGCGCTGATCGGGCCGCAGGCCACCCCGGTCGGCCAAATCTATCGGTATACCCTCAGCGGCCCACGGACGCTCCGGGAGCTCCGGTCGATCCAGGACTGGGTCGTGGAGCGGCGCCTGCGCTCCGTGCCCGGGGTCGCCGACGTCGTCACCTTCGGCGGCTTCGAGCGCCAGTACGCCTTGCGCATCGACCCCGTGCGCCTCGCCAACCTCGACGTCACGGTCGGCGAGGTCTTCCGAGCCGTCGAGTCCACCAGCCAGAACGCCGGCGGGGGCTACGTGGGGATCGGAAACCAGGAGTTCGTCGTGCGGGGGCTCGGCTCCCTGGAGGACCCCGTCGACATCGGCCGAGCCCTGGTCACCCATCGCGACGGCGTCCCGATCCGCGTCCGGGACGTCGCCGACGTCGTGGAGAGCTCGGTGCCGCGGCGAGGCTCGGTGGGTCGCAACCTCGAGGACGAGGTGGTCCAAGGGATCGTCCTCCTGCGCCGGGGCGAGAACCCCGACCTCGTGCTCGAGGCCCTCCAGGAGCGCGTCGACGAGCTCAACGGCGGCGTCCTCCCCAACGACGTCCACCTCGTGCCCTTCTACGACCGGCGCGACCTCATGGCGCAGACGTTGTCGACCGTCGGTCACAACCTCCTGCACGGGGCGATCCTCGTCGTCAGCATCGCCCTGTTGTTCCTGCGGTCGGCGTCCGCGGCCTTCATCATCGCCTGCGTCATCCCGTTGGCGTTGCTCACCTCCTTCCTGGGGCTGCGCACCTTCGGGATGTCGGCCAACCTGATCTCCCTCGGCGCGATCGACTTCGGCATCTTGGTCGAGAACGCCGCGGTCGTGCTGGAGGTGACGCTCCACGGCATGGCCGTGATGCAGGCAACGAGCAAGGGGCCCCTGCCCCTCGCCCTGCGGCGCAAGGCCATCGCGGACGCGTCGGTGAGCGTCGCGCGCCCCGTCGGCTTCGCCAAGCTCATCGTCATCGTCGGGCTGATGCCGCTGTTCTTTCTGGAGCAGGTCGAGGGACGCATCTTCGCCCCCATGGCGTACACCTACGTCTTCGCGCTGATCGGCGCGCGCGTCGCGGCCACGACGGTGGTGCCCGCGCTGGCCGCGGTGTTGATGCGCCGGGAGGTACCCCACGAGGATCCCCGCTGGTTCCAAAGGCTGCAGAGCCTCTACGCCCGGACCCTCTCCCGCGTGCGGCGCCGGCGCTGGCACGTGCTGGGCGCGGTCGTCCTCGGGGGCGGCCTCATGACCTCCTACAGCCGCGACATCGGCACGGAGTTCCTGCCCCAGCTCAACGAGGGCGGCCTCTACATCACCGCGGTGTTCCCCTCGACGATCGCCCTGGACGAGGCGAGCCAATACGTGCCCGACATTCGACGCAAGCTCCTGGCCCTCCCAGAGGCCGAAGAGGTGCTGTCCCAGCTGGGACGCCCCGAGGACGCCACCCAGATCGAAGGACCGAACAACCTCGAGCTGTTCGTCAAGCTCGCCCCTGTCGACAGCTGGCGTCCTGGCTACGGCATCGCGGATCTGGAGCACGAGCTCCGCGAGACCCTCGGGGAAATCCCTGGCGTCAGCTTCAACTTCTCCCAGCCGATCACCGACAGAGTCTTCGAGACCATCTCCGGAATCATCGGGCAGGTGGTCGTCAAGGTCCGCGGCGACGATCTCGAGCAGCTCACCACCATCGCCGAGCAGGTCAAGGAGCGCCTCGGCTCGGTGGAGGGGGTCACGGATCTCCTGCTCTACCAAGCAGGCAGCGTGCCCCAGATGGGCGTGCGCATCGATCGAGAGCGCTTGGCAGCGCGGGGGCTGACCGTGGCGGAGGTCCAGGAGGTCATCGAGATAGCGTTAGGAGGCAAGGTGGCAACGGAAGTGTGGGAAGGGGAGCGGCGCTACGGGGTCGCGCTGCGTCTCCCCGACGCCGTGCGCCAGGATCCAGAGTCCCTGGGCAGGCTGGTCGTGGGGGAGGCGGAGAATCGCGTCACCCTGGCGGAGGTGGCCGAGATCGCCCCGACGCTCGGGCGCTCCGCGATCTGGCGCGAGAACCTCTCCCGCTTCGTGGCCCTGAAGTTCAACGTGCGCGACCGGGATCTGGGCTCTACCGTCGCCGCGGCCCGGGAGGCCGTCGCCGACGTCGAGCTCCCCGAGGGGACGACCCTCGCCTTCGGCGGCGAGTTCGAGAACCAGCAACGCGCCATGCAGCGCCTGGCCTTGGTGGTCCCCCTGACGCTGCTCGCCATGCTGGGCATCCTGTACTGGAACTTCGGCAGGTGGCTGCCGGCCTTCACGATCATGGGCTTCCTGCCTTTCGCCGCGGCGTGCGGCGTCACGGGGCTGCGCGTCATGGGTGAGAACTTCAGCGTTTCGGCCGCGGTCGGCTGCATCACCCTGCTGGGGCAGGTGGTCCTCGCCGGCGTCCTGGTGTGTACGCGCATCGACCACGCCGCGAAGGGCGGCGCGACGGATCCTGGCCTCACGGGTGCCCTCCTCGCGCTCCGGTCGGTGCTCTTGACGGTCTGCCTGGCCGCCCTGGGGCTCGTGCCCGCGGCCTTGTCCCAAGGGATGGGCAGCGAGTCGCAGCGCCCCTTCGCCATCGCCATCATCGCCGGTCTCCTGGTGACGGTGCCGGTCGTGCTCTTGCTCCTCCCGATCTTCTATCGGCCCGCCGATCCCGGCGCGGAAGGCTCCGCCGAGGACGCCGTGGCGCCGCCGCCCGAAGGCGCCTCGACGTCCCCCGCCCCCGTGGGGCCTCCCGTGGCGGGCGGCTTGGCGCTGCTCCTCGTGCTCGCGCTCCCCACCCAAGCCCACGCCACCGAAGGGCCACCTGCCGCGCCTCCGGCCACGCCTTCCGCTCCCGCCGCGCCCGACCCCGCCG
>JAEWOQ010000386.1 GCA_023460875.1 Pseudomonadota bacterium
CGAGAAAATTGACGTTCGTCAAGGTCACTCGGGCCACACGGCGGCCCGCCGGCCGAATCTAGAGACACCCCGCCGAACTCATTGACTCCGCCCCCGGGTTTCCCGACGATAGGCAATCGTTCGGATGATGGGTGTGGGTGAACAAGTATCGCCGCTGACGAGGCACTTACGGTGGGCGAACCGTCGGAACACGTGCGCAGCGCATTCTACCGTTCTTCGGAACGCGTCAGCGTCCGTGACCTCCAATGACAACGCCAGGAGGTATGGAGGGGCTGGGCGCTCGAGCGATGGAGCACGAGGCGCCGCTGCCCTACACGTGAATCAGCTGACACTGACGAAGTTCTCGACGGCGCAGAGTGATTCGTCGAACGACGCGACCGGTCCGATGACGCCTCTTCGTTGGAGGAGGACGAGCCGGGCGTCATTGAAGTTCAGGAGCCCGTCAGAGCTGACCGCGATCTCGCAAGTGCCGATGAAGTCCGTCGCCTCCGAGGGCGCTGGGGTGATCTCGCCCCGCTCGAACCACAGGGAAATTTGCTGTCCAACACGAGCGAGGTCAGGAGGTGAGGTTCGCCGCTGGGTAGCGCGCCTGCAGATCACGGAAAGAGCTTCAGCGACGAGGAAGTCGAGCAGGACGGGGATGGCTCGCTCGGCTTTGAGCCGGAGGAGCAACGTGTTCGCGCGATCGTGCAGCACATCTCGTGAGTCGAGCAGGCCAACGATGACGTTGGCATCCAGGACGACCTCACGCGTCATCATAGAGGGCTGCACAGTCCGCGACTGCGTCCCCGCCGAGATGAACGACGCCGCGGGCGTCCCAAAGGTGCTCCCATGCCACCGGTCGAAGCACAGCTTCTCGGGCCGCGGCGATCACGAGATCGCGGTCGTGGCTGTCGAGAGCCGCGAGTTGCTTCACGAGGGGGCGCAGTCGCTCGGGTACGGCTGTTTCGTTCGTCCGAGAGTGCATCTGGGGAGAATAGCATCGTTGGTCGTCTCGGGTGGCTTCGGTGGCTCGCGGGTTGAAAAACGCAGGTTCGGGGGTCAATGGAGCCCGCCCGGGGGATCCGGTCGGGAAATTTGCGTCTGCCCTACCGAAGCTCCCGCCAGCTACGAGGAGACGACAGGTGACAAGCGCTAGCTATCGTCGATGGTTCGAGGACCTGTTTCCGGGCGGCCCGCACCCGTGGCAGCTCGGTCTCGGGGAGGATCCTATCTGCCGCGACCGCCTCCTTCGGGTGCCCACCGGCTTCGGGAAGACCGCGGGGGTCGTTCTGCCGTGGCTGTATCACCGGGTCGTGCGAGGTGATCTCGCCTGGCCGACGCGCTTGGCGTTCACGCTCCCCATGCGCGTGCTGGTAGAGCAGACCGCGGAGAACGTGCGCTCGTGGATCGGCCAGCTGGGGCTGGAGGGCGTGGAGGTCGGTGTCCTGATGGCGGGCGAGGACACGGACTCCTGGGTGCGGCACCCAGAGCGACCGACGGTGTTGGTCGGGACGCAGGACATGCTCCTGTCGCGGGCGTTGAACCGTGCCTACGGGACGGGCCGCGGACGGTGGCCGATGGATTTCGGGCTGCTGAGCGAAGACGTGCTCTGGGTGTTGGACGAGGTTCAGCTCATGGGGGTCGGGCTGATGACCGGCACTCAGCTCTCGATGTTCAGGGCGGACGACCGCCGCCGTCTGGGAACCCTGCGCCCTTCCCATACCTGGTGGATGAGCGCGACGCTCCAGCCGAGCTGGCTCGAGAGCGTCGACAGCCGGGGGGCGCTGCCGGACCTCACGGACAACATGGTGACGATCCCTGAGCAGGATCGGCAGGGAGGCCTCTGGTCCGTGCGGAAGGCCGTCACGCGCCGCGCGGATGTCACGGCACCAGCCGAAATTGCTCAGGTCGCCGCGAACGCGCACCGACCCGGAGGGCTCACCTTGGTCGTGGTCAACCGAGTGACGACCGCCCTGGAGACCTTCGATGCGCTCGTTGCAGCGTTCAGCACGGGGAGGGGCAAGGCGAGCCGGCTCCTCGAGGACGCACCGGATCTCCGCCTCGTCCACAGCCGCTTTCGAGGCGCCGAGAAGGCAGGTTGGGCAGGCACGTTCCTCAGCAAGGAGAAGAGCGCGCCGGGTCAACTCCCGCCATCCGGGCGCATCGTGGTGGCGACCCAGGTCGTGGAAGCTGGCGTCGACATCTCCGCGAGCGTCTTGGTGACGGAGGTCGCGCCATGGCCGAGCCTGGTGCAAAGGTTCGGTCGTTGCGCTCGGTACGCGGGCGAATCGGGCGAGGTGGTCGTCGTCGGGGCCCTAGTGGATGACGAAAAGAAGTGCGCCCCGTACGCCCCGCAGGAGTTGAGCGCCGCGGCCGAGGGGTTGGACGAGTTGATCGCGGCGGCTGGCGACGTCGCGCCAGCCGCGCTGGAGAAGTTCGAAGCGGCGCTGCGCGACGAGCGGCGAGGACTCTTGCAGAGACTTTATCCCTACGAGCCGGGTGTCGTCCTGCGGCGTCACGTGATCGACGAGCTGTTCGATACGACACCAGATCTGTCTGGAGTCGATCTCGACGTCAGCCAGTACATCAGAGCCGACGAAGAGCGTGACGTGGCGCTGTTCTGGCGGGAGATCGCGCCGCAGGGCAAAGGAGCGTCCAAGACGTGGAGCCGAGAACTCCCGCTCGAGGTCGTCGGAGCGCCCCAGAGAAGCGAACTCTGCCCGGCGCCCTTGAGCCAAGTGCGCAGGTGGTTGTCCCGCGACTCGCCAGCGTGGGTGCTCGACTATCAGTCGAAGTGCTGGATCCGTCGTCGGGGTGATCAGCTCGTCCCCGGACAGCAAGTGCTCATCGCGAGCTCTTTCGGCGGGTACTCCACGGAACGAGGCTTCGTGGTGGGGGACAAAGCCGTCGTTCCCGAGGTGCGGAGCGCTGAGGTGTCCGAGTGGTCGAAGAAGGTCTACGCGGCGAACGCCGCCGAGGATGACGACAGCCTCTCGGTCACCGCGTGGAAAACGATCGGCTACCATGGTTTCGAGGTCGCGAAGGAGGTGGATCGGGTGGCTGACGCGGTCGGCCTTCCTTCAGACGTGCGGCGCCTTTTGCGGCTCGCAGGGAGATGGCACGACGTCGGGAAGGTCCACGAGGTCTTTCAAGACGCCATCAAGGGAGAGTCTCGGGAAAACGGAGGAGGGCTCGCCGCGCGGAGAGACCTCGCGAAGGCGCCGGACGGTGCGTGGAAACGCTACGAGCGGCCGGGTTTTCGCCACGAGCTCGCCAGTGTGCTGGCGCTCTTCGAGCTGTTGCGGCGCGTCAACCCGATGCACGAAGCGCTGCTTGGGCCCCACCGAGAGCTCTTGGCGCTGATGCAGGGCGCGCCGGAGGCAAACGACGCTCCCTCGGAGAGCTTGACGCCCGGAGAACGAAGCTTGGGTGAGGAGCTCGCCCAGCTCGGCGCGGAGGAGTTCGATTTGGTTGCCTGGCTCGTCTGTTCCCATCACGGAAAGGTTCGGTGCACCTGGACGTCGACGCCCAAGGACCAGGTGGCGGGACGTGGGCACATCCACGGAGTGGGGGATGGTGACGTCCTCCCGAACGTCGGCGTGCTCGACGTAGAGGGTCAACGACACGGGCTCACGCCCTTGCCCATGTTCGTGACGGACTTGGCCGCGCTGGGCTTGGGCCCGCGTTACGGAGCGTCCTGGCGCGAGCGGGTGGAGCGGTTGCTGCGTCGTCGAGGGCCGTTCCAGCTGGCGTTCTTGGAGGCCGTGTTTCGCGCCGCGGATTGGCGTGCCTCGGCGTTGCGCACGGAGGAGCCCCTGCAATGACCCAGCATGTCCACCGTTTGATGGGCTGCGCGCCCGCCCCGCTGGCACATTACCTGAAAGGGCTCGGTGTCCTACGCCTCGTCGCGCAGCAGAGGGACGAGCATGCGCGCGCGTTTTGGAGGGACGACGAGCTCTTCCTGAGCACCACGATGTCGCGGGCAGAGCTCGTGACGTTCTTCCTCACCGAGTACGAGCCGACACCGATGCTGACGCCCTGGAACGGGGGCAGCGGGTTCTATCCGAAGGACCAGAAGATCGGGATCGACACGATTTCGCGGAGCGACGTGCCTCGCCTCCGCGCATACCGCGATGCGATCGAGGTCGCTCGGACTTTGGTCGGGGACCGAAAGGAGAGCCCAAAGGGGGAGGAGAAGGCCGAGCTCCTCAAGGCGTGCAAGGCCAGGTGGTCCGGCGTCGCGCTGGAGTGGGCGAACGCCGCTACGGTGGTGACGCAAGCCTCGGAGATCGCCTACCCAGCTCTGCTCGGGTCGGGCGGAAACGACGGACGTCTCGATTTCGCCAACAACTTCATGCAGCGGTTGGTGGAGCTGTTGCCGACGGCCAGAGGAGACGAACCCTCTGCTCCGTCGAAGGCCTTTCTGGAACAAGCTCTGTTCGGAGGTCCTCTTCGTGAAATGTGGAGCGCCGCGGTCGGGCAGTTCCTCCCGGGTGGTGCAGGGGGCGTGAACGCGTCGTCGGGATTCACGGGTGACGCCCGCCTCAATCCCTGGGACTTCGTCCTCATGCTGGAGGGGGCGAGCGCGCTCCAGGTCGCGGCCGTGCGGCGCCTGGACGCGACGGGCGGACGCGGGCTGGCCCAGGCGTCGGCGCCCTTCGCGGTGAGGGCTCGAGCGGGCGGCTACGCCAGCGCCGCGCCGTCGGACGAGTCGGCGCGCGGGGAGCAGTGGTTCCCGCTGTGGGGGCGTCCGGCGACCTTCGTCGCGGTGCGTGCGCTCTTCTCCGAAGGACGCCTGCAGGCGGGCCCAAAGCGCGCAGGGGAAGCTCTGGAGGCAGCACAGGCCCTCGCGCGGGTCGGGACCGCTCGGGGGGTGGAGAGCTTCCAGCGCTACGCGTTCGCCGAGAGGAACGGGCAGGCGAACTTGGCCGTCCCCGTCGGGCGTTGGAGAGTGGGAAGTCGCCCGAAGCGGGAAGCTCAGCTGACGGAGGAGATCGCGGAGTGGGGGGGGCAGCTGAGTCGGGCAGGGGCGCAGCAAGCCGCGTTCGCCCGCCACGCGAGGCGCATCGAGGGCCTCATGTTGAGCCTCCTGCAGCAGAGCGAAGGCAACTCAGCGGATCTGATCGTGCGTCTTTTGGAGGCGTTGGGGAGCGCGGAGGCCGAAATGGTGCGGCGTCCCCGTGCGACCGCCGAGGCGCACCTGCGCCCCATCCCCCCATTGTCCGAAGGCTGGGTCGAGCTGGCGGGAGAGGGGAAAACCGAGCTCAAGTTGGCTCGCGCGATCGCCACGCAGCAGGACGTGAACGATGGCTCGTCGTTGCGGAAGCACGTTGCCCCGTTGGATGGGAGGCGTTTTCGCACGGGACAGGAGGGCTTGGCGAAAGACGCCGACGTCGTCTGGCTCGACCGAGACCTGGTGACCGATCTCGGCGCCGTGCTCCTTCGCAGGCTCCTCACCGTGGAGTCGGACCGACTGTTCCCGCTCGCGTCGTACCGACCAGTGGGACTCGATGAGATCGCCGAGTTCCTCGCCGGCAACGTGGATGCGGCGAAGGTCGGGCGCTTGACGCGTGCGCTGCTGGCTCTCCAACATCCTCGACGCGTGTTCGGCGGCGGCCCGGCGACGTTCAAGAAGCGGTTGCGAACGGAGGACCTGAAGCTGCGGGTTCCGGCGGCCTACGCCCTGTTCAGGGTCTTGTTTTCTCCGTTCCCTTTGGACGACCCTCCCCGAGACCAGGAAGGGCGAACCTTCTTTCCAGCCGTCAGTCCGCGTCCGCACTCGGCGCCGGTCCGGCAACTGTTGGCAGGGCGGCTCGACGTCGCGGCCGCTTGGGCCGTGGCTCGACTCACGCAGTCCGGTGCTCGTCCTCGAATCACGACGTTCGCCGGGAGTCCGGAGTTCGCGCGGCGGCTCGTGGCTTCTTTGGCTATTCCGGTGGCGGCGCTGGACGTCCAGCGGCTCGCTGCCCTGGTGTTCAAACCCGACATCGTGGGGAGAGAACAGGATGCTCCCGAGCTGCCCCTGCCGGAGCCGGAGCTGTCTCGATGATGATGCCGCTACCTCGAGCCCGGGTGCATTTTCCTAGAGCAGTGCGCTCGACCCATCGAGGTGTCGGTGGAGTGTGATGATTGGGCCGCGCACATCGACGCCGGCCGTTGACCCCTTGTGGCAGTGAACAGGAGCTTGCAGATGTCCCTCGAGTTACAAACCCTCCTCGGAAAAGATGGCCCCCCGCGCCTCCTCGTCGAGGCGGATCTGCGTCCGGTGCAGGGGCGGAGATTCCAGCCCACGGGCTTCCCTGACCTAGGCGCAGCCGTGTTCGATGGTGGTGCGCGGATCCTGGTGGAGAGCCCCCAGAGCATGGCCAATCGGCTGGAGGCCGTGTGCTGGGACTCGTCTCGACAAGACTTGACCGAGTCGTTACGCGGCCTCTCCTACGTGCGGGTCGAGGAAGGCGGGAAGTATCAGACGAGCTCCATCGTCGAATCACACCGACTGAACTCTCCCTACATTTTGGAGAGCAAAGACAAGAGCTTCTTCACTCGCTTGAAAGAGGAGACGGACGCCCTGGCTGTTGGTCCCGTCAAGCGGGCGGAGCTCGCGGCCGTCGTTCTACGGTACGACGCGAACAGCCTGCTCCACGGGCTCTTCCTCGCGAAGAAGGAGCTCGCGGGAGGGCGCCTGCGAATCGAGCGCGCTTTGTCGAGCTTCATCGAGGCGGAGGGCGTCCAGGTGGCGGCGTCGGGTGGTGTGAAGCTCGATCAGGTGGATCCTCAGGGGGCGACGAAGCAAGGCTTTGGGAATGTGCCCTTCCAGCGCGACGAATACACCGCCGAGAAGATCACCGCGTACTTCAACCTGGACCTGAACCAGATCCGCGGCTACGGCTTGCCCGATCCGGCTACGCGCCTCCTCGTGGTGTTGGCGCTTTATAAAATCCAGGCTTTGCTCGACGGGAACTTGAGGCTGCGTACGGCGTGCGACCTCGACGTGCGCGAGCTGCGAGTCACGCGGCCCGAGGGCTTTGAGCTGCCGAGTCGTCAAAAGCTCGAGGCGGCGCTGCCGGGTGCGATCGCGGAGTGCAAGGAGCTGTTCGCGGGAGAGCGCGGTGTCACGACCGTCGCCTTCGAGAAGCCATGACCATCCTTCGCTTCGAGCTCCTGACCGGCAAGTTTCACGCGACGCCCTGGGGCCGTCACGTGAACGAGGGGGCCGTGGAGTGGCCTCCATCGCCGTGGCGGCTCTATCGCGCTCTGCTCGCCACCGGGCACCGGAAGCTGGGTTGGGCAGAGCTTCCTCCCGTCGCTCGGAGCCTCTTCGAGCGGTTGGCGGGGCACGCGCCGACCTGGTGGTTGCCGAGAGCGTCGGGCGCCCACACGCGCCATTACATGCCGGACTTTTCGGGGAAGACGGCACGGGTCATCGATGCGTTCCGGTTCGTGCCTCTGCCGCGTAGGGCGACGGAAGCAGCCGGGACCAGACACCTGGAGGGCGCGGCGATGTACGCCGAAGTCGCCGTGGAGCTCGACTCGCACGAGGAGGAGCTGTTGCGTTCCCTCGTCACGAACCTGTCGTATCTCGGCCGAGCGGAGTCGTGGGTGGCGGCAGGGATCGTGGACACTCTGCCAGAGTTGAGGGGGTATGAGCGCGTCCAGGCCGGTGAGCGACCGACAGGGGCCGGCGCGCTGGAGCCGATCAAGGTCCTCGGGGTGCTCGACGCGAAGGAGTATCTGCTCTGGCGCGACCAACAGCTCGACTTGGAGTTGGAGCTTCAGCTGGCGCGCGACCGCGAGGCCGCCCAGCGGAAGGGGAAGCCCGCCCCGCGTCAGCTGTCCAAGCGGGCGCGCGCCCGCATCGACGAGTCGTTGCCGCCCACCATCGTCGACGCGCTGTACGCGAACACCGCGGGTCTGCAGGGCGAAGGGTGGAGTCAACCTCCCGGCACCGTCTGGACGACGTATTGGGTGCCTCGCAACGCACGTTCCGAACCGATCGAGCTCGTGAGGCACCAGGAGCGACGACCGGCCGTGCAGGGCGTCTTGTTCTCGCTGAGCTCAGACACGGCGCAGGGAGAGGTCCTCCCGCCGATGAAGGACGCGCTCCTCCGGGGCGAGCTCTTTCACGCCGCGGCCGTAGCTCGAGCCGAGGAGCCCGTGCCCCCCGAGCTGTCGGGGCGGGGACCCGATGGAAGGCCACTGCAAGGTCATCGGCACGTGCACTACCTGCCATTGTGCTTGAACGAACGGGGAGGCGACGGGCCGTCCTCGCGCAGGCGGATTGACCACCTGCTTGCGTGGTCACCAGGGCCGCTCCCACACGGCGCGACCGACGCGCTCGCTCGTGTCTCGCGGATCTTCCATGGTCGCCTCCCTCAGGTTTTCGTGAGCGTCGTAGGAGCGGGCGACCTCGACGACTTCCGCGACCTGAACGGGCGGAAGGTGTCGGAGCTCGCTGTGGGAACGGTCTGGCAGAGCCAGACACCGTTCGTTCCGCCGAGGTTTCTCAAGGCGAGCTCGCGAAACTCCTTGCAGGGGCAAGTGACCGAAGAGCTCGTCTCACGCGGTTGCCCCGCGCCAGTGCAGGTGGAGGTCGAGGTGGAGCGGGGGCGTGAGCGAGGTTGGGTGCCTGCGGAACGTTTTTGGAGTCTCTGGAAGGGGCAACGAAGCCCTGTGGGGTTTGATGGACCTGCGGACGGGCGCTCCTCGGACGTGGTCGTGCTCGCCCGGGACTGGCGCCTCTTCCGGCGCGAGCGACTCGCCGCCGATCGCAGGCCCCCGGTTCCACTAGGGGTAGGGCTTCGGCTCACGTTCGCCGAGCCGGTAGCTGGGCCGATCTGCATCGGTTATGGAAGTCACTATGGGCTGGGTGTGATGGGACTGAGCTCGCCGTGAGTCCGTCGCCATCGACGGAGGGGCGTACGTTTGTCCTCAGGTGACAAACCCGGCCGGCGAGGCAGAACGGAGCGCGAGAACGGAGCCCCAGAACGGAGCGCGAAAACGGAGCGCGAAAACGGAGCGCCTTTGACTTCCCAGGACAGGCCGGGAGAGACAGCGCCGTCCCGGCGCCGTACAAGGACCGAGACCCAGACCGGCGCCTGCCGGGGGTCGAGTGGAAATACTCGCGTGGGATACGCGTGGGATACGCGTGGGATATGAGTTGAGATGTAGTGA
>JAEWOQ010000387.1 GCA_023460875.1 Pseudomonadota bacterium
ACCCCCCCGATACCTTAGGCGCAGGCGCCGCCCGTCAAGCTCGGGTTTTGGCGAGGCTTTCGCGAGCACCGGAGCGGAACGTACGTTGAGCACCGGAGCGCAGCGCCCCTTCCCCGAGGATAGGGCGAAGCCAAAACCCGAGATCGGCGGGCGTCCTGGTCCGTTAAGATACCGGCGATGCCAAGCCCCCTCAGGCCCGCTCCTCCTCACACGCTCACACACCGTGTACGGTGCACCCAGCCCCAAGAGATCGCGCCCAGCAGTCTCCGGTAGATCCCACCGATGTCGTTCCGTGACGAACGGCTTTCGTGCCCGACTGACTCGGAACCTTCTTGCGGGCATCGTTGTGCGTTCGCCATGCCCCAGGTAACATGTACGGTCGCCTTCGACCGGAAAGGCGAGCTCTCGGGAAAGGAACCGAACGATGCAGAACGGAAGGTGGTCCCTCTTTGGCTGCGCTGGAATTCTAGGTCTCGCGTTGGCAACCAGCTGCGGCGACGGATCCGGCTCGGGCGGTGGCTCCGGTGGGCAGGGCGGTGATCCGTCGGGGGGCACGGGAGGTACCGGAGCGAACACCGGCGGCAACGCACCGAACACTGGCGGGACCGGGGCAAACGGCTCGGCAGGAGCCGCCGGCGAAGGGGGAATGGGCGGAAGCGGAGGCGAAGAGCCACCCCCTCTCGTCAATGGCAGCTTCGAGACCGGCGACTACTCGGGTTGGACGATCGTCGAGAACGGTAACTCCCAGGTGTACCTCGTAGAGACCGCAGGGACGGACATCTTCGACGAGGAAACCGCCTACGATCACCACTCGGGTCAGGAGATGGACCTGGGCGACGTTTGCACGAACGTCCCATCGGGCCTCGTCCAGGCCACGGATGGAACGCGGAGCGCGGTCTGGCTTCAGTTCGAGGCGGGAGTTCATTCCATCGAGCAAACGGTGACCGTTCCCACGGCGGCCCCCATCCTCGCCTGGGACATGGCGTACTCGAGCGAAACCGAGTTCTCGGAGGATCAGAACCTCGCGTTTCGCGTGCTCTTCACCGACGACGACCTGCTGGACCCTCTCTTCATCACCGAGAACGGCGTGGACGACCTGGAGGTGCTCGACATGACCACCTACTGGGTCGATCTCTCGGACTACGCGGGCGAGGAAATCCGTATCGCGCTCATCGCCACCGTCCTCGATGACTGCTTCGGGATCAACCTCGACCACTTCCGCTTCCTGGAGACCGCACCCACACCTCCCCTCTGAGCCCGCCTCGCACCGAGCAAGCACCGAGCAACTCGACGAGGCGACCGTCTCTCGGGGAGACTCCTCGAAGGGGGTTCTCCACGCCCTACGGCGCCGCGCGGTCGCTTCCGCGGTGCGGATCCGTGCGTCCACCACCATCACCCAGCCATCGCCCAAACCATCGCCCTCGGAAGTCCGCGCGGATACCGTTCGTGGTGGCGAAGACGACGCGGAGGATGGGGACGAGGGGCTGGTGATGAGCTGATGCGCACTCCTCCTCGCACGCTCACACACCGTGCGCACTCCACCCATCTCGCGAAGAGATCGCGCCCGGCGTACTCTGTTAGAATCTGCGGAACGTCACGGGCGCTCCGTCGGGAGGACCAGACAGCGGGAGGATAAGGACGTGATTCGCTCCACGATCGTGCTGACGGCTCCGATGTTGGCGCTGCTGGCTTGCAGCAGCGGCTCCTCGGAGGAACCCTCGACGACGACGCCGCGGGAGTTCCGCGCACCCGAGCCCTGCGAGCTCGTGCCCAGCGTCGAGCCCCTGTGCGACTTCGAGCCCCTCGCGGGCGCGCCCGACCCGTCTCTGGGCGGTGCGGGCGGCATGGGCGGCGCCGGGTCGACGCCCGACGACGACGCCACGGGCGAGCGCGACGTCGATCCGACCACCGCCTGCCTGATTTCGCAGGATGTGCTCCTGCGCTGCCCCACCCGCGTCGGCGGGTTGGCGATGGGGCGGGGTCCCGCGGAGGAGCTCGACCTCGTGGTGGCCCGGCTCGGCGCCGACGCCCTGGACGAACACGCCTCACTGATCCCCAACGACCGGGTCTATCTGCAGACCCTGCGGCTCACCCCCGACGGCGAGCAACACACGAGCACCGACGTCCTCCCGCCGTTCCCGGCGTCCGAGGGCGTGTTCACCCTGCTCCCCGGTTCCTCGAGCAACGACACCCTGCTCCTGCACCACCGACAATCCGGCGAGTCCCCTCCTGGCACCATCACGCTGCTGCCGTTCCTCGGCGGCGACCCGACCGACACCGCCACGACCGCGCCGCTCCTCTCCCGCCCCCGCGCCTTCGTGACGTCGCAGGGCGAAGGCGTGTACTTCAATCATGCCTTCAATGCGGGCCTCTTCGTCACGGCGGGTCTCCCCCACAGTCCGCGCCACGTCGCGGTGACGGACGGTGGGACCGCCGCCGTCGTGGACGCGACCTCCACGGGGCAGCTCCGGGCCGTCGTGCGCGACGCCCTCCGACTCCGCCTGCTCGGGGGCGACGATCTGGCGCAGGAGCTCTGGGCCATGGACGTGTCCAACGGGGTGAACTTGCCGAGCGTCGACCTTCTCCACGTGCCCGGGGAGCAGGACGACCGAGCCGTCGTCTTGTCCCGAGACGGCGACGCCGAGTCCCCCAACATTCGCTTCGTCGACGCCGACGGCACGGCCTCCCAGCCCGTGTACATCGGGTCCAGCTCCTCGACCTGCGACTCCTTCAGCGTCGGCTTCACCTGTGACGACTGCCCCGTGGGCACCACCTGCGACGCGCGTCGCGACGTCCTCCGAGAGATCCGCCTCTTCCAGGCCGACGGGCGCGTCTTCGCCGCCTACGTCGCCACGGTTCGCACCGAGGTGCGGGAATACGAGCGCCACGTGACGCCCATCATCGACGTCGGCTGCGTCTGCGACACCAAGAGCGTGGGCAGCGAAGAGACCGCCGACATCCTGGTCGTGCTCGAGCTCGAGCCGCCGTCCACTCCCGAAGGCAACCCCGTCGTCACGCGGTGGATGCGCGGGAGCATCGCCGAACCGCGCGGCGCCGTTTACCCGCTCTTCTCCCGAGGTCCCCAGGGCACCCTCGATCTCTTGTACGGCACCCACCTCGCCCGCTTCGAGGACGGGCAACGGACCTTCCCCAACGACCCCATCGAGTACCGCGTGATCCGGGTGGACCCGATCGGCGCGTCGCGCTGACGCGCTCCGCGATCACGTCCTCGCCGATCGGCTTAGGCGTCTCGTCCCACGATCACGTGAAGAACACCGCCAACCAGATCGTCGGTCCATCGGGCCGCGTCCAGGCGACGCGGTGGCGCAGGTGCGCCGGGATCTCGATCCAATCGCCCGCGCTCAGACGCACACGTTCCCCGCCTTCCAGCTCGAGCTCCGCGGCGCCTTCCACGACGAGCACGTACTCGTCCTCCTCCTGGTCGTACCAGAAGTCCTCGGGCGAGCTCTGTCCCCAGGACACGATGCGCTCGACGCGCGCATGCCGTCCTCGCGCGAGCTCGACGAACTGCTCCTCGCTCCCGCGGCGCGAGACGTCGTCGAAGTCGGGCAAGTCGTCCCGCAAGTTGCCCCGCGCGATGCTCATGGGCCTGTGCCTCCCTGTGGCCAACGGCGAACGAACGTCAAAAAGGTCTCCCAGGAGCCTCAGTGGAGCTTCGAGCTCAGCTTGGACTCGATGCGGCTGAGGCGAGGACCGATCGCCAGCACGGACGCGAACAACCCGAGGATGAAGCCGGCGGCCAGCTGGAAGTGCGTGAGCGAGCTCGCGCTCGCAGCCGCCGTGAACGACTCGCGGCTGAGGTCCTTGCCCACCTGCTCCTGGATCTTCGTGAGCCCGATCAGCTCCGAGCGCAGCAGCTCGAAGGCCGCGCGGATCTCCTCGTCGTAGGTCGCCTCCCGCCCGGCGGCGAGCTCCGCGAGCAGGCGCGCCTCCAGGCGGCCGTAGGCCCCCAGCTGCCCCTTGAGCTCGTCGAGGAGCGCGCTCTCCGCGTCGATGAGCCGCGTCCCGTCGATCTGCGTGATGGCCGCGGTGATGCCCGCCTCGAGCCGCCCTAGCTCGTGATGGACCTGGTTGACGTCGAGCTGCCCATACCCTCCGAGGTGCTCCTCGAGCACGAGGCGGCGACTATGGATCTGGTCACTCAGATGAAAGAGCGCCGCCGCGGGCATCAAGCGGTCGTCGTACATCGAGGCGCAGGAATCCTTCATGACCCCGACATAGGAGCGCTCCCAGAACGTGCTCCCGAGAATCAGCACCACGATGAGGCTGATCATCAACGCCAGCCCGTAGCGGCGCGAGTACTTCTCGAGGGGCGAGTACATACGTCAGTTTATCACGAAAACGCCACATTGCCGGCGGACCATGTGAGCCAGGTGCGCACCATCAGGGGTCGAGGAGCGGTGTTTTCACCGCGCCGCGGTGTGCGCTTTCACCACGCCACGGGGTAGCCACGGGGTCACGGGGTAGCCACGGGGTCACGGGGTAGCCCGCCGCGCTCGCCAGACATCTCTGGAGCGTCCCTCAGGCGCGGCGCGCGCTGCCGCCCCGCACCCCTGACCGCGCTTCAGCGCTCCGCGCAGCGCCCCCGCCGCTCGGGCGCGCCCCCAAAAATCCCTGGCTCCGGGCCGCTTGCGCGTGCGTGGGTTCGATGAAAGGCTTGCACCAGGTCCATGCCAGCTCTCCACGCGCACACCATGTCGGCTGCGCCGCGCACGGGTTCCGTGCACGGCGGCTGTGGTGCCGTGTGCGTCTGGCCTGGGGCACGCGCTGAAGCGATTACCTAAACCGCTCCAGCGCTCATCACCCCGCGAATGCGCGTCGTTCTGCAGGTCCTGCGTCGGCGCGCCGCGCCGCGTCACAGCGCGCGGGGCTCCTGCGGCACGAGCACGAAAACAAACATTTCAACATCAGAGGAGGAATCATGAACAGTCCAGCGGTCTCCGCGTCCCTGCCCCCCATTTGTCTCACCGAACGCGATATGGAACGTCTCCGCGACGTCGCCCAGCGCTACTCGTCGAGCAGCTTGGCTACCGCCGCCGAGGCCCTCGAGCTCGAGCTGGACCGAGCGCAGGTGGTCGGGGAGGGTGAAGTGCCCGCGGACGTCGTGACCATGCGCTCACGTTTCTCCTGCAAGCAGCTCGAGAGCGGCAAGACCCACGAGTTCGTGCTCGTGTATCCCCACGAGGCCAACGCGCAGGAGGGAAAAATCTCCGTGCTCGCCCCCGTAGGGCTGGCCTCCTTGGGGCTCCGCGCCGGGAGCCGAATCCAGTGGCCCCTGCCGGACGGCCGCTCCACGGAGCTGGAGCTGCTCGAGGTTCTCCATCAGCCCGAAGCCGCGGGAGAGCTCGACCCCTGAGGGGCTCCGCCTGCTCCTACGACGTGGGTTCTGCGGAGGGGCACCTGCGCCTGGACCTCCGTGCAGGGCCCCTGCGGGAGCCGACGATTCGCCTGAGATCGGCGAGTTCGGGCGATCCTAGAAGATCCGCCACGAGCTCGCCCGGTCCCTCCTCGTGGTAAACGTCCTTCGCCATGCTCCAGACCCCTCTCGGCCGCTTGCGTGCCATCGCCCTGCTCGAGGGCACCTCCTTCCTGCTGCTCCTCGGGGTGGCCATGCCCCTCAAGTATTTCGCGGGCTTGCCCTTGGCGGTGAAGCTCGTCGGGTGGGCCCACGGGGTCCTCTTCGTCGGGTTTTTGGCGGCGATCCCTTCGGGTTTGGCCGCCGCAGGTTGGCCCTGGCACCGGGCAGTGCACCTGGTGATCGCGTCCCTGGTGCCCTTCGGTCCCTTCGTCCTCGACCGGTCTCTGCGCGAGGCCGAGCTGAAACGACGCAGCGCCTGAGCGCCTGAGGCAAGCCAGCCGCGCCCGGAGTCCCGCGGACCGGAGCCCGTGACCGACAGGACGGCCAGCCGCACGGTCCTGCGTGGGGAGCGCTCTTGGGCGTTGCTCGCGTCCGACACGCCTCTGTAGAGTCAGCCCGCTCCTCCGGACGCGCCGACGTGCGCCGGCCGGACCCCTCGACCGCAGAGCGGCCGATCGCAGGAGAGAGGACGCCTGTGTTTCAAGCTGGAACGGTGATCGCCGACAAGTACCGCGTCGAGCGCTGTCTCGGCGCCGGCAACATGGGTCGGGTGTTCGAAGCGACGCACCTGATCCTCCGCCAGCGCGTCGCCCTCAAGGTGCTCCATCCAGAGCGCCGCACGGTGTCGGGCGCCGTGGAGCGCTTCCTGCGCGAAGCGAGGGCGGCGTCCCGACTGCGCACCCAGTACGTCGCGCGGGTGTTCGACATGGGCGAGACGGACGCGGGGCTCGTCTACATGGCGATGGAGTACCTCGAGGGTGAGGATCTCTTGAAGCGGCTCGAGCGCGTGGGTCCCTTCGCCGTGTCCGAGGCCGTCAACTACGTGCTGCAGGCCTGCGAGGGGCTCGCGGAGGCTCACGGCGCCGAGCTGGTGCATCGAGACATCAAGCCGTCGAACCTCTTCCGCGCCGTGGCGCCCGACGGCACCGCGTCGATCAAGCTGCTCGACTTTGGCCTGTCCAAGATCTGCGGTCCCCAGGACAGCTTCATCACGAAGGACACGACGCTCCTCGGTTCACCCGTGTACATGGCCCCCGAGCAGCTCATGAACGCCAGCGACGTCGACGCGCGCGCGGACATCTGGGCCCTCGGGGTCGTCCTCTACGAGCTCCTCACCGGCGTCCTGCCCTTCCTCGCCACGACCCTCTCGGGCCTCTCCACGGCCATCGCGGAGCGCACCCCCGACCCACCGAGCCGCCTGCGCCCCGATCTTCCGCCGGGGCTCGACGACGTGGTCCTGCGCTGCCTCCGCAAGGCGCCCCACGAGCGTTGGCCCGACGTCGCGGCCCTCGTCGCCGCGCTCACCCCGTGGGCCCCAGCTGCGCTCCGAGGCAGCGCGGAACGCTGTGAGCACCTCCTCGCCCGGTCCGCGCGCCTGGAGCTCGACCCGTCCGTCCCGCGCGGCGTGGAGAGCTGGCCTGCCACGGCCTACACCGCGGGCGAGGTACCCCACATCCCTTGGCAGAAGGACGCCTCCCGCAAGGTCGTGCTCGTGGTCGCCGGCGCCGGCTTGATATTCAGCGCCGCGGTCCTCGGCTGGATCCAGCAGGTCGGCGGCGCCTCCACCGGAGGGGACGCTCCGACTTCCTCCCTGGACGCAGCCCTGCCCGCGGCCCTGCCCGCCCCTCTCTCCAGCGCCGGGCCGCGGCCCCTCTCCTCGGCCGGGGGCGCTCCGGGGGGCGGTCCCGAACGCGCGCCCCTCGCGCCGCCCCCGACG
>JAEWOQ010000388.1 GCA_023460875.1 Pseudomonadota bacterium
TGAGCGTGGACGTAACGCTCGACGTCGGAGAACACCGCTTCGTTCTGAAGGCGACGGGGGCGGACGGACTGGCGAACATCTATCGGCTGACGGGGACCGGCGCGGCCGTGAGCGCCTCCGACTGCGACGGCGGCGCCGGCACGGGTGGCACCGGCGGCGGCAGCACTGGCGGCAGCGGCGGTGCGGACGGCGGCAGCGGCGGCGGGGGCAACTGCGTGGTGGCAGCCGATGGCCACTACCAGATGGAAGACCTGGACCGAGGGGTCGTCGCGGTGCGCGGCGACAACGGCAACTACGTCGGCTGGCGGATGATGGGCTACGAGTACCGTCGCAGCGACCCGAGCTCCGTGAGCTACAACCTCTACCGCGATGGGGCGTTGGTCACGACCGTGACGAACAGCACCAACTATTGGGACGCGGGCGCTGGGGCGAACGCCGCGTACTCGGTGAGCGTCGTCATGGACGGCACGGAGTGCGCGCCGTCGAGCTCCGTGACGCCGTGGGCGCAGAACTACATCCGTATCCCTCTTTCGCCTCCGAGCGACTACGAGGCCAACGATGTCATGCCTGCGGACCTGGACGGCGACGGGCAATACGAGCTGGTGCTCAAGTGGCAGCCGAACAATGCCAAGGACAACTCGCAATCCGGTAACACCAACAACACCCTGCTCGAGGGCCTGAAGCTCGACGGCACGTCTTTGTGGCGGATCGATCTCGGTCGGAACATCCGCTCGGGAGCCCACTACTCCCAGCCGTCGGTGTACGACTTCGACGGCGATGGGCGGGCCGAGATCGTCGTCAAGACGGCCCCGGGGACCCGCGACGGCACCGGCGCCTACCTGCGCACGGGCCCCGCGGCGAACGACGACGACAGCGCCGACTACCGCAACGGCAGCGGCTACGTCCTCTCTGGCCCCGAGTACCTCACCGTGTTCGACGGCCGCACCGGCGCCGAGCTCGCGACGGTGAACTACCCGGTGCCCCGCGGCACCGTGACCTCCTGGGGAGACAACTACGGCAACCGGGTGGATCGCTTCAACGGCGGCGCAGCCATGGTGACCGACGGAGGCACGAACACGGGGCGCCCGAGTATCGTTCAGCAGCGCGGCTACTACACGAGGCTCACGATGTCCGCCTTGCATTGGCGGGACGGGCAGCTGAGCACGAACTGGATCTTCGACAGCAACACGTCCGGCAATGGGGCAGCCCGGGGTCAGGGCGACCACTCGGCGACCGCGGCGGACATGGACGGCGACGGCGGCCAGGAGATCAACACCGGCGCGCTCACGATCGGGAGCGACGGGACCTTCCGCTGCGCGACGGGGCGCGGCCATGGCGACGCTCAGCACGTCGGTGAGCTCATCCCAGGCGCCGGGATCACGGTCTTCACCGTGTACGAAGGCAGCGGTGGCTACAGCGTCCACAACGGGGACACGTGCGAGATGTACGCTGAAGCCCAGGGGGGAGGGGACAATGGCCGCGGGGTGGCCGCCGACGTGTACGCCGGCAGCCCGGGCGCGGAGTTCTGGAGCTCTACCTCGAGCGGCCTCAGGTCCTGCGCCAACGGAGCGAACGTGGGCAGCAAACCTTCATCGACGAACTTCCTCATCTTCTGGGACGCCGATGAGCTGCGCGAGCTCCAGGACGGCGCCCGGATCACCAAGTACGGTGGCGGTACCTTGCTCAACGCCAGCGGGTGCAGCGGCAACAACGGGACGAAGAACACACCGTCCCTGGTCGCCGACATCCTCGGTGATTGGCGCGAGGAGCTGGTCGTGCGCGAGTCGAACAACTCGGCGCTGCGTGTGTACACGACCACCGACGTGACGGAGCGGCGGATCTACACGCTCATGCACGACCCCACGTACCGCATGCAGGTCACCTGGCAGCACTCGTCGTACAACCAGCCCTCGCACCCCGGATTCCACATTGGGGCGGGGATGGCGGATCCCCCCGAGCCGGACATCCACGTGCGCTGAGCGCGGCGAGCACGGCGCGGGTGGCTTCCTCGAAGGGCCTCCCGCGCCGGCGCGTGGGCGCCGCCCCGCGCCGAACCGAATCATGGCGCCCCAAGCTGGTCGGCAAACCGGTTCGGCCTCCAGTTCGTCCCCTGTATGTCTCTGGCGCGCCCGAGTGGATTCGAACCACTGACCTTCGGCTCCGGGTACGCGTCACGGCCACCTCGCTGGGTGAGGGGCTCGCAAGTGATCGAAACTTCTCCATGATCACGTGCGCCCGTTGCCAGGCACGACTGTCGGGGGAGGACCCCGAGCCACGGCTGCATCAGGTCTTTCATTTGCCGGAGGTCCGGCCCTGGGTGGAGCAGTTTGCCCTGCATCGCCGACGCTGCGAGTGCGGTCATGTCACTTGCGGCAAGCTGCCGGACGGAGTTCCGAGCGGAGCCTTCGGTCCGAGTGTGATCGCCACGGTGACGCTGCTCATGGGCGTCTGCCGGCTTGGCAAGCGCAAGGTGCAGCAGTTGATGTCGGACCTGTTTGGGCTCGATATGTCGCTCGGGGTGGTCATCGGTTGCCAAGAGCTGGGCAGCGAAGCGGTCGCCGCTCCAGTCGACGATGCCAAGGGCTTCGTGCGCACGGATCGGGCGGGCGTGAGGCACTCGGACGAGACGAGCTGGCGTGAAGGCCCCAGGCGCCTGAAGGTGTGGCTCTGGACCGCCGTGACCGACACGGTGACGGTCTTCTCTATCCAGCGCGAGCGCTCAGCGCAGGCCGCCACGGAGCTACTCGGCACCAGCGAAGCGCCCCTGGTGAGCGACCGATACTCGTCCTACGGCTTCTGGGCCTTGTGGGCCCGACAGGTGTGCTGGGCTCACTTGATCCGTGACTTCGTGGCCATCGCCGAGCGCGGCGCGGAATCGAAGCGCCTGGGCGACGATCTGCTCGACGAGGCCCGGCGCCTGTTCGGTTGGTACCATCGCGTCCGTGACGGCACCCTCAAACGCTCGACCTTCCAGATCTACGCCCGTGAGGTCCGAAAGCGCGTCCGTCACCTGCTCCAGCAAGGGCAGACATGCGCGCAGAAGAAGACGGCGCGCACCTGCGCCCAGATCCTCAAGGTCGAGCCCGCCCTGTGGTTGTTTCTCGAACGCGAAGACGTGCCGCCCACGAACAATGCCGCCGAGCAGGCACTGCGCCACGCCGTCCTGTGGCGCAAGCTCAGCGGCGGGACCCACAGTGAACTCGGCAGCCGCTTCGTCGAAAGGATCCTGACGGTGGTGGCCACCCTCCGTCGGCAAGAACGGCACGTGCTCACCTTCCTGAAAGCCGCCTGCCAGGCACACCTAGCCGGGGAACAATCTCCCTCGCTCCTCGAGCGCTCACCCTCCGAGCCTCAGCTCGCCCACGCTGCGTGAGAATCTACGCTACGAGGCGTGAACGCGTACGCTCAGCGTCGCTCAGTCTCCGAGCCGAGCGGCGTCGCTTGCTCGGCTCCGCACACGAAGATGCGGGAGGGCGCAATCGCCGGTAGGCCGTCGCGCGACTGAGACCCACGGCTTGGCAAGCGCGTGTCATCGGGACCTCCGGGTCGCGCTGTCGGACGAGCTCGACGAGTCGTCCTCGCTCACATCCTCGATTCTCGGCAGCGCGATCCCGAGAATCTCGTGCGCTTTTTCCTGAAGCTCCAGCAGAGCCTTCTGGATGCGAAGCTCCTTCTCCATTCTCGCGATCTGCCGCTGCTGCTTCTCGATGAGGCGGTCCTTGTCGTCCCTGGTCGGCCTACGACCGGGCTTCCTCGGCTCGAGCCCCAGGAGACCTTCTTTGGCTCGCTGCGCGCGCCAGGTGCTGAGGTGGGAGCTGAAGATGCCCTCACGACGGAGTAGCTCACCCAGGTCCCCGCGACCGGTACACTTGTCGGCGGCGGAAAGGATGCGCGCCTTTTCCTTGGCGCTGAACTTGCGGCGCTGGCGGCGGTCATTCCGCGGCGCTGCAACGACTTCGGTCACTGGTTTTTGCGGTTTCGGCACTTCGGCTGACTTCCTTCAGCCCCCCCTGCTCACAAAGGATTGCACATTGAATTCCAGCCTGCCGCTGTCACACCGCTTATTGGCACGGGGGGACCGTCGTAGAGCCGCACGTCAGAGAACTTCGCGAGCGGTCCCCGCAGGCGAAGGCCAGCGG
>JAEWOQ010000389.1 GCA_023460875.1 Pseudomonadota bacterium
GAACTCCGCTGGTCCGAACTCCGCTGGTCCGACCTCCGCTGGTCCGCCCTCCGCTGGTCCGACCTCCTTGGTCCGACTTGACTGTCTCGACCCTGCTGGTTCGGCGCCGCGACGTCAGGGCGCCGCAGCCACCGTCCCGGGCTCCGTCGTTTCCGCGCCCCGAGCATGCTCGATGGGGGGACCCAAGTCGAGCCGGAACGCCGCTCCCTGTTCACGATCCGTGTCCACGCCGATGTGGAACCCGTGGTCGTCGGCGATGCGCTTCACCACCGCCAGCCCGACCCCCGTGCCCTGGCTTCGAGTCGTGAAGAAGGCGTCGAACAGCTGATGCAGCGTGGCTGGATCGATGCCCACGCCATCGTCTTCGATGGTCAGCTCGACCCGAGCTGGGGACATCTCCAGGATCACCCGCACCTCCCCGTCGGCGCTGCTTGCCTGCACGGCGTTGCGGACCAGGTTCCAGAGCAGCTGCCTGGCCTGCTGCCCGTCGGCGCGGATCCAGACCCCACGCGGCGGACCCGTGTAGACGATGCTCACGTCCGAGACGCCGCGCCCGGATTTCGAGGCGAGCTGCACTACCTCCCGCGCCAGCGCCGCCACGTCGATCGCGCGCAGCTCGGGTTTGCGCGGGCGCGACAGATCCAGCATGTCGCTGACCAGCTCGTTCAGGCGATCTGCCTCCCGATCGATCAAGTCACACAGCTCGCGATCCTCCTGCACGAGCTCCGGCGCGCTCTGGAGCAACCGAATCGATCCGGAGATGGCGCTCAACGGGTTCCTGATCTCGTGAGCCAGACCCGCCGCGAGCCGACCAAGCGCCGCCATCCGCTCGGCTCGATCGGCGCGCTCCTCCGCCGCCTCGATCTGCCACCCCGCGCGCCTGAGCCGCTCCGCGAGGTAGCCGACGAGCAGCGCCACGACCAGGAGCACGAGCACGTTGACGACGAGGTAATAGACGGTCTCCTCGGACGTGAGCTGATAGAGCCGCTCGGGTTGATCCGACGGCATCGGCAGGCCCCCGGACTGCAGGAGCACGATGATGAGGCAAAAGAACAAGCCGCCCGTGACCGCGGCGAGGACCGCCCCTTGTCCTCCGAGCAGCAGACCTCCTGCTAGGCACGTGATGCCGTAGAGGGATGTCGCGCCGCTCGCCGCAGCGCCGGTCAGGTAGACGACGACGCTCCACAGCGCCTGGTCCAGGACGAGCTGAATGGCCGCGAGCTCCCGCAGCCGGCTACCGCGCCGCAGCACGAGCAGGTAGCAAAAGGTGAGCACGATCGAGAGGGCGCCCGTCCAGAGGGCGACCTGCACCGTGAAGCTGCCCATGTCGCGCGCCGCGTCGCGCAGGTACACGAGCGCTACGAGCCCGAGGGCCACCACGACCAAGCCCAGTCGCCCGAGGGTGAGCACCGCCAGGCGGCGCGGCAAGGGCGCCTCGATGCGGCTCCGCGCGCGGGAGGGGCCCGGGAAGAGGCTCTTCGACCTCAAGAGCGTCCCCTCCCCGGCCGGCTCACGTCGCTCACCCCTTGATGTTCCCAGCCAGCGAGAAGATCGGCAGGTACATGGCGATCAGGACGACCCCGACCATACCGCCGACCCCGACCATCATGATCGGCTCGAGGGAGCTGGTGAGGGCCGCCACCGCCACGTCCGTCTCCTCCTCATAAAAATCCGCGATCTTGTTCAGCATCTGATCGAGGGCGCCGGTCTGCTCACCCACCGAGATCATCTGCACCACCATCTCGGGGAACACCTCGGCCCGCATGAGGGGCTCGGCCATGTTCTGGCCCTCGCTGACCGCCGTGCGCACGCTCATCACCCCCTCCTCCACGATCACGTTGCCAGAGGTGCGAGCGCAGATCTCCAGCGCGTCGAGGATGGGCACGCCGGACTGGAGGAGGGTGCCGAGGGTGCGCGTGAAGCGCGCCACCGCGATCTTGCTCATCACGTTCCCCATGATGGGCAAGCGGAGCAGCGTCTGATGGAAGAAGCGTTTCCCGCGGGGCTGCTTGTACGCGTAGATGAAGCCAGCCACGCTGCCGATGACCCCCAGCACGATGAGCGGCAGGTAGGTCACGAAGGCGCTCGACAGCCCCATCATGAGGCGAGTGATCGCCGGCAAGGCCTCGCGACCGCCGCCGAAGTCCTTGAACATGGTCTCGAAGGCGGGGATGACGAACGTCATCAAGATCGCCATCACCGCCGCCGCGATGACCACCACGATCGCGGGGTACGTCAGCGCGCCGCGCACCTGGCGGATGAGCTTCTGACGTTTCTCGATGTAGATGGCGAGCCGGTTCAGGATGGAATCGAGGATGCCGCCCACCTCACCGGCCTGCACCAGGTTCACGAAGAGATCGTCGAAGACGCGGGGATGGCGGCGGAGGGCGTCGCTGAAGGTGGATCCCTGCTCCACCTGGAACTTGATGTCCTTCAGGATCACCTTCAGGTGTTTGTTCGTCTGCTGATTGGCCAGGATGTCGAGGCACTGCACGATGGGCAGGCCGGCGTCGATCATCGTGGCGAACAGCCGCGTGAAGGTGACGAGATCCTTCGTGGTGACGCCGCTGCCAAACTGCAGGTCGAGGTTCAGACGCTTGGAGCGCCGCTTGACCTTGACCGGGCTCAGCTGCTGTTGCCGCAGCTTCGCCTGCACAGCGAGCTCGTCATCGGCCTCCATCGTGCCCTTGCGGACTTCGCCGGTGCGGGCGCGAGCTTCCCAGGTGAATTCAGCCATCGGGTGGAAGGGGGAACGAGCTACAGGGGGGTCGGGAGATCATACCTGGCCCGGAAGGAACGGGTCAAAAGCGAGCGGCTCCCCAAGACGTGGCGTCGGTTCCGTGGGGCAGGCATGATGCGGCCGATGGTGGTGGACGGCGCGAGGTCCCTCGATGCGCTCCTCTTGCGCGAGATCGTGGATGCAGGGGTCGCCCCCGCCGCCGCAGCTGCGGTGGCCACCCTGACGGATGCTGGCTGGCTCGCCGCGTTCGGCGCCGCGGGGCAGGTGGGGAGCGCGCCCACAACCATCGACACGCCCTTCGACCTGGCCTCCGTCACGAAACCCCTGCTCGCGCTCACCTGCGCGCGCTTGGTGGAGCGAGGACGGCTCGCGTGGTCGGCGCCCTTGTCCACCTTCCTGCCGCTCGTCGCAGGCACCCCCGCGGGCGGGCGCACCATCGCCGAGCACCTGTCCCACCGCGCTGGGCTCAGCGCCCACGTCGAGCTCTTTGCGCCCCTGCGCGAGCGCAGGCTCATGGAGGTCGGGCGGGCCTACTGGATCGCCGCGCGGAGCGTGCGGACAGAGCCCGGCGCGGAGGCTTTGTACAGCGACCTCGGCTATCTCCTCGTGGGCCGCGCCGTCGAGGAGGTCACGGGATGCCCCCTCGACGATGTCCTCTCGAGCGAGCTCCGCGAAGCCTGCGGCGAGGAGCTCCAGCTCGGCTCGAGCCGGCAGTGGCGCCGGCGCGAGCCGACCTTCATCGAGCGGGTGGCTCCGACCGAGCACGTCCCCTGGCGTGGAGGCACGCTGCGGGGGATCGTCCACGATGACAACGCCTGGGCCTTGAGCGGCCATGGCAGCTCGGGACATGCAGGGCTCTTTGGGAGCGCTCCCGCCTTGCTCCGCCTCGGGGTGGCCCTGCTCGAGAGTTTTGGGCTGGACTCGGAGCGGCCAGCCTTGGTGCGCCAAGGGACTTTGGACGAGCTCCTCCGTCCCCGCCCCGGCGGGAGCCTACGGCTCGGCTTCGACGCCAAGGAGAACGAGCGCTCGATGGCGGGAAGGGTGTCAGGGCCGAACACCTTCGGGCACCTCGGTTATACGGGGACGAGCCTCTGGTGTGACCCCGACGCGCGTACGGTAACGATTCTGTTGACCAATCGGGTGTGCCCCACGGCCAGCAACCTACGAATTCGCCGGGCGCGGCCCCGTGTCCACGACGAGCTCTTCCAGCTCGCTTGGAACTGCCGGATGCCTAGTCGGACGGCTAACGCCATGTTACCCCTCGTGAACCCAGCGGGAGGCAGTCAGCTGGGCGAGCACCAGGCGAGCAGACCAGACCGATGTGGAAACTGAGCATCGAGGACGACCAGGGCCAGCAGACGGTCGTGAATCTGGTACGCGACGAGTACTCGATTGGTCGCGCGGCGGCGAACACGATTCGCCTCACGGAGCGGAACGTGTCCCGCAACCACGCGCTGCTGCACCGACAGCGGGACCAGTGGTTCTTGGAGGACCTACAGAGCTACAACGGCGTCTTCGTCAACGGCGTGCGCATCGGGGGGCGCCAAGAGCTCGCCCATGGGGACCTCGTCCAGATCGGTGATTACCGCGTCGAGCTGACCGACGAGGCGCTCGCGACCCGGGAGCAGGGGCACCGCCGTATGGCGACGGACCCGTTCCTGCGCCGCGACAGCCTCATCGGGCAGCCGGACCGCTTCGTCATGCTGATCGGTCCCGCCCAAGGGGCGGAGTTTCCACTGGACAGCGAGCGCCTCATCATCGGCCGCGGCGACGAGTGCGACCTCTGCATCAATCACGCCTCCGTCAGCCGCGTCCACGCGGAGGTGCGGAAGCTCGGTGACGGTCGCTACGAGCTCGTCGACAAAGGGAGCGCCAACGGTGTCCGGGTGAACGGCGCCGACCTCGAGCGGGCGCTGCTCGACGCGCGCGACGTCATCGAGCTCGGCGACGTCGTGCTGAAGTTCATCCCCGCGGGGGTCATCTTCCGCGCCGACGCCGAGGACAGCAAACGGTACACTCTCGCGGCGGTCGGCGCCCCGCAGCAGGGTGATCCGAGCCGGCTCGACCCCCGGGCCCTCGCCGCTGCGGTGGGGGTGGTGTTGCTCGCGCTGGTGCTCGCCTTCGTGTTCACCCGTGGCCCCTCCGTGGACGTGGCGCGCGAGACCTCGGAGCGCTCCCCCTACGAAGCCATCCTCCAGGACGCCGCGCGTTTGGCCGATGATGGCGACGTGTTTGGAGCTCACGAGCGGCTGCGGGAAATCCCGGAGGCGAGCGGCCTGACTGGCTCCCCCGCGTACCGCCGCATCGAAGCCGAGTGGGCAGACGCCATGCTGCAGGCGGCCCTGGGCGAGACTGACACCGCGAAGAAGCGCGCGATCCTCGACGAGATCGCGCAGGCCCCCAGCGTCGACGCCCGACGTAG
>JAEWOQ010000390.1 GCA_023460875.1 Pseudomonadota bacterium
GCGGGAGGACGATCTCTCCCTCCCCCCGGCGATCGCAGCGGTGCCGCCGCCCCCCGCGCTGTGCGCGTCCTACGTGTCTGCGGTCGTCCCCTCGTCGAAGGACGGACGCGCCGGCTGTGACGCCGCCGCCCACGCGGTGGCCCTCGCCGCCGGTGAGGACGCCGCCGGCCACGAGCAGACTGGATCGGAGACAGCGCTGGCGCGGGATCGCGCCCTCGCGGCGCTGGAGCACTGTCCGACCTGGCCCACGGCCACGCTGCGCGCTCTCCGCGCCGAGATCGCCCCGACGGAGTGCGGTGACGTGCTGGTCGAAGAGCAGCTCGCTCCGGGTGCTGGCGCAGAGCGCCGCGCTCGCGAGCTGGACGAGACGCTCCTCGCCCTCGGCCTCGCGGCACGGCTGCGGCGCCTCGCCTCCACGCCTCCGGAGGCTCCCGAGGTCCACGACAAGCCGACCCTGGAGGCTTACTTCCAGGAGCGCCTGTTCCCCTGGATCCAGGAGCAGTCGGCGGCCATCCACCAGCTGTCCGAGCGAGGAGCCCACCTGCGGGGCTACGCGCGGGGTGTCGTGGCGGTGGAGGCGGGGATGGCGGACATGCGCTTCGTGGAGATCGCCCGCGCGGCCCCCATCCCCCGGGAGATGCAGAGCGATCCCGAGCTGCGCACCGTCTACTACGGCACCCTGGACGAGGCCCTGGAGCCTCGGAAACGACGGGGGCGAGACGCCGCGCTCGCCGGGCTCGCGGAGCTCGCCGAGATCGGCGTCTTGAACGACGCCCGGCTCACCGCCGCGCGCGCGCTCCTCTCCAGCGTCTACGGCGGACGCCGCATCGACGCGTTGGACAGGCTCCTCCTGCCTGCCCTCCCTCCGCTCACGACGGCGGACTCCGTAGAGCTCTCCCTCGCGGCGCGTCTGCCCCCCTTCTACGCTCCTTGGTTTCTACCGGAGGCCTCGGGGACGGACGCAGATCGGCTGTTGCGCGCCTCCCTCGAGCGGGGCGTGCCTCGATCCTTGCGCGCCGATCTGCGCTCCCGCCCCCTGGATGACGCGACCGCGCTGCTCCTCGCTCGAACCCACGTGGAGCTCGGGCGAGCCTATTTCCGGGCGCAGGATTTCGCCGAAGCCCACCGGCTCCTCGAGGGGCGCGGCGGCGCGGAGATCGAGGTTCACCGCGCGGTCGCCATGGCGCTGATGGCGGGCCCACGAGACGCCGCGGACATGATCGCCCGCGGTCCCCGCTTCGCCGATGCCCTGGGCAACCTCGAGCCCCTCGAGGAGGTGGCGGCCGGGACGAGTCCCTTCGCGGGGATCGCCGCCTACGACGCGGCCTACCTCCGGGAGCTGGTCGCCCCCGCTGAGAGCGCGGAGTACTGGCGGGACTTGGCCGAGCGCTATGGCGTCGCCGCCAGCAAGCTCGACGGACCCGCGGGGCTCGAAGCGCGGGGACGAGCCACAGCCGCGCGGGCCACCGCGGAGGCCATCACGAGCTCGCAGCGCTCACAGTGACGGCGTGATATGCCACAATGGCACAGGCCCTGACATTATGTCACCATGGGCAGACAAAGTGTCGTGAACCTGTGCCACTTTGTCGCGGCGCGACCGACATCGTGCCCCGCTCGCCAGGCCCTCCCTGCCGCAGCCACTCGCGTGGTCGCTCAGGCGCCGAGCTCAGGCGCCGAGCTGGGTGAGGAAACTCTGGGCCTCCTCGTACTCGGGATCGGCGGCGGCCGCGCGGCGCGCGAGGAGGAGCGCCTTCTTCACGTCCCCCTGGTGTTCGGCGATCATCGCCTGGCGCAGGTACGCCTCCGCTCGGCTCATGGAGCAGGGGGTCTTCAGCAACGTGACGAGCTGCAGGGCCTTGATCGCGACGTCGTAGCGGCCCTTCTCCTGCGCGAAGACGGCGAGCTGCGCCGCCACCTCGCCGTTCTGGCGATCCGTCAGCAGCGCCGCCTCGAGCCAGGTCATCACCAGCTCATCGTCGCCGCGGGCGTAGGCCACCCGCGCCAGGCCGTGTTGGAGCAGGCTCAGCTCCGGTGAGCGGCGCTTGCCGTGGGCCTCCACCGCCTGCTCGAGGACGGCGCCCGCCTGATCGACCTCCCCGATGGCGAGGTGCGCCTCAGAGAGCAGGAACACGACCTCGTAGGCCTCTGGCCGCAGCGCGAGGGCGCGCTGGAAGATCTCGGAGGCTGCGCCGCCGACGTCTGCGCGGAGGAAGAGCTCGCCCGCCTCCTTCAGGAGCCGGAACTGCTCCTCGACGTCCCCCGTGGTGTCCGCTTGTCCCAGGAGGATCTCGCCGAGCTCCGCGTAGGCCCCAGCCGCCTCGTACATCTGCCGCAGGCGCACCCTCAGGGTCTCGTCCCCGGGGTTCTCCCGCTGCACCGACTCGAGGGCGCTCCGCGCTACCATCGCCGTGCCCGCTCGCTCGGCGGCGTCGGCGAAGCGCAGGGCCGCCTCCCGCCGCTCTGCCCCCTCCGAGGCGTCGAGGAGCCGCGCGTAGGCGAAGGAGGCCGTGCCCCAGTCTTCCATCGCTTCGGAGAGGCTGCCGAGGCGGCGCGCTACTTCCACGTCCAAGGGGTGCTCCCGGAGCCAACCCGCCAGGGTCTCCAGGGCTTCGTAGGCGTCGTCGAGCTCGGGTCGGAGCTCCGCGAGCCGCAGCACCACGCTCCGCTCCCCGGGCTCGTCGGCGATGTCCGCGTAGAGCGTGCGCATGCGCTCCAGCAGGGTCACGTGTTGACGGCGCACGTCGTCGCTGGCGCTCCCCGCGAGGCGCCCCGCCAGCTCCAAATCTTGGGCCGCGAGCTCCAGGGCCTCGGGGCTGCTGGCGTACTCGCTGGCGCGCAGGGTCGCCCGCAGCCGCGCGAGCTCGGCCCGCGCTCCCTCGGGGGCCCTGTCGAAGGCGGAGGAGATCTCCGCCAGCGCGCGCTCTGCGTCGCCCACGGCGACGAGGTGCTCCACCATGCGGGTCAAGCGCCCTCGATCTTCCGGCGCCCGCTGCACCGCGCGCCCCAGAGTGTCGGCCGCCTGCATCGGATCACCCAGCTCCTCCGCGTAGAGGCGCGCGGCCTCGTCGAGGCGCTCGAGGGCGACGTCGATCGGACGGTGCTCCGCCTCCATCACCAACATCTCGGCGAGGCGGCCGTAGTCGTGCTCGTCGCGCAGCCACTGCCGCAGCTGCGTCGCCAGCTGATCGCTCGTGGGGCACACGCGGAAGCCGAGCTCCAGGGCCTTGCCGACCCCGTAGCCGTCCCCGAGCTCCCGACGTAGCTCCGCGAGGCTCAAGCTGAGCTGCTCCGCGGCGCTCGGCTCCTCCACCTGGATCAGGTTTTCCATGACGTCGGCGCGCTCCGCGGGCTCGTCCTCGCCGCCGAACAGCTCCAGGAGCGCGCGCAGCACCTCCCTGTTCTCGGACGTCCAGGTCAGCGAAGCCGTGAGCACGCCGCGGGCCTCCTGCCGATCCTCCGACGCGAGCAGGTGCGCCAGGCGCAGCGCGGTCCGCGCCACCTCCGCGCCGTCGCCCCGATCCCGGGCGGCGCGGTGCAGGCTCTCCAGGAGCTCCTTCAGCTCGTCCCTGCGCCCGCTGCCGTCCAGCAGATCCGCGAGGATGGTCTGCGCCTCCTCGTCGCTGGGGGACTCCGACAGGATGGCCCGCAGCTCCTGCTCCGCGGCTTCGGACTCGCCCCCTTCAATCATCAAACGCACACGTTCCATGCGGAGCAACGACAGCTCCTTGGGATCCGTGACGTGCTCCTGAAGGCGCCTCAGGCACTCCTTCTGCTCCGCGGTGCGACCGGCGCGGCGGTAGAGGGTCAGCAGCGGCCGCCACACACGCGCGTCCCCCGGGGCGACGGCGAGCAGCTTCTCGTAGGAGGCGATGGCCGTCGCCACGTCCTCCAGAGCGCCCCCCATGAGCTCGGCGAAGCGCAGCTCGAGCTGGTACTCCTCGCTGTCCGCCTCCAGGTCGGCGCCCTCCTCCGCGCGGCTCGCGGCGCAGCTGGCGATGGCCTCGCCGAGCAGCTCCGCGGCGCGCTGGAACAAGCCCGCGCTCCGCTGGTTCTCCGCGAGCTCCACGAGGGCCCAGCGCACCTCGGTCAGGGCGCCCGAACGGCGGCCTACCTCGATGGACCGCTCCAGGAGGGGGACGAGGCGATCCTTGTCGCCGAGCTCCCGCGCCAGCTCCACGGCCCGGATCATCACGTCGAGCTCCACGTCCTCGAGCTCTGCGGCCAAGGACAGCGCCCACAGGAGCGTGGCGTTGTCCGCCGCCGTCGCGAGGCGGACGAACAGCCGCACCAGGGTCGGGCTCCTGGCCCCGCTGCGCATCAAGGGCAGCACGAGGTCGAGCCCCTGATCTGCCCTGGCCCCGAGGCTCAGTGCCTGCTCGAGGTGAGCCGCGCCGGACTCGACGCTGCCTTCGTCGAGCTCCAGCGCCGAGAGCCGGACGAGCGCGCCGATGAGCGCCTCGGGATCCGCCTGGGCGCCGTCGGCGACCACGAAGCGCTCGAGGGCCTGGCGCATGCGCGGCTGATCTCCCAGCGCGCCGAGCACGCGATCCAACGCGGCGTGACTCTGGATGGGTTTGTGACCCGACTGCTGCGCCAGCTCGTAGAAGGCGGCGGCGCGCTCGAGGCCGTCCCCTTGGGCCTCCGCGTAGCTGCCGAGGCGCAGCCAGAGCTCGCCGGCGATGCGGCGGTCACGGCTGGCGACCTGCCCCGCCAGCGCCGTGAGGTGCTCGATGACGCGCGGCGTCTGCCCGAGCTCGTCGGCGAGCTTCTTGGTGGACTCGAGCAAGCGCGCGTCCTGGGGGGCGCGCTCGAGGGCGCTCAGGCGTGCGTCGAGGGCCTCGTCGAGGCGGCCGCTCTTGGCGAGCACCTGCGCCTTGGTGAGGAGGATCTGCGCGGCCGCTGCCCCGTCCCCGGCGGTGCCCTCTCCGAGGGCGAGCAGCCGTTGGTCGAGGGCCTGGAGCAGCAGATCCGCCTGACCTGCGCTGCGCAGGGCCTCCTCGAGGAGCGCGGCCTCCGCGGGATCCCGCGTCGCCACCTCGAGGGCCGAGTCGAGCAGATCCTGGGCTCGATCCGCTTGCTCCTTGTCCCGAGCGATGCCGTAGAGCTCGAACAGGATCGTGCTCTCCCCGACCGCGTCCGCGTCCTCCGCGGGCAAGGGCGCCTGGCGGCTCACCAGGAGCAGGAGCGTGCGGTACGCCTGCTCGGCCCGATCGAGCTGCCCCTTCTGGCGCGCGACCTGCGCGAGCAGCATGAGGATCGCCGGATCCGTACGCTCGATCTTCGACGCCTCCTCGGCCTGCAGCAGCGCTTCGTCCAGGTCTCCCAGCGCGAGGGCGATCTTGGCCAGGTGGTGGTGGACCGCCGCGCGCTCCTTGGTCCGACGCCGGCCGAACTCATCGAGGAGGGCCGTGAGGAGCTCCCGTGACTCGTCCAGGCGCCCGGCGACCCGGAGCCCGTCCGCGAGGAGCAACCGCAAAGAACGATCGCCCTTGTCGAGCTCCACCGCCTGGGCCAGCAGCGGTAACGCCGCCTCGAGGCGCCCCAGCCGTCTCCGCTCCACCTGGGCGGCGGAGCGGAGGTACTCCACCTTCGCTGCGTCGCTGGCTGCGTAGCGCACGCCTCCAGCGAGCAGGGGCGCGAGCACCCCCCAGTCTTCCCCTTGACGGTACAGCCCGGCGAGCTGCCGGCGGGCCTCGTCCGCGGCGGGATCCATCTCCAGACCACGCTCGAGGAACTGCCGAGCCCGGGGCTCCTCGTCCGCGTGGACCAGCGCCGTGGCGAGGCCCGACAGGGTCGAGCGCCAGGCGCCCGAGTCCGCCGGATCCGTCAGGGCGAAGCGCTGCTCGAGCCACCCCGCAGCCGCCAGGTGCTCTCCACGCGCGGTGCAGATCGCGGCCAGCCGATCGAGCACCAAGAGCGTCGGCTCGAGCTTCACGGAGCTGCGGAACGCGCTCAGGGCTCGCTCCACGTTGCCGAGCCGCTCCTCCGCGACCACGCCCGCTCGCGCCCACAGCGCCGCCGCCCGGGACGAATCCCCCGTCCGCGCGACCGCCTCCGCCTGCTCACCGAGCAGCGTGGCGAGCTCCTCGTCGCGCTCGAGGCCGGCGAGGACCTGGGCCAAAGCGTTCACGGACGCGGCGTCGCCTGGCTGCTCCTCCAAGTTGGCCCGGAGAGCCTCCAGGCGCTCCTCCGCCGGCCCTCCCAGGTCGCCGAGCACCGCCGCGATATCGAGGCGCAGGGCGATGCGCCGCTCGAGTGGAGGCTCCAGGGCGAGCTCTCGGCGTCGCAAGTCGAGGAGCTGGTCGAGCTGACCCGAGCGCTCGTACAGGGAGCTCAGCAAGGAGATCGCCCCTGCGTGGTTCGGATCGCTCGCCAGGACCTCTCGACACAGCTCGATCGCCGCCCGGTCGTCGGGATCACGCGCCGCGATCTCCGCCGCACGGAAGCGCAGCGCGATGGCCTCCCGCGCCACGAAGGGGAGCTCGGCGCCGGCCACGAGGAGCTCGAGGGCCCGCGTCGGCTCGCGAGCGCCCAGGGCGATCTCCACCAGCCGCTCCAAGGCCCAGGACGCCACCTCCGCGGGCTCCGCGGCGCGCACCTCCTCCAAGGCCGCGCTCCCGCCGCAGGCCTCGACGGCCTCTCGGAAGCGCCGCGCCCCGTGCTCCCAGGCCCTCTCGAGGATCGGCTGAGCCAAGGTGAGATCTTTCGCCGCCGTGAGGGCGACCTCCGCCGCCTCTCGCAGGGCGGCGAGCTCGTGATCCGCGTGATCGGCGATGGCCACGAGGGTCAGCACCAACGGTCGCCCGGGGGCTCGGCGCTGCAGCTCCGCGAGCAGGCGCAGCGTCGTCAGGTTCGGGTAGTCCTTGGCGGCGCGCCGCAGCACGAACTCCGCCGAGTCCGCGTCACCGCGGCGATCGCGGTGCCACACCGCGAGCTGGCGCTTCAGGTCGTGGGAGACGCGCTCCGAGAGCCCCTCGTGGCTGGCGACGCGATCCGCGAAGGCGTCGACGAAGGCGTCCCACTCTCCCTGCGCGTCGATCTGTTCTTCCGTCGCGGCCACCAGCTCCGTCTGCACCTCGTCGAGGGCCCTGCAGTGCTCCACGAACGCCCAGGCGGCGTCCTCGAAGCGCCGGGCGCGGTTCGCGACCCGGAGGAGCGCCGCGGCGGCGCCCGCGTGGTGCGCCGCTCCCGTGAGCACCCGTCGGTAGGTGCCGAGGGCGTCGTCGAGGCGGCCCAGCTCGCCATCCTCGATGCCGCCCTGGGCCATCAGCAGCTCGTGCAGCCGCGCCGCGTCCTCGACCCCCTCGCTGGCCCTGCGGTACCCGATCACCGCCGCCTCGAAGTCGCCCGTCGCCCGCGCCAGGCGCAGCAGCTCCGCCTCGATGTCCGCGGATGGCTCGAAGGGGAAGGCGCGCTGCACCGCGCGCAGGGCGCTCCCCAGATCGCCGGTGCGCTGCTCGTGCACCCGCGCCGCCTCGAGCAGGATGTCCCGCCTGCGCAAGGGATCCTCCGTCGCCTCCAGGCGAATCTCCACCAGCTCGAGGAGCGCGGGCCACTCCTCGGCCGCGCGCAGCGCCTGCGCCAGCGCTTCGGCCGCCTGCTCCGCGAGCTCTGCGTCCTGCAGGAGCGCGCGCAGCCCCGCTCGCGCCACCTCGTCCGTGGGCGCCAGCTCGAGGGCGCTCCGGTAGTGATCGATGGCGCGCAAGGCCTCGCCGCGGTGGAGCCTGAGCACGTCTCCTAGGCGAGCGTGCTGACGGATGCGGCGGGCGGGATCGGGCTCGGAGCTCAGCACCTCTTCGAGCAGCTGCACCACCGCCTCGTAGCGCTCGGCGAGGCCCAGCAGATCTACCAGCGCGTCGACGCTCTCCGCGTCCCGCCCGAAGCGCGCCTCGATCTCTTCCCAGACCTCGATGGCGCGCCCCAGATCCCTCTGCTTCTCCACCTCCAGAGCCGCGACTCGGATCAGATCCTCCCGCGCCGCGCGAGCGTCCTCCGGGGACGCGTCACCGCGAGCGCCCGCGCGCTGCTCGAGCGCCGTGATCAGCTCCTCCCACCGCTCGACGGTGGCGAGCAGATCGATCCGCGCGGAGAGGGCCACCAGATCCCCTGGGTTCCCGTCGAGGCGCGTCCGCCACAGGCGCAGGGAGCGATCCGCGTCGCCGAGCTCGCGGGGGAGCACGGCGGCCTCCCCGCGGCCGTCGACGGGGCTGCCCG
>JAEWOQ010000391.1 GCA_023460875.1 Pseudomonadota bacterium
GGGATCGACGCAGCCGGGTCGACGGGACGCAGCCGGGTCACCCGGTGCTGGCGTCGGAACTCAGGGGAGCGGCGCCGGAGTCTGCGGGTCGCTCCACGGACCCATCCGGAAGGCGCGCGAAGCGCACCGGCTCTCGGCCGTGCACCGGGGCGTCGTTCGGCCAGGGCCAGCCCCCGAAGCGCGTGCGGCTGTAGTCAGAGAAGGCTTGCTGCAGCTCCTGGTGCGTGTTCATCACGAAGGGGCCGTGCTGCGCGACGGGCTCACCGATGGGGCGTCCCTGCAAGAGCAGGAGCTCCACCGGCTCGCTGCCGCACTCGAGCTCCACCTCCACGTCGGGGCGGAGCTCGAGCTGGTGCCTGGAGGCGGCGGGGCGGCCTGCCACCCGGAGCTCCGAGCCCTGGAAGAAGTAGAGCGAGCGATTGAGCCCCGCGCTGGCGGCCGGCAGTGTCCAACGGGCGCCGGGTTCCAGCTGGATCTCCCAAATCGCCACTTCACTCCCCGCATGCGCAGCCCAGGACTCGGGCGGGGGTGGAGGCGGCGCGACATCGCCGAGCCGACCTGCTCGGAGGGTGACCCGGGTGCGCTTGCCGGCCGCGTCCTGAAACTCGCGGGTCGGGATCGTATCGCGCCACAGCATCGTGAAGTGGGGCGTGGCCATCTTCTTGGCCGCCGGCAGGTTCAGCCAGATCTGGAAGAGCTCGAGGGGGTTGTCCGTGTCGGAGCGCAGCAGCGGGAACATCTCCGCGTGCTGGATCCCGGCGCCGGCGGTGAGCCACTGGACGTCCCCCTCGCCGTAGCGGGCGGCGGCGCCGAGGGAGTCCGCGTGATCGAGCAGACCCCTGCGCACGACGGTCACCGTCTCGAAGCCCCGGTGGGGATGGACGGGGAACCCAGGGACGGTGCGCCCGTGATACATGTTCCAGCCGTCCTTGCCCTCGAAATCCTGCCCGATGTTCCGCCCGCTCAGGGACGTGGCGGGACCGAGCTGCTCGTTGCCCACGGGGTAGTGGTCCACGTGGTGCACGCAGAACAAGAAGGGATCGGGCGTCGGCCAAGGACCGAGCCGCGGCAGCGGGCGGGTCCGGAGGACGGGGTTCGCGGAGGTCGATGACAGGGCGGGATCTCCTGTGGGCGCCTGAGGGCGGGGCTTCTCGGACATATTCTCCTCGGACGGCTGTCGCGGGGTGCAAGCGACCCCCGCGCCGCTGGCGAGGAGCTTGAGGGTATCGCGCCGCGAGACTTCATTCATGGCAACGCACTCGTACGGGGCAGGCCCACGAGCGGGCCCATGGGACAACCTAAGGCCGCGAACCGCCCTCGTCGAGCCCCGGGCGAGGTGCCCGCGAGGGTGGAGCTGCCCCAGCTCAATCCGGTGTCGCGGTGTCGTGTGCGGCGGTGTCGTGTGCGGAGGTGTCGTCTGCCGAGCTGCCGCCCGCTCCTCCGGCGGTTGGGCCGTGATCCTGCGGCGGGATCGGCTCTTCGATGGGGGCTCGCACACAGATGTCCTCGAGACACTCGCCCTCGCCGCCTTCACACCCACCCTCGGGGAGACAGGGGCAGCCCGCGGTCCCCGAGGGGCACCCCGAGTCGAAGCGCGGATCCGCGTCGCAAGCCCCGCTCAGCCCCACCAGGAGCGCAAAGAGCGCCGCTCGCTCACGACGACGCACGTGCTGCAGCGCTGCTCTCGACATATTCGCTCCGCGGACCTAGAGCACCGCTCGGTTCGCGCTCCCGAGGCGCTCGCCCTGCCGGCTCCCGCCCCTCGCGTTCGTTCCCCTGGTCCTCCGCTTCGATGAACGGGCGCAGCCATGGACCTTGAGGCGGGCGGCGACCCCGAGACGGCAGCATCTCCCGCCTGAGCCGACCCAGCGGGGGGAGGGTCCCTCGGGAGGTTCCGCTCGGGAGCTCTGAAGCGCGCGGAAACACTGGGTTTTGCTCCGGCAGCAAAGATGCTTTCCTCACCTCGCCCTTGCGGCCACCGGGAGGGGGGACCAAGTTCGGCACCACCGGTCGGGAACACGCGCGACGTGCGCCCTTTTCCCCCGCTGGAGATCAAGACATGTCAGCAATGTATCGCATCACTTCCTCCGTCATCCTCGGCTCTGCGCTGCTCATGGCGGCTTGTGAGGACCCGGCCAAAGGCAAGACCGCCGCTCAGGTGGCGGAGCCGGTCGAGGCCGCTCCCGTCGCCGCGCCCGCCGACACGGCGGTCCACCAGTTCGAGTTCTCCCAGGACGGCTCGAAGCTGGAGTTCGTCGGAGCCAAGGTGAGCCTGAAGCACGACGGAGGCTTCGAGAAGTTCAACGGCACCGTGGAGGTGCCCGGGGACGACATCACCAAGGGCAAGGTGAAGCTCGAGATCGACCTCGCCTCCGTCTTCTCGGACGCGGAGAAGCTCACGGGCCACCTGAAGAGCGAGGACTTCTTCCACGTGGAGAAGTTCCCCAAGAGCACCTTCGAGTCGACCTCCGTGAAGGCCGCGGGCGAGCCCGGCAAGTACGACGTCACGGGCAACCTCGATCTGCACGGGGTGACCAAGAGCATCACCTTCCCGGCGACGATCGCCGTGCAGGGAGACGCGGTCGACGTGAACGCCGAGTTCAAGATCAACCGCAAGGATTTCGAGATCGTCTACCCGGGCATGCCCGACGACCTGATCCACGACGACGTGGTGATCAAGTTCGCGATCAAGGGCAAGAAG
>JAEWOQ010000392.1 GCA_023460875.1 Pseudomonadota bacterium
GGTCTCATGCGTGCCACGCATGAGACCGCGTCGTACGTCGTGCGCAGGGGCGGAGCCGGCGGTGACGCCCCGCGGCAGCGGACGTGCGGCGTCGCTCGGCTTGGAGAACCCCCCAGATCTCGTAGTAGCTGGCCTCTCCCTGGGGCTCGCTGCGTCCCTCGCCTCTCCACCAGTGGGCTTCGCGATTGCGATCTGCGACTCGAGCCGCCCCGTACATCCCGATGAGGCCGAGGGGGAGGTACGCGCGCGAAGTCAGCCAGATGCTCACCGAAGGCGTGGACTCGGGCAGAGCCGCGCGGAGGATTGCCCCCCCGATGTCGCGTGCTTCACTGAGAGCATGAGCGGCGACGAACGAGGTGAGGTGGCTGGGCGCTCTCAGGAGGGGGCCCAGGACGGGGCCCAGGAGAGGGCCCAGGACGGGGCCCAGGAGAGGGCCCAGGAGAGGCGCTTGTCGGAGCAGGAGCGACCGGTCGCTGGCGGCTCGGGCCCAGCGCAGACAGCGGCGAAGGAGCGCGAGCCGGAGTGGGAAGACCCCGAGGAGTACGCGGATCCGATCTGCGTGTGTGAGCCGGAGCCTTACTGGCAAGAGGTGGCCGAGCAGCTCGAGCGGGAGAAGCGAGCGCGCGCCGAAGCGTCGTCGCAGGAGGCCGCCCCTGAGCGAAGCAGTCCGGCAGAGCCGCGCTGACGCGGCGCCGTCACCCGCGCGGGTGCGTCAGCAGTGCGTCAGCTCTCCGAGACCCCAGGGAGGGAGCTGGGAGGGAGCTGACGCAGGCTTCGGATCCTCGCGGAGCTTCAGGTACCTTCGTCCCCGGAGACGCCGCGCAGAGGCGCGCCGTTCGATGACGAGGTCCCCCATGACGAGCAGCGACGATCGACGAAGTCCTCCCAGCCCCCCCCCCGTAGACGGAGCGTCTCCCGACGAACGGTCGCGACTGCGGGAGCACCTTACGGCCGCGGCCCGCGGTCGGTTCGGGGCGATCCCGGCGGAGTCGATCGTGGAGCGGCTGCTGGCGGTCGGCGGCGACGCGGATTTTCCGGTCATGGAGGCGGCGCTCGACGCGCTCCTCCGTCGGGCGGAGTTCGCGGCCCGGGATGGCCTCGCGGTCGCCCAGCGACCCGCCCGCGGCGCGCTGCTGGGGGCCTACACGACGGCGCGAGTGGACGGGCACTCGTTCAAGAAGCGAGGGAAGGGCAAAGGTGATGAGGGGGCGAGCGCCAAGCGCCGGCCGCAGAGAGGGGCACGACGCCCCTATGTCACACACGTCTATGGCCTGTCCCCGCTGCGTGTGAGCTGTGACTGCCCGGATTACCTGCGGAGCTCCCTCGGGATCTGCAAGCACCTGATCGTGGTGTTGGATGGGATCTACTCCGCCCCCGCCGGCAAGCGCGCCAGCGCCGAGCAGCGGCCGCTCCCGGAGCCACGGCTGGATTGGTCTCCCGAGCTGCCGCTGCGGGGCTCCCTCGATCGCCTGGCGGGCCTGCGTGTGCGGGGCAAACCGCTCGACGTGGCCTCGCAGGATCTCGGCCAGCGGCGGCGCCTCTTGAAGCGGCTCTGGGCGGCGGTCACGAAGGATCCGGAGGCGTGCGCCCCTGCCGCGCGCGGGGTGCTCGAGGAGGAGCTCGAGCGCTGTGAGCGCCTCGCGCGCGGGGAGAAGGGTGCCCCGAAGGCGCTCGTGAAGCTCCGGAGCCTGCGGCGCGCGCTGTACGACTATCAGCGGGCGGGGGTCGAGCGCTTCCTGCGGACGGGGCGCTTACTCTTGGCGGACGACATGGGGCTCGGGAAGACGACCCAAGCGATCGCGGCGTGTCACGCGCTGTTCCGAGCGGGCCGTGTGCGGCGAGGCGTGCTCGTCGTCCCGGCGAGCCTCAAGAGCCAGTGGCTGCGAGAGTGGCAGGCGACGACCAACGTCCCCGCGATCGTGGTCGACGGCCCCGCGCCGGATCGGCGGGCGCTCTACCGTCGCCACGAGGAGGGATTCTTGATCCTCGGCTACGAGCAGCTGCTCCGGGATTTCGAGCACGTCCAGGCGCTCGGCTCGGAGATGGTGGTGCTCGACGAGGCCCAGCGGATCAAGAACTACGCCACGAAGACGGCCATCTACGTGAAGGCGCTGACGCCGGAGTATCGGCTCGTGCTCACGGGGACCCCCTTCGAGAACCGCCTCGAGGAGCTGGCGTCGCTCTTGGATTGGGTCGACGACGTGGCGCTGGCCCCCAAGTGGCGCCTGGTGCCCTGGTACACGGCGTGGGGAGCCGACGGCGGGCGCGGGAAGAGCGGCGCGCGCAACCTGGACGTGCTGCGCGCGCGCCTCGAGCCGTGCTTGGTCCGTCGCGTGCGCAGGGAGGTGATCACGCAGCTCCCACCCCGCAGCGACACGCGCCTGCCCGTCGAGCTGACGCCGCAGCAGCAGGCGGCCCACGACGATCTCGACCAGCCGATCCTCCGCCTCGTGTCCGCCGGGAAGCGGCGGCCCCTGACGCAGCAGGAGTTCTTGCGGCTCATGTCGCTCCTGACGCGGCAGCGGATCATCGCGAACGGGCTAGGGCAGCTCGATTTCGACGAGCTGTGGCCGAGCTACCGCGTCGCTCGCCCGGACAATGCGCTGCTGGAGGGGCTGTTCTCCCCGAAGCTACGGGAGCTGCAGGCGCTCATCGCGGAGCTATGCGTGCGCCAGGAGCGCAAGGTGGTCGTGTTCAGCCAGTGGCGGCGCATGCTCCGCCTCGCGGAGTGGTCCCTCCGCGCGGTGCTCGGGGACGCGGGGCTGCGGGCGGTGTTCTTCACCGGGGCGGAGTCGAGCGCCCAGCGCTCCCGCTCCGTGGTGGAGTTCCACGACGATCCCGCGGCGCGCGTGATGTTCTTGAGCGACGCGGGCGGCGTCGGCCTCAACCTGCAGAAGGCCGCGAACGCGTGCGTCAACCTCGAGCTGCCCTGGAACCCGGCGGTCCTCGAGCAGCGCATCGGGCGGATCTACCGTCTTGGGCAGCGTGATCCGATCGACGTGTTCAACCTGGTGAGCGAGCAGAGCATCGAGGCGCGCATCGCTGGGATCGTGAGCAGCAAGCGCGCCCTGTTCGAGGGGCTGTTCGACGGAGACAGCGCCGAAGTGAGCTTCGACGCGCACGCGTCGTTCTTGCAGAGGGTGGAGGAGCTCGTCTCGGTGGAGCGCCTGCACCAGGCACCTTCGGCGAGCATCTCGCCAGAGGCGCTGGACGACGTGGAGGCGAGGCTCGACGGGGGCGCTGAGCCCGGGGTGAGCGACGAAATCGACGGAGGAGAAGCCGACCGGGGTGGTTCGGGGAGCCCGCCCGCCGCGACGGCGACGGGCCATGACGTGCCGCCTTCGGCCGTTCGATCGACGGAGGGCAACATCGCAGGTCTCTTGGGGAGTCTGCGCGTGCAGCGGACCTCGACGGGAGGGCTCTCCATTGAGGCACCTCCGGAAGCAGCCGGCACGCTGGCGGCCCTCTTCGAGGGGATGGCGCAGCTGCTCAAGGCACAGGATGCGTCGGCCGGCCAGGCTGGATCCGGGAGCACAGAGCGCGGGTGAGACGAATCGAGCGGGCCAGCGGACCTCCGCGGCGCCGCGCCGTTCGATGAGCGAGGACGGCTGCGGAGGGCGCTCAGGGGGCCCGAGGGTCGTCGGAACGAGGAGGAAGTCATGAAGCTACGAATCGTCTACGTCGTCCTGGGGCTCGTCTCGGGGGGTATGGGG
>JAEWOQ010000393.1 GCA_023460875.1 Pseudomonadota bacterium
CGCTGGAGCGGCGGCTGGGCGCGGAGCGCTGGCTCCGGGGAGCTCTCCGTCTCCGTCTCCGTCGTCTCCGTCGGGCTCGTCGCGGCTCGGGTCTCCGGTGTCGGGCGCGACCTGCGCGCTCGCCGGCGCCTGGGGCAGGGGGATCGCGTCGAGCAGCTCGTCGTACTTGCGCTTGACCTCTCCGAAGGTCTCCCGATGGGAGGGGGGGAGCACCCGCATCCCGTCGAGGTGGAGGCCCTCCGGATCGACGTACTTGCCGTTCTTTTTGACGGTGAAGTGCAGGTGGGGGCCGGTGGAGCGCCCCGTCGAGCCGCAGTAGCCGATCACCTGCATCCGCTTCACCTGATCGCCCACCTTGAGGCCCTCGGCGAAGCGCGAGAGGTGCGCGTAGCCCGTCTCGTAGCCACCCGGGTGATCGATCTTCACGAGGTTGCCGCTCGGTCCAGCGTAGCCGATGAACGACACGCGCCCCGGCGCCGAAGCCCCGATCGGCTCTCCCGTCGGCGCTCCGAAGTCGGTCCCCGTGTGGGGCATGACCTTCTTCAGCACCGGGTGCATGCGGGTCATGTTGAACTTCGAGGTCACCGGCGCGCCCGTGATCGGCTTGCGCCAACCGCCCTCGTAGGGAGCGCGGCCCGTACCGTCGAAGTAGCCCCCCTCCGTCGGGTGGTTATAGTAGTAAATGCGCAAAGGTTTGTCGTTCCCTCGCACCACCTCCACGGCCTCCACCCCGGCGTAGCGAGAGAACTCCCCCAAGACCGTGACCTCTTGGAGGATCATCCGCAGGCGATCGCTGGCCGCGAGCTCCGAGAGGGTCATGTGACCGGACAGGGCCTTGGCGAGCACTCCGTCGAGGCCCGGATCGAAGCCCGCGGCCACGGCCGACTGGTTCAGGGACTTGCCGTCGTAGCGCAGGGCGCGCCGGATCTGGTTGCGCGCGACGTGGAGGTCGAGCTTCTTGCCCGACAGATAGCCGTCGTCGCCGGTGGCCGCCTGGAACACGTCCTCCTTGGAGGGGCTGTACTCGAAGGCGACCAGCTTGCCGCTGCCCCGCTCCAGGAGGGCGGCGAACTCGTCGCTGCTGCGGCACCGATCGAGGTTGGTGAGGTCCTTGAGGGCGGTGTAGGCGCGGTATGCCTGTGTTTTGTCGAGGCCAGCGTCCTGGATGGCGGTGAGGAAGGCCTTGGTGCCGATCTTGCCGCTGATGAGGCGCATGCCCGGCTTGTCCGCGTCGTCGGCCACGCGCCAGGGGCCCGGGATCTTCTCGCGCGCGGGGCGGGCGTCCTCGGACGGGGCGGAGGCCTCCTCCTCGGACGCCTCTTCACTGGTCTCCGCTTGGGCGGCGGGACGCGGGACGTCGTCGCCGTCGAGGTGGCTGGCGAGGGCGACGAGGGAGCCCACGGTGGTGAGGCCGAGCAGGGTGGCGAAGAGGGCGATGAGGTGGGGAGAGAGGCTCGGCCGACGGCCGGCGGCCGCGAGGGCGTCGAGGGGGCCAGCGAGGGTGCCAGCGCTGTCAGTGTCACCGAGGGCGATCCGGTCCAGCTCCGAGTCGAGGGGGCTGCGAGGCGCGCCGGGCTCCCCTCGAGCTAGCTCGTCGAGGCCGCTGCGTCGCCTTAGGCCGGCGGGGGCGATGGGAGCCACGGGCAGGACGGGCGCCGTCGGCGCCGTGGGCACGGTGCTGTCCCCCACGGAGTCGTCGGCGGAGTCGGCAGAGCCTCCGGCTCTCGAGGCCGCGGCGCGCGCCAGCAAGCGATCGCGTATGGGGTGTGATGTCTCAGCGCTGGACCACGTGTCTTCCCCAGCGGAGGGAGCCTTCGAAGCCGCGGCACGTGCGAGCAAACGATCGCGCACGGAGTGGGGCGGGCCGGCATCGGCCCCCCCGTCGTCCTCTACGGAAGGATCGACCACGCGCCCTACGAGACGCGCAGGCGGCGGCGTGGGCGACGGAGCGGGCGACGGAGCGGGCGGCAGCGTGGGAGACGGCGTCGTCGACGTCTCGTCGTCCGGGGCCCGCTGGCTCACGGGACGTCCGGATTCGTCTCGGGTCGAGACGTCGGGCCGTCCTGACGGCTCGTCCGCATCGAAAGAGAAGGGCACCCCGGGCGGGTAGCAGTGAGTCTGAAGGGGAGCAAGCTGCCGAAGGCACTGGCCGGCCACAGGGCCGGTGTCCGTGAGGGCCTCTGGGGCCAGCAGGTTCCGTTGTTGGCGAAAGTGGGTGCTGAGACGCGACGCGGCGCGTCAACGCGCTCTCTTTGGACCATGGGCCGGTGTCGCTGGGGTGCGATTTGCCCGGGTCGGGAGAGAGGGACACATTCGAGGATGGACCAGAGGGTGAGGCAGGCGCTGCTGCTGGGACGCGAGAGCTACCGACGGGGCGACGACGCGGGGGCGGAGCGCTTCCTGCTCCAGGTGGTGAGTCGGGGGGGACGCTACGCGGACGTCTTCGACATGCTCGGGGTCATCGCCTACCGCCGCGGTGACTACGAGCAGGCAGAGGACTACTTCCGGGAGGCCATCGAGCTGAACGGCGACTACACGGAGGCCCACCTGAACCTCATCGTCACCTACAACGAGCTCGGGCGGTACGACGACGCTCGGGAGATCTACCTCGAGCTGTGCGCCAAGCGCGGCGCCGCGGAGAGGCCGAGCGAAGCTCCGCACCACCTCGATGATCCGACGGAGGCGGGTACGGGGAGCCTGCAAGGGCGCCAGCTCGATCCCTTCGAGCTGGGGCGTATCGCTAGCCTCCACGCCCAGACCGCCCGGGCGTATGAGGACGTGGGTCGCCTGGAGGAGGCGATCCGCGAGCTCGAGAAGGCGGTGGAGCTCGGATCCGGGTTTCCGGACCTGCGGGTTCGCCTCGGCCACCTCCTGCGCGCGGCGGGGCGCCCCGAGCAAGCGGAGGAGCACTACCGGGCCGCCATCGTCGCGCGCCCCGACTACGCGGAGGCGTACCTGCACCTCGGCGCCGCGCTGCTCGCCGCCGCTCGGCCCCAAGAGGCCCTGCAGGTGCTCGGTCGCCTGCGGGAGCTCGACCCTGCGGGGGGACCCCAGGCGCGGATCTACGAGCGGGCCGCTCGGCAGGCGCTGAGCTGAGGCTCGGCCGCGTCCAGTTCGGGGTCGAGGGGATCCTGCTCAGGCTGCGCCTCTCGGGACCAGCCAGAGAGGAGGCGCTCCTCGATCCGGTCGAGGGGAAGCTCCGCGAGGTCCTCCAGGCCGCCGCAGCTGGCTTGGAAGAGATCCTGGAAGGCTCCGTGGGCGGTTGCGGCGGCGCGCGGTGGGGGTGGGGCGTCGCCGACGAGGCGAGCGACGCTGGTCACCCCGTGTTCACGGATCCCGCAGGGCACGATCCAACGGAACAGGTCGAGATCCGGATCGAGGTTGAGGGCGAACCCGTGCATGGTGATCCAGCGGCTGATGCGCACGCCGATGGCGCCGAGCTTCACCGGCAGCTGCACGGCGTCCTCTCCGGGCCACACCGCAGGGTTGCTCGCGTCCGCCCAGAGCCCGATGTAGGCGTCCATGGTCCCGGCGTCGATCCCCGCCTCCCCTGCGACCCGGCGCATGACCTCCGCGAGGGCGCGCACATAGCGCCGCACGTCCCGCCAGTCGGGGCTCAGATCGAAGATGGGGTAGGCGACGAGCTGCCCCGGCGCGTGCAGCGTGACGTCCCCGCCCCGCCCGGTCTCGACGCAGTCCACGCCTTGTCGGCTCAGCTCATCCACGCTCGCCAGCACGTGATCCGGCCGCGCCCCGCGCCCTCGCGTCACCACCGGGGTGTGCTCGAGGAAGAGGAGGGTGTCGCCGATGGCGGCCCGACGCCGGGCGTCGAACAGACGCTCCTGGAGCCCGTGAACGGGCCCGTAGGGCCGCGTGCCCAACCACACCGCCCGGAGCGCGCGCCGCGCGGTCATTCGGGGAGAGGCTTCCCTTCCGCGCGCAGCATCTCCCGGAGCTCCTCGATGCGCTCCGTGAACACGCCCGCGACGTCTGGATCGAACTGAGACCCAGCGCAGCGCTCGATCTCGTTCACCGTCACCTCGTGGGGCAGCGCCCGCCGGTACGCGCGGTCGCTCGTCATCGCGTCGTAGGTGTCCGCCACCGAGATGATCCGGGCGATGAGCGGGATGTCCTGCCCGGCGAGCCCCAGGGGATAGCCCCGCCCGTCCCAGCGCTCGTGGTGGAGGTGCACCCCGGGGATCACAGGGGCGAGGAACTTGATCGGGTCGAGGATGTCCTTGCCGTAGGTGGGGTGCTTCTGGAAGATCTCGTACTCGCTGTGGGTGAGCTTGCCCGGCTTGTTGAGGTTCAAGACGCAGCCCACCTTGCCGATGTCGTGCATGAGGGCCGAGTGGCGTACGATCTCGATCTGATCTTCCGGGAGACCCAGCCAGCGGGCGAGGTTGACGGCGTACGCGGCGACCCGCTCCGAGTGCCCGGCGGTGTACCGATCCATCTTGTCGATGGTGTTGGCCAGGCTCTGGATGGTCTGCTGGAAGGTCGCCTGGAGATCCTCGTAGAGCCGCGCGTTCTCGATGGCCGCGGCGGCGCGCGAGGCCACGATGCTGAGCAGCTTGCGCTGCCCTTCGTCGAAGCGCTTGCTGGGGGTGAGGGAGGTCACCGCGAGCCAGCCGAGGAGGCGCTCCCGCATCCTCAGGGGGACCACCGCCAGGCTCGTCAGGGGCAGCTCCGGGAGCTCGCCGAACAAACGACGAGCCCGCTCGCCATGCTCGACGATCGGCCCCGGGTCCTCCAAGCGACGCCGGAGGCGCTCCGGGTCCAGGGCTCCCACGCGCCTCCCCTCCTCGAGGGTCTCGGCGCAGGAGCGGTGGCGCTCGAAGAAGCCGCCCTCGCCGTCGTCGAGCCAGATGGACACCACGTCCGCCCGCACCTCGGTGAGCCCCGCGTCGCTGAGGGTCGCGATCACCTCGTCGAGGCTGAGGCTCGCGGTGATGGCCTCGCTCACCTTGTAGAGGGAGACGGCCTCCCGGAGGCGGAGGTTCTCCGCGGCGAGCCGGCGCTTCTCGAGGCCGCGCTGGACGATGTGGACGATCTCCTCCGCCTTGAAGGGCTTCAGGATGTAGTCGTAGGCGCCGCGCTTCATCGCGTCGATCGCCGACTCCACCGTGCCGAACCCCGTCATGATGACGGTGAGCGTGTCCGGGTGGACCTTGGCGACCTCCTGCAGGAGGTCGAGCCCGCCCATGCGCGGCATCTTCAGGTCGCTGATGACCATGTCGTAGCTGGCGCGGGAGAGCTCTTGCACCGCGCTCGTGCCGTCCTCGGCGGTGCGTACGATGTAGCCCTCCATACCCAAGAAGTCCGCGAGGATGTCGCGGATGAACTTCTCGTCGTCCACCACGAGGACGCGAGGTTTGTCGCTGGGGAGCTGTGCCGTCATGAGGAGGGAGATGGCCGGGATCGGAGGGGGGCGGCGGATGGGCTAGATCAGCCTCGCTGATCGAGCAAACCGCCCATCGAGCGTCGGCGCGGCGTCGGGTCGTGTTCCCGAAGGTAGCGCAAGTTCAGACCATTGATGGCGGCGTGGGCGAGCACGGGTCCCAGGAGCGACCCGGTCAGCTGGAACATGGCGCCCAAGACGAGCCCCATCACCGCGGCCCAGGAGACCCAGATCCAACGAGCGCGCCCGGGCAGCTGGTGCGCGAGCCCGAAGAGGAGCGCCTGGACCCAGAGCCCCGCCGCGGGCTGCACCACCGAGCGAAACAGGAGCTCCTCGCCGGCGGCGCTGAGGACCGCCACGGCGACGATGCCGGCGGTGGACATCTGGCGAGCCACCGGGCGCAGCTCGTCGGAGAGGCGCCGAGCCCATTCGAAGCGGGTGACGAGGGGGCGCGTCGACATGGCCACCCCGAGCCCGACCGTCAGGCCCAGGAGCGCACTGTACAGATGTGCCGCCGCAGGGCTCAGCCGCAACCAGGGCTCGGGGTGTGCCCACGGGGTGCCCCGCCAGAACATGGCCACCGCGCCCGCGGCGATCCCGAGGAGCGCGTAGACGGCCGCTAGTCGGCTCCAGCGCGGCATGCCGGGAACTATGGCACGGCGCCGCTGTCGTCGCGAGCTGCGAGTGAGTTCGTGCTGAGCTCCTGCTGGCGTGGGCACTGCTCCTGCTGGGTGTGCGCGATGCCCTGGTGTGCGTGGCCGCGTCGACCTAGAGTGCGCGGGGCGTGGAGGGGTCGAAGAGAGGAGCTGGGCTGCCCCGTGGTGACGACCCGGAGGTCGTGGCCCGCTACGAGTCCGCCTTGGATCTCGTCACCTTCGCGGTGCGGCATTTCACGGCCGGAGGGCGCCTCCAGGGGGAGCGGAGCGAGCTGGAGGCGTGGGGACGCGAGGGCCTGCTCGACGCCGCGCGTCGCTTCGATCCGAGCCGCGGCATCGGGTTTCGCACCTTCGCGCATTATCGGGTGCGCGGGGCGATCCTCGACGGGCTGCGCAAGATGGGGACCTGGTCGAGGCGAGGCTATGAGCGCGTGGCGCTGCTGCGGGCGGCCCAGAGCACCTCGGAGGGAGCCTACGAGGACTACCTGGCGGCCCGGGGCGATCTGAGCGCGGAGCGCGCGGAGCAGCTGCTCCGAGACCACATGGCCGCCATGGCCACGGCGATGACGATGGGCCTGTTCGCCGCGGGCGCGGAGGACGCCGACGGCGTCGTCGCGGTCGCCCGACGGGATGACCCCGAGGCCGCTTATGCGAGCGCCGAGCTCGAGTCCTTGCTGCGCGCCAGCGTCGACGACCTGCCGCCCCCCGAGGACGAGATCATCCGTCGCCACTACTTCGGCGGCGAGAGCCTCGAGAAGGTGGGCGGATCCCTCGGGCTGAGCAAGTCGTGGGCGAGCCGCCTCCACACCCGGGCCATCCGACGGCTCACCGCTCGCCTCCGTCAGCACGCGGGGGGTGAGCCGCGCCGTGCTCCGAGCCGCGAGAGCGGCGGGGGCCGCTGACGGTCGCGCGAGGCTCTGCTCGCCAATTTCGTTTCAGGGCACGCTCACCCCAGCCTCAGTGTTGCTCCCGGCTTGGTGCGCTAGCCTTCTTCTGGTCGCGCCCCGCGGCGTGCCTTTCGGCGAGCCCCTTGGCGCTCTAGGCTGGTGGTCGCGATGTCCCTCTCGAACCCGCCGGAAGGTCCCGGTGCTCCTCCGGCCTCGTCGTCGAGCTCGCGGCTCGGCGCCGGCGCCCCGTCCGCTGCCGCGCGTTCGTCGCAGGGGCGCGGGCGCGTGCTCGTCGCCATGAGCGGCGGCGTGGACTCGTCCGTCGCGGCAGCGCGCCTGTTGGCGGAGGGGTTCGAGGTGGTCGGTGTCACCCTGCACCTGTGGGACACCCCCGACGACGGCTCCGTGCAAGGGCGCTGCTGCGCTCCGGAGGACGTGCACGACGCCCGGCGCGTGGCCGACAAGCTGGGGTTCCCTCACTACGCCTTCGATCGCCGTGAGCTCTTCGAGCGCGAGGTGGTGGCTCCCTTCGTGGACTCTTATCTCTCGGGGGAGACCCCGAGCCCGTGCGTGCGCTGCAACCGCGGCGTGAAGGTCCAGGAGCTCCTCCGCTTGGCGGATCGGCTGGGCGCCGAGCGGGTGGCCACCGGGCACTACGCCCGCATCGAGGAGAGCGCCGCGGGGGTGGAGCTGCTGCGCGCCCGGGACGCGGGGAAGGACCAGAGCTACTTCCTGCACATGTTGTCGGACGACGTGCTGCGCCGTCTCCTCTTCCCTCTGGGGGACATGAGCAAGGCGGACGTGCGCGCGGAGGCTCGCCGCCTGGAGTTGCCTGGAGCGACGAAGGGCGAGAGCCAGGAGCTGTGCTTCGTGCCGACGGGGCGCTACGACGAGCTCGTCGAGGCCAGGGCCCCCGATCGAGTGCGCCCAGGGCCCATCCTCGATGGCGCAGGGCGGCAGGTGGGGGTCCACGGAGGCGTGCACCGATTCACCCTGGGCCAACGTCGGAACCTGGGGGTCGCGGTAGGTCAGCGCGCCTATGTGGTGGGCGTGGACGCCGCCTCGGGGGTGGTGCAGCTGGGCGAGCGAGAGCAGCTCGCGTGCCGTGAGGCGATCGTGGGAGAGCTCGCGCTGCGGGATCGGGTGGAGCTGCCCTTCGAGTGTGAGGTGGCGGTGCGGTACCGAGGGCGCGCCGTGCCGGCCCGGATCACTGCGGCGCCGCCGGACGAGCCTGGTGGGGCAGGCGAGCCGCGGGCGCAGATCGAGTTTCACGAGCCGCAGCTGGCGGTCGTGCCCGGGCAGTTCGCTGTCTTCTACGCGGGCGACCGCGTGCTCGGGGGCGGGGTGATCCGCGAGGGCAGCGGCGGGCCCGCGGCCCCCCGGGTGGATGCGTCGGCAGGCTCGGTGGAGGTGAGGGTCAGCCTATGAGAGGGGGTCAGCTCATGGGAATCATGGGAGGAGTGCGCTCCCTCGCGATCGGCCGCCTGCTCCTCGGGCTCGGTGCCTGCACGCTCGGCGCCTGTACGCTCGGTGCCTGTACGACGGGCGAGGGCGCAGGGGAGGTGCGCAGCGAGCACCTCTTCCTCCGGAACTGCCACAATGGTCCCTTCGACCTGCAGCCGGACTTCTTCGCGACGAACCCCTTCGGGGACACGCAGATCATCCGGGTGCAGCGCGGCGACCGCATGGAGGAGCTCTCCGACGGCCTCTCCATCCTCGTCACGGACGTGGCGGCCATCCGCGGGGACGACGGCGACGGCGGGCGCCTCGGCGAGGACGTGCGCATCGGCCTGCCGGTGGGCGTCGCTCCCCCGGGTCAGGTGGTGGAGTACGATCCGGATCCGCCGCCCGTGAGCATGACCCTCTACCTGAACGACAGCTGCCACGTGCAGAACAGCGCGATCTACGCGATCGACGGAACGATCCGGTTCAGCTCGCTGTTCAACGGGAAGACACGGGAGAGCAGGGCCGAAAACCGGCTGACCGAAGCGGAGTTCACCGCGACCTTCGCCGATCCCCGGGAGCTGAGTCCCGGCGACGACCATGATCCCGCGCTGCTCAGCGTGATCACTGGGCACTTCCGTTTCTTCTTCCAGCGGGGCCAGCCCGCGCAACCCTTCCCCTGATGCGCACCTACGTCGACGACCGCCTGCGGCGAGAGGCAGCTCGCCATCGCCTGCTGTTTACGTGCGAGCACTGCGCCCACTTCGACGACCTCGGCGTGGGCTGCAGCCAGGGGTTTCCGACGGACGAGCACCGGGACGCCCGCCTCGAGGTCGGGGGGACCGTGGTGTTCTGCAAGGCGTTCGAGGGCAGCTGAGGTGTCGCGGAGCCATCCCCCGACCCTGATCCGCCTCGTCGGTCGCTGTCTCGAGCGGGATTGTGGCGTCGTCCCTGGAGACGTGCTCTTGGTGGCGGTCTCCGGCGGACCCGATTCCATGGCGCTGCTGCACGTGCTCTCCATCCTGGCCCCCCGCATGGGGTTCGGCGTGTTCGCCTGCGGCGTGGACCACGGATTGCGCGCGGAGGCGGCCGCAGAGCTTTCCTTGGCCGAGGGAGCTGCCGCTCAATGGGGGGTGGCCTTCGAGCGCTGCTCCGTGAGCGTCGCCCCGGGCGGAAACCTCCAAGCTCGGGCTCGGGACGCCCGGTACGCGGCGCTGCGGCAGCGCGCGCGGGCAGTGGGGGCGAAGTATCTCGCCGTGGGTCATCACCAGGACGATCGCGCGGAGACCGTCCTCCTGCGGTTGCTCAGGGGCGCTGGTCCCCGTGGTCTGGCGGTTCTGCCTCCCCGCGCCGGGGACGTGCTGCGCCCGATGATCCGCGCCAGCCGCCGAGACGTGACTTTGCACCTCACCCGACACGGGGTTCCATCCTCGCAAGATCCTTCCAACCGCGATCCGCGCTTCCTGCGGAGCCGCGTGCGCCACGAGCTGCTGCCCCTGCTGCAGGAGCTCTCACCCGGGATCACGCAGCACCTCACCGCGGTGGCCGATCAGCTGGCAGCCGATCGGATGGCAGTGGAGCCCCGAGCCTCCGGGTCAGCGGAAATGGCCGCTTGCGCCGCTCCCTTCGATGCATCAGTGGACGGCGTGCCGCTCAATCGCGAGCAGGCCAGGCAGGTGCGCCAAGCCCTGTCTCGGGCTACGGCCGCCCCTGGAGGGGCCGTGGTCGCCGGGTGGAGCCGGGGGAACCCTACCCAGCTTCACGTTCCGCTCTCGCGAGAAAGAGCCTTGGTGCTCGACTCCCGGACAGGGCGCCCCACAATCACGCCTCCCCGACAGGTCCCCGCGCCGCTCCGGCTCGCCGGTAGCGCAGGGCCCGCTCCCCCCCTAGATCCCTCCGGCGACGGAGGCGACGTGAAGCCCCCCCGCTGAGGTCAACGACCATGATGTTCACCGGCACTCCTCCGAGCGCAGCAACAACGCTCGGTCTCGCGGCTCTCCCCGGGGGAGAATCGACGCCCGCGAGGGGGGATGCCATAGTCGAAACCGGAGAGTCTCTGCGTGCGTTCCTTTCAACAAGCTCCATGGTCACGAGGTTTTAGGTGAAGCAGCCGCAAAAGACCCTATTGCTCTGGGTCGTCGTCATCGTCGCCCTCCTTGCCGTTTGGCAGCTGCTCGGTCCCCAAGGACCGCAGCGGCAGCCGATGCCGTACAGCGAGTTCATGGAGCTGGTGCAAGCTCCCAAGGAACAGAGGCACGTCTCCAAGGTCGACATCAAAGATCGCGAATACTCGTTCGTGATCCAGAACCCCGGAGACGGGAAGCAGGAGAACGGCATCACGATCGGGCCGCCCGACTCGGATGCGAACCTGCTGATCGATCAGGGCGTGAAGGTGACCTACCAGAAGGACGAAGGCGGAGCCTTTTGGATGAGCGCGCTCACCATCATGCTGCCGATGCTGTTCCTGCTGGTCATGTTCTACCTGTTCATGCGCCAGCTGCAGGCCGGCGGCGGTAAGGCCATGAGCTTCGGCAAGAGCCGCGCTCGCCTCCTGAACGAGTCCCAGAACAAGGTGACGTTCGCCAACGTGGCCGGAATAGACGAGGCCAAGGACGAGGTCGAAGAGATCATCGCCTTCCTCAAGGACCCGAAGAAGTTCCAGCGCCTCGGCGGGCGCATCCCCAAGGGGGTGCTCATGATGGGGCCGCCCGGGACGGGCAAGACGCTCCTCGCGCGCGCCATCGCGGGCGAGGCGGGGGTCCCGTTCTTCAGCATCTCCGGCTCGGACTTCGTCGAGATGTTCGTGGGCGTGGGCGCGAGCCGCGTGCGCGATCTGTTCGAGCAGGGCAAGAAGCACGCGCCGTGCATCATCTTCATCGATGAGATCGACGCGGTGGGTCGTCACCGGGGCGCTGGCCTCGGCGGCGGTCACGACGAGCGCGAGCAGACCTTGAACCAGCTCCTGGTGGAGATGGACGGCTTCGAGTCGAACGAGGGCGTCATCATCATCGCCGCCACGAACCGGCCGGACGTGCTCGATCCCGCCATCCTGCGTCCCGGGCGCTTCGACCGTCGCATCACGGTGCCACGGCCCGACATCCGCGGACGCGAGGGCATCCTGGCCGTGCACACCAAGAAGGTGCCTCTGGGCGAGGACGTCGACCTCAGCATCATCGCCGCGGGCACGCCGGGCTTCGTCGGCGCGGACCTCGAGAACCTGGTGAACGAGGCGGCCCTGCTCGCCGCGCGCCAGGACAAGGAGGCCGTGACCATGTCGGATTTCGAGCTCGCCAAGGACAAGGTCCTGATGGGGACCGAGCGGCGCAGCATGGTGATGGGCGAGCACGAGCGTCGCACCAGCGCGTGGCACGAGGCGGGGCACACCATCGTCGGCAAGCTGGTCGAGGGCAACGACGCCGTGCACAAGGTGTCGATCATCCCCCGCGGAGCCGCCCTCGGCGTGACCATGTTCTTGCCCAACGAGGACCGTCACCTGATGACGCGCAAGCAGACTCTGGCGCGGATCGCCATGGCCCTCGGCGGCCGAGTGGCGGAGCAGGAGGTCTTCAACGAGATGACGACGGGCGCCTCCGACGACATCAAGCGGGCCACCCGCTTCGCGCGCGCCATGGTGTGTGAGCTCGGCATGAGCGAAAAGATGGGGCCCATCGCCTACGGCGAGAACGAGGAGAGCGTGTTCCTCGGTCGGGAGATGTCCCAGCGCCGGGAGGACTACTCGGAGGCGACCGCCAGCATGATCGACGAGGAGGTGCGCCGCATCGTGGAGGAGCAGTTCGAGGTGGCGCGCCGAGTGATCCGCGACAACCGCGAGCGGCTCGATCGCCTGGCGCTGGCGCTGCTCGAGCGCGAGACCCTGGACGCCCAGGAGATCGACGCGGCCATCGAGGGGCGTGAGCTCCCCGCCCGCAAGCGGGTGGTGATCCCCACCTGGTCCCAGAAGAAGGATCAGGACAGCAAGCGCTCTCCGAGCATCTTCGGGGCGCCGAAGCCGGCTCCGAGCACCTGAGGGGCGCCGCCCACCGAGCGCGTGACACGCCGCGGACCTCCGGGTTCGCGGCGTGTCTCTTTTGGGCGCCGGCCGATCTATGGAGCCAGCGACGCCGAGCGACTGCGGGGCCCGGCGCCGCGGCGCCGAGCGGCGTGAGGCGGCAGGCACCGCGGCGCCCCGCGCCGTCTCAGCTGGGGAAAATCACCGCGCCGGTCTCGGCCCCCTCGACGAAGTCCGCATAGGCCTGCGCCGCCTGCGCCGCCGGCAGGGTGCCGGTGGTGGGCATGCCGATCTTCTCGGCGGTCTCCGTGATGAACGGCGGGCTCAGGGCGCCGATGCGGATACCGCGGGGAAGGTCCAGCGCGGCGCCCCGCACGAAGCTCTCGACGCCACCGTTGGCCATGGCCAGGGCGGAGGCACCGGGTGGGGGCTTCTGGCTGAAGATGCCTGACGTGAGCACGAACACGCCGCCATCGGTCACGTTACGGAGCCCGAAGCGCACCAGGTTCACCTGGCCGAGCAGCTTGTCGGTGATGGTGCTCTCGAGCTGCTCGTCCGTCAGCTCCGTCAAGGGAGCGAAGGCGCCTGCGCCCGAACAACACACGACGGCGTCCAGCTTGCCGAGGGTGTCGTACATGGCGGCGATGGATCGCGGGTCCCTGATGTCGACGCGCACGTTTCCGGTGCGGCTCCCCCGCAGGACGTCGTGTCCGCGTCGCGCCAGCTCCTCCGTCACCGCGCCGCCGATGGTGCCGCTGGCACCGATGACCAATATTCGCATGATTCCTCCTCAGCTTGCAGGTGCCCGTTGTGCCGAGGCGTCCCCGCTCGAATGAAGGGCCTAGAGCGACGAGCGGTTCACCGCAGGCAGACCGTTCGTCGCGACCCGAAAAAGACCTTAGAGCACCGTTTCGTGAGCAGAGCGCCGGGTGGGACGAGCTCATCAGGCCCCCCGCAAGGGGTGCGGGCCTGATGAGCGAGCGCTCCGGATGGCGGACTGATCGGTCCTCTAGCTTAGCGGCCCGGAGACCCTACGAAAGCGGCCATGCAAATTTCGCATGAATCGTCGACTTTTCACGGGTGCTCGTCCGCGTCGCCTCGAGTGAGTCCGCGACGGTCATGCAAATTTTGCATGGATCATCGGTATTCCATGCGTAGAACGCATACCGCGACGTCTCGGCTGCGCTCCGTCATCTCTGGGGCTGCGCTCCGTCATCTCTGGGCTGCGTGCTCCACGGGAACAAATGTCCCGGTCTGGCTGGCCCCGCGCCCGTCCCGGCGTAGCATAGTGGCACGGTCGTTATGCTGACGATGAAGACCAAATACGCCCTGAAGGCGCTCGCGCTGCTCGCCAACGCGACGGAGGGCGAGCCGGTGCTCATTGCCACCATCGCCGAGCGCGAGGACATCCCTCTGAAATTTCTGCAGCTCATCTTGCGCGAGCTGCGGCAACACGGGGTGCTCCGCAGCCGCAAGGGCCCCGGCGGCGGCTACTTCCTCAACAAGCCGGCCGAGAGCCTCTCCCTCTCCTCGCTGATCCGGATCCTCGATGGGCCGATCGCCCCGGTGCCTTGCCTGAGCAAGACCGCCTACCAGCGTTGTGAGGGGTGCCGCAGCGAAGAGAGCTGCGGGGTCCGCCTCGTGCTCCGGGACGTCCACGAGGCCACCCTGCGGGTCCTCGATACGACGACCTTGGCGGATCTGGCGCGGATGACGAGGAGCGCCGAGAGCGGCGCCAACGCGCTCCTGCGTTACAGTATCTAGGTACGAC
>JAEWOQ010000394.1 GCA_023460875.1 Pseudomonadota bacterium
CCGGGGGCCCGGGCGGGCTCGCCACGGGGGGCGTCGACGGCGGAACGGGAGGCGACGCTTCCACGGGCGGTGACACGGGCAGCGGCGGCGCGGACCCGGTGGGGAGCGACGGCTGCGGCATGAGCACCGCGCAGCCCGCGCAGAGCTGGGTCGCCGCCGATGTGAGCGCCGGCGCGGGCACCCGCTCCTATGACGTCCGGCTCCCGGAGAACTACGACGCCGAGCGGCCGTACCCCGTCGTTTTGCTTCTGCATGGGTGCGGCTCTCCCGTGAACAACGTGCCCATGGAGGGGCAGACGGGCAGCGACGCCATCGTGGTGCGCGGGGCCGGGTCGGGGAACGACAGCTGTTGGGACGAGGGGCAGGATCTGCCGTACATCGACGCGATCCTCGAGGACGTGCAGGCGCGCTTCTGCGTGAACCCCGACCACCTCTTCGCCGTCGGCTACAGCAGCGGCTCTTGGGTCGCGAGCAAACTGTCCTGCACCCACGGCGACGTGTTCCGGGGGATCGCCTCCGTCGCGGGCGGGGAGCCCGGCGGGGTCCAGGACTGCAAGGGACAGGTCGCGCGCATTTTCGTGCACGACACCGGGGACATGTCCAATCGACTCGAGTGGGACGAGCCGTCGCGGGATCGGATGATCCAGACCAACAACTGCGACACCACGAGCGTCCCCGTGGACCCGTCCCCCTGCGTGGAGTACCAGGGCTGCGATCCGGGCTACCCGGTCGTGTGGTGTGCGACGACGGGCAGGGGCCACGATCGCCAGGACAGCTTCGCCGCCCCCGCCTTCTGGGCGTTCTTCCAGTCCCTCATCGTCCCCTGAAGGTCGCCCCGGAGGCGCCGCGCGCGATTGAGGCTGGGGAGGCTTCCATCCGCTGGGATCCCCCGAACCGCGCGGGGGGTCGTCCCATCGCGCGAGGTTTGGGCTAACGTCCACTCCATGCGCTTGGCCTCCACGGTAGCCTCCCCGATGTCCCCTCTCCGAGCGGCGGTCCGTCGCTCTTGGCCCACCTTGCTCCTCGCCTCGACGAGTCTCTGCGTCGCGGGGTGCTCCGCGTCCAGCGATCCGGGCGCCTCAGCCCCGGGGGCAAGCAGCTCCGAGCCGGGCGTGCGCTTCGTGGGCCGCGTCGATCGGACGAACCCCGATGAACCGCGCTTCGCCTGGTCGGGCACGGGGTTCGTCGTGCGCTTCTCGGGGACTGAGCTCGCGGTGCGCCTCGGCGGGGGGCAGCAGTACACGGTCGTCGTCGACGGGGTCGTGGGCCCCACGCTGATCTCCAGCGGCGGCGCAGACACCGTCGCCTCGGACCTCGCCCCGGGCGAGCACCAGGTGGAGGTCTACCGGCGCACGGAGGCGAGCCTCGGGGAGTCCACGTTCCGGGGCGTCGTGCTCGGCTCGGGACGACTCCTGGCGCCGCCCCCCACCCCCGAGCGGCGCATCGAGATCATCGGTGACTCGATCAGCTGCGGCTACGGCAACGAGGGCGAGGATATGAACTGCGGCTTCAGCGCCGACACGGAGAACCACTATCTCTCCTATGGGGCGCTGGCCGCCCGCGCCCTCGACGCGGAGCTCTCGACCATCGCCTGGTCCGGCAAAGGGGTCGTCTGCAACTACGGCGACGAGGACACCAGCTGCGTGGATCCTTTGCCCACCTTCTATGATCGCATTTTGCCCAGCGACCCCTCGAGCGCCTGGGATTTCTCCAGCTGGCGACCGGACGCGGTCGTCATCAACCTGGGCACGAACGACTTCAGCACGGAGATCGATCCGACCCAGGAGGAGTTCGAAGCAGCCTACGTGACCCTGCTCGAGCGCGTACGCGAGGGATACCCCGACGCCCTCATCCTGTGCACGATCGGCCCGCTGCTCGCCGGTGAAGACCTGTCCGGTGCCCGCGACTACATCCAGAACGCCGTCGACGCTCGCGCGTCCGCCGGGGACGCGAAGGTGAAGACCTTCGAGCTCGCCCCCACCAATCCAAATGACGGCTACGGTTGCGATTGGCACCCGAGCCTGCGCACCCACGAGGTCATGGCCGAGACGCTCACGAGCGTCTTGCGCGACGAGCTCGGCTGGTAACGGAGGGGCCCGCGCCGACGCCGCCCCCGGACGTTCCGGGGCCCTCGCTCCCCTGCTAAACCACTCCGTGTCCTCCCCTGGTGCATCGATGGATCGTCCCAAGAGCCCCCTCCTCATCGCGGCCCTCCTCGTAGGAGCCGCCGCCCTGATCGCGCTCCTCGCCTGGGGAGCCGCCTCGCTGTGGTCGAGCCCCGCTTCGGAGGGGGAAGGCTCCGCCCGGCCTCCGGAGGAGGAGGTGCTCACGATTTACTCCGGGAGGAACGAGAAGCTGATCGGGGAGCTCATCGAGCGCTTCGAGCGCGAGACGGGGATCCGGGTGCAGGTGCGCTATGGGGAGACGGCGCAGCTCGCCGCGCTCCTGCTCGAGGAGGGCGCGCGCTCGCCGGCGGACGTCGTCATCGCTCAGGACGCTGGTGCCCTCGGGGCCCTGGCGCGCGCCGAGAGCCTGATGCATCTGCCTGAGGCGCTCCTCGCCCGGGTGCCCGACGCCCGCTTCAAGTCACCGGACGGCGTCTGGATCGGGCTCTCGGGGCGGGCTCGGGTGCTCGCTTACAACACCGAGCGCGTGAAGCCCGAAGAGCTGCCGGGGAGCGTGCAGGGGCTCACGGAGCCGGCCTGGAAGGGGCGCCTCGGCTGGGCGCCGGGCAACGCGTCGTTCCAGGCGTTCGTGACGGCGCTGCGGCTGTTGGAGGGGGAGGACGCCGCCGTCGCGTGGCTGCGCGGGGTGCAGAGCAACCAGCCCAGGAAGTACAAGAACAACACGGCGATCATCGAGGCGCTGGCCCGCGGCGAGATCGACGTGGGGCTCGTGAATCATTACTACGTGTTCTCCGCGGGGAAGGGCCGCGCCGAGGCGCTCCCCGTGCAGAACCACTACTTCGAGCGGCGAGATCCGGGGGCCCTCGTCAACGTGGCGGGCGCAGGCATCCTGCGCTCGAGCCGCCACGGGGCGCTCGCCGAGCGCTTCCTCGAGTTCCTCTTGGGGGAGGGCGCGCAGCGCTACTTCACCGAGCGCACGTTCGAGTACCCGGTGGTTCCGGGCGTGTCGCCCCATGAGCAGCTCGGCCGGACCTTGGAGGAGGTCGGCTCCCCCGAGCTCGACCTCTCGAAGCTCGACGATCTCCAGGGCACCGTGCAACTCCTGCAGCGCCAAGGAGTGCTCTGAGGATCGTGGGGCCGCTCGGATCGATCTCGCGGGCTGCGCTCTGGTTCGTGTCATGCCTGGTCGTGGCGGCAGCCTGCGTGCCGGGGCTCTATCTGTTGGTGCGGGCGACGGAGGTCGACGCGCGCGCCTGGGAGCTGTTCTTCGGGGGGCGCACGCTGGAGCTCTTCGGCAGCACCCTGACGTTGGCCTTCACCGTCACCCTGTGGTCGACCCTGGTCGCGCTGCCCCTCGCCTGGCTCACCACCCTGTCGGATCTTCCGGGGCGACGCGCCTTCACGGTGCTGCTCTGCTTGCCCCTGGCGGTGCCGTCGTTCATCCACGGCTATGCCCTCTTGGCTGCGTTCGGAGACGGCGGCCTCCTGGACGGGTGGGGGATGCCGCGCCCCCCCATCTACGGCTTCTGGGGGGCGAGCTTCGCGCTGACGTTCTCGACCTTCCCGTTCTTGTTCTTGGCCTTCCGCGCGGTGCTCCTGCGCCAAGATGGCAGCCAGCTCGAGGCCGCGCGGAGCCTGGGCGCGTCGCCCCTCGAGGCCTTCGCGCGGGTCACGCTCCCGCAGCTCCTGCAAGCGTTTCGCGGGGGCGGGCTGCTCGTCGCGTTCTACGTGCTGTCGGACTTCGGCGCGGTCAGCTTGCTCCAGTACGACACGTTTTCGCGGGCGATCTACCTCCAGCTCGAGGGGGCCTTCGATCGCTCCCTCGCCGCGCTCTGGTCCCTCGGGCTCATGGGGCTCGCGGCGCTCGTGCTCGGGGGCTCTTGGTTCTTCGGAGGCGCGGAGGGCCCGCCGTACGGCCGCGGCGCGAGCCGACGG
>JAEWOQ010000395.1 GCA_023460875.1 Pseudomonadota bacterium
CTCCTGGGGAGGAGGGCGGCGCGCCGGGTAGAGGCGAGGCCGAGCGAAAGCGGGCGGACTCGTCGAGGGCGATGACGCCCGGAGATGACGAAAAATGGAGGGGGTAGTGGACGCAACGCGCAGGTCAGAGGACTTCACTTCCGAGCTCGAGCGGCTCCCGCCGCGGGTCCTCGTCGTCGACGATGAACCAGAGATGCGGCGCACGGTGGCGCGCGTGCTGACCACGCGAGGCATGGACGTGATGACCGCGGACGACGGGCGCATGGCGATGGATCTGCTCGCCCGGGAGGCCATCGACGTGGCGCTCATCGACCTGATGATGCCGCGCATCGGCGGCTTCGAGCTCCTTCAAGAGCTGCGGGGCGGAGGGGTCGACACGGAGGTGATCATCATGACCGCCTACGCGGACGTGGAGACGGCGGTGCGCGCCATGCACACGGGCGCCTACCACTTCCTGACGAAGCCCTTCCGGTCCCACGACGAAGTCGTACACACCGTGAGCAAGGCGACGGAGCACCGCCGGCTGCGGGATCGCACCGTCGCGCTCGCGCGCCGCCTCGAGCAGATGCAGAAGTTCGGGGAGCTGATCGGGAGCTCGACCCGCATGCGTGAGGTGTATCGCATGGCCACGGGTGTGGCGCCGACGTCCTCGACGGTCCTCATCCTTGGGGAGAGCGGGACCGGCAAGGAGCTGACGGCCCGGGCGATCCACCAGCACTCACCTCGGGCGGAGCGCCCGTTCGTCGCCGTCAATTGCTCTGCGATCCCCGAGAACCTCGTGGAGAGCGAGCTGTTCGGCCACGTCCGCGGGGCGTTCACCGGGGCCACCAGCACGCGCGCCGGCCTGTTCGAGGCCGCAGACGGGGGCACGATTTTCCTCGACGAGGTCGGAGATCTCCCCCCGCTGGCGCAGGTCAAGGTCCTGCGCGCGTTGCAGGAGGGAGAGATCAAGCGGGTGGGCTCCGACGAGACCCGCCGCGTGGACACGCGGGTCATCGCGGCCACGAACGTGGACCTCAAGGAGCGCATCGCGCAGGGCCGATTTCGGGAGGACCTCTTCTATCGGCTGTGCGTCGTGCAGATCGTGCTGCCGACCCTCCGCGAACGCCCCGAAGACATCCCGATCCTCGCCTATCACTTCCTGCAGAAGTACGCGACCGGCCCAAAGAGCGATGTGCGGCGCATCGACGCCGAGGCGATGAACGTGCTGCAGTCCCAGCCCTGGCCGGGCAACGTGCGCGAGCTCGAGAACGCGATCCAGCACGCGGTGGTGTTCTGCAAGGGCAGCTGCATCAGCCCCGCCGAGCTGCCGATGACCCGCAGCTCCAGAATGTCGGGACCTCCGCCATCGTCGATGTCGCCGGCTGCGGCCTTGACGGCCGCCGCTCTCGCCGACCTGCCCTACCGGCTCGCCAAGCAGCGCGCCGTCGACGAGTTCGACCGCGGGTACTTTACGGCGCTCCTAGAGCGGACCGCTGGGAACGTCTCGGAAGCGGCGCGGCAGGCAGGGCTCGATCGGTCGAACTTCCGACGGGCCGCTCGCAAGGCGGGGCTGGCGCGGACCCGGAGAGCCTGATCACGGCGGCGCCAGCGCGGCTGCGCTGGCCGATTTGCAGTGCCCCAGTTTTTGGTAGTCTCCGCCGCGCGATGCGAGCCGGCTGCTTTTTGGCCTTCCTGGGCGCGTTGGCGCTGTCGGGCGGCGCCGCACTAGCTCAACCCGCAGACCCGCCCGAGCGGCGGGAGGAGAGCGGTGACGTCACCGCGTCGGACGAGGTCACGACGGACGCACCGCCGCAGGCCTCCCCGAGCAAGATACGGGAACCCGCGGTGCCCTCGACTTGGCAGTTCGCGACGGCCCCGTCGCCCACTCGGGGGCGGCAGCTCACCCTGGCTCAATGCCTGGCGCTCGCTGAGCAGAACTACCCGAAGGTGCGGGAGGCGCGCGCGCGGCTATCCCACAAGCAGGCTCGCCTCTGGGAAGCGAAGACCGCGCCCTTCAGCGAGTTCCGGGTGGCGGGCGGCGCGGGCATCGCTCCGACGGTCCGCGGGACCTCCGTTTACAGCCCCAACTCAGACGTCGCGCTCACGTCGAACATGGCCCTGGCATGGCAGGTCGGGATCGAGGGGCTCGTCCCGCTCTGGACGTTCGGCAAGATCACCAACTTGTGGGACGCCGCGGAGGCGGACATCGAGCTGGGGCGGCACGACGTCAAGAAGGAGCAGAACGTCGTGCGGCTCAGCGTGCGGCGCGCGTATTACGGCCTGCAGCTGGCCCGTGACTCGCTGCTCTTGGTGCGGGAAGCGACGAGCCGCATCGATCGCTACTTGGGCGATCTCGAACGCCGCGTCGAGGAAGGGGACGGCGATGAGATCGACCTCCTCAAGCTGAAGATGCAGCGAGCGGAGCTGGAGGCGCGTGAGAGCGAAGCCGTCGAGGCAGAGCGGGTGGCGCTGGCCTCGCTGCGTTTTCTCACGGGGGTCGAAGGTGGGCTCGACATCCCCGATAGTCCCCTCGAGCAGCTGGAGCACCGCCTCGGCCCCGTGAGCCGCTACCTCGAGGCCGCGCGCTTGTTCCGACCGGAGATCAACATGGCACGGGCGGGAGTGCTGGCGCGCAAGGCGCAAGTGCGGCTCGAGCGGGCCAAGTACTATCCCGACATCGGCCTGGTCTTGGCGGCGCGCCTCGTCCGCGCCGAGGAGGTGACCGATCAACGGAACCCCTTCGCCAACGATCCGGCGAACTTCGCCAGCTACGGCTTTGGCTTGGCCATGCGCTGGAAGGTCGATTTCCTCCCCCAGTCAGCGCGCGTGGCCCAAGCGGAGGCGCAGCTCGAGGAGGTGCGCGCCACCGAGCGCTTCGCGCTGGGCGGTGTCGGCGTCGAGGTGGAGAAGGCCTTCGCGGAGGCCGAGGCTGCCAACAAGCGCTTGGACGCGTGGAGCCGCGCGACTCAGTTCGCGCGGCAGTGGCTCATCAAGGTGCAGCAGGGCATCGACATCGGGACCTTCGACGAGGAGGACATCGTGGAGCCGTCGAAGGAGTACGCCCTGCGCAAGTTCAGCCAGATGAGCGCCACCTACGATTACAATATCGCGGTCGCCCAGCTGGCTCAGGCTACCGGCTGGGACGGCATGCTCGCCGAGGAGCACTGAGCGCCCAGGTCGACGCCTCGTCGCGTGGCGTCCTCCTGCGCCTAGCCGCGAGCTCAGGCGCAGTGAGGCAGCGGCGGCTCCCGTGAGGGCGCGTGGGGGGCGCGCTACGGCCCCGGGCGCGCCCTCAGTATGCCTCGTAGTCCTCGCCAGCGCTGCGGTCGTAACCGTCGCCCTTGTCTTCGTCGGGCTCGTCCGAAGGGGCCGGAGCGTCAGTGTCCTCGCCGTCGTCGTCCTTCACGCTGTCGGCGCTCAGGGCGTCCTCCGCGTTGTCGGCACCCAAGGGGGCCGTCGGGGGAGCAGAGGCCGGCTCGACGACGTCCTCCCGAGGTTCGGGAGAAGCGGCTTCGGCCGAGCTCTCCTGAGAGGTGGCTTCGGGGCTGACGCCTTCCTCGGTTGCTTCGGGCTCGGTTGCTTCGGGCTCGGTAGCTTCGGGCTCGG
>JAEWOQ010000396.1 GCA_023460875.1 Pseudomonadota bacterium
CCCGAGACGGAGAGAACACGATGAGCCTCGCCCCCGGTGACGTCCTCGATGGCAAGTACCAAATCGTGCGTTTGCTCGGCGCGGGGGGCATGGGCGCGGTCTACGAGGGGCTCAACGTCCGCATCCATCGCCGCGTCGCGATCAAGATCCTGCACGGGAACGTGGCGGGCAACGCGGAGGCGGTGGAGCGCTTCGAGCGTGAGGCGCAGGCGGCGGGGCGCATCGGCTCGAGCCACATCGTGGAGGTGCTCGATCTCGGGGATCTCCCGAGCGGCGACCGCTACATGGTCATGGAGTTCCTCGAGGGCCAGAGCCTCGCGGAGCGGGTGCGTGCCCGTGGCAAGCTCCCGCCTCAGGAGATCTACCCCATCGCCGTGCAGCTGCTCGAGGGGCTCGCCGCGGCCCACGCTGCGGGCATCGTCCATCGGGATCTGAAGCCCGACAACGTCTACCTGGTCGCGTCGAAGCGCGACGGACAAACGGATTTCGTCAAGATCCTGGATTTCGGGATCTCGAAGTTCAACACCCTCGGCGGGGAGTTTTCCATGACGCGCACCGGCGCCGTGATGGGGACGCCCTATTACATGTCGCCGGAGCAGGCGAAGGGCGCGCGAGCGCTCGACCAGCGCGCGGACCTCTACGCGGTGGGCGTCATCCTGTACGAGTGCTCGTCTGGACGGGTGCCATTCCAGGCCCAGACCTTCAACGAGCTCCTGTTCAAGATCGTGCTGGAAGAGCCGCCACCCCTCCGGGACCTCCAGGCGAACCTGGACGAGGGGTTCATCGCCTTGGTCGCCAAGGCGATGGCGCGCGACGCCAACGAACGTCACCAGTCAGCCGCGGAGTTTCAGAAGGCGCTCCACACCTGGGCGCATGGGGTGGGGCTCGGCGACGGCGGCGTCACGGGCCACACGCTCCCCCTGGGCGCGGCGCGGCCGGTGCCCCCGGTCGCTACCCCACCCGCCGCTACGCCGCTCGTCGAGACGCTGGCCGCCGCTCCTACTGCCTCTTCGGACGGTGCGCCTTCCGCCGCGACGCCTTCCGCCGCGACGTCGGCGACCGACGCACCGACGCCGGCGACGGCGCCCGGCTGGAGCCGCACGGGGACCGATGGAGAGCCCACCGTGCGCCCCACCCGGGGCGGTAACAGTCCTGCTCCTTGGCTCCTGGCGGGCGGGCTCGGCATCGCCCTCCTCGGAGGCGGGGCAGCCCTCATGCTGAGCTCATCGCCCGCGGAAGAGCAGCCCCCTGGCGGCTCCGCCCAAGGAACGGCCCAAGGGACGGCCCAGGGAACGGTGGACCTCCCAGTGGGCCAGGACGAGGCCCGAGCCGAGCCCACCTCGACCGACGACTCCACGGCATCGGGCGCCCCGACGGCGCGCGCCGCAGCGCCAGCGCCACAGGAGCCTCCGACGTCAGAGGCGAGCGCCCCCCCACCCGAGCAGCCCAGCCAGGAACGACCCAGCGAGGCCGCGGCCCGGACTCCGGCTCAACCAGCGCCGGCTACCTCGAGTCCAACGAAGGCCGCCTCGACCCCAGCGAGCCCAGCCCAGGCAGCCCCAGCCCGGGCAGCCCCAGCTCAGCCCACCCCAGCTCAGCCACGCCCCGCCTCGCCCACACCGAGGGGGACGCCCACGCCTCAAGATCAAGACAAGGCGAAGACGAGCACGGGTCGCACCATCCGCTCGACCCTCTGAGCGTCGACCCGGAGCACCCCAGCCCCGACCGGTCTGCTCGGGGCCGTAACCGGGCCAACCCGACCCGTAGCCGGCCAACCCGACGCGCGACCGGGCTAGGCGACGGCCCCGAGCACGGCGCCCACCTTGCGCCGTGGGCCCGACGCCCGAAAGCTAGACGCCCCATGCAACCCACGGTCTTGCTCTTCGACATCGACGGCACCTTGATCTCCTCTGGAGGTGTGGCGCGGCGCTGCATCCAGCAGGCCTTCGCCGAGCGCTACGGCAGGGGCGACACCCTGGCCGCCTCCTTCGGGGGCATGACGGATCGCGCCATCGTGCGTGACGCCCTCGGCCCCCTCCGGCCCGACCTGCAGGGAGCCGAGCTGGAGGCGGAGATCGACGCCGCCCTGGAAGCCTACCTCGCCGTCCTCGAGGCGGAGGCCAGCGCTGCGACGTCGAGCTTCCAGGTGCACCGCGGCATCCGCGCGGCCCTCGACGCGGTGGTGGGGCGCGCCGACTACGCGGTGGGCCTCGGCACCGGGAACGTGCGCCGGGGGGCCCGCATCAAGCTCGAGTGCGTGGACCTGTTCGGCGCCTTCGCCTTCGGCGGCGTCGGTTGCGATCACCTCGAGCGCCCGCGGCTGCTCCACATCGGCGCCGAGCGAGGCGCGGCGCAGCTGGGCGCGCCCCTCACGGCGTGTCGAGTGGTAGTGATCGGTGATACCCCGAAGGACGTCGTCGCCGCCCACGCCATCGGCGCCGAGTGCGTCGCCGTCGCCACGGGGGCCGCCAGCCGCGCGGAGCTGCTGGCCTATCGGCCCGAGGCGCTGTTCGACGATCTCGCCGAGCCGGGCGCCATCGAAGCCATCGTCGGCTCCTGAAGGATCCTTCTGCTCTGGTCGCCCGACGCCTCGGCCGCTCGGGACAGAGTTCCTTGGTCCAGGAACATCCCTGCTGCCGCACTGTCGTAGCTTCGAATGCCACTCCTCAGCCCCGCCTCCCTCCCGGATCTGCTCAACGCCCAGCCCACCTGCGGCGTCGATCTCGAGCGAGCGAAGCTGGCGATCACCCTCGCCTTCGCCGGGGGGACCTCCGGCGGGCTGTTCGGCGATCTCTTGGAGCAGTCCACGATCGCGCCCTCCACCTGGCAGCCCGCCAGCTACGCCGGGGATTTGTTCCTCCAGCGCTTCGTGGCCGAGTGCTTCAAGATCCAGATCGGAGCCCACCAGCCGCTGGTGATGACGCAACAGCTGCTCCGAGTGCTGGCCCACCCGCCCGCCGATCGACGCACCGTCGAATTTCGCCGAGAGATCCTCGGCGAGCTGCTCGGCTCCCCAGAGCTCCGCAAGGAGCTCGAGGCGCTGTATCTCTCCCTGTGCCGGTTTCGCGCCGGGCTCGAGGCTTCGGGCGCGCGGAACCCCGACCCCAATCAACGCCAGCTCGACCTCCTCGTCGAGCTGAAGACGAGCTTCGAGTGCATGGCGCGGGGGTTCGCCGGGGCTCGCTCCGGGCTGTCGCGCCTCGCCGCCTTCGGCGCGCAGGTCCTGGACGGGGAGGCCTATCGCGCCCTCGATGACCTGCTGCGCTACGACGGGCGGCTCGGCAACGTCACCCTGAAGGTGGGCGTGGGAGCCGACGGACGGATCCGCGGCTTCGACGTCGTGTCCCTGGAGGAGAGCACCGACAACCCCTTCGTGAACCCGCCCTGGCGCCGCTGGATCGCCCAGGTCGAGCTCTTCCTGCGGGGCTACCGCTTCGGTCACGACGAGGTCATGGCGCGGCTCCTCGACGCCGTGTTCACGGGGCTCGAGGACGAGATCGCGCTGCTCGTGCCTCTGCTCCGAGATCTGGAGTTCTACCTGGGCGCCCTGTGCCTGCGGGATCGGTCGGAGGCGGCCGGGCTGTCCGTGTGCTTGCCGGAGCTGGTGACCGCGGACGCGCCCCGGCGCATCGACGGGTTGTTCAACCCGCTCCTGTTGATGAGCGGGGTCCAGCCCGTGCCCTGCACGCTGGTGACCGATCGCCTCGCGACCACTGTCCTCGTGACGGGGCCGAACTCTGGAGGCAAGACCCGCTTGCTCCAGTCCATCGGCCTGGCGCAGCTCCTGGCCCAGTCGGGGCTGTTCATCCCCGCGCGCTCGGGGTCGATCGCCTTGGCCCCTGCCCTCGTCATGTCCCTCATCGAGGAGACCCGGGCCGATCAAGCCGAGGGGCGCCTCGGCATGGAGCTGATGCGGATCCGCCACCTGTTCGAGCGCCTGCCGCCGGGGGCGATGGTGCTCCTCGACGAGCTGTGCTCGGGCACGAACCCCTCCGAGGGCGAGGAGATCTTCGAGCTGGTGGTGACGATGCTCGGCCGGCTGCGACCGCAGGCCTTCATCACGACCCACTTCCTCACCTTCGCTGCCCGGCTGGCGCGAGAGCGCAAGATCGCCGGGCTGTCCTTCCTCCAGGTAGAGCTCGGCCCGCAGCGGCGCCCCACCTATCAATTCACAGAGGGCGTGGCGGAGACGTCCCTGGCGGGCCACACCGCCGAGCGCCTGGGGGTCACTGGCGAGCAGCTGCTGGCGCTCATCGATCACAACCTGCGGCGCTACGGCGATCCCTCCGCGCCCCGCTCTGCCACCCGCTCTGCCACCCACTCTGCCACCCGCTCTGCTCCCCAGTTCGCCCCCGGCCCCGCACCTCACGCAGCCCCCCACCCAGCCCCGGGGGAGCCGGCAGCAGCGGCGAAGGCCGCGGAGCCAATCGAGACGACCCACGCGACAACGGAACCGACGAGCGCAGAGCCCCGCCCGACGACCCATCAGGTGGGCCGTCGATGACCTTCCTGGTGACCCGGAAGATGTCCCCGGAGCTCGCCGCCCGGGTGCGGGCCAGCGTGCGCGGGCGACGTGCTCGGCCCGTCAGCGGGCGCGCTCCCCGCACCGTGGCGTTGGTGCGCTACTGCTTGCTGGCCGCCCTCCTCGCCGCGGTGGGGGGCGTCTTGCTCCTGCGTCGGCAGGTGCACGATGAGCTGGCCGCGGAGCGGGCCGCGCTGCTCGACGCCGTGCGCCAGCAGGCCGCGCGGTTCACGCCCGAAGATCACCAAGCCCTGGAGCGCGCCCGCCACTGGCTCGCCCAGGTCGCCGCTGCGGATCCTCTGGACGACCTGATCGTCGACGAGCTCCGCTCCGCCGCTGGCCTGGGCGCGACCCTCACCCGCCCCACCCTCTACGTGCGTGGCCCGCAAGAGAGCTTCCTGTCCCCCGAAGGACTCCAGGAGAGCGCCAGCTCATCCTCCAAGGACGCCTTCGTGCTCTGCCTGAACGAGCCCCCTGCCGCCCGATCGGAGCGCGCCATCCTCGGCCGCACCCGCACCGCGTACGCGGGGGGCAAGCGCGCGGCCCAGGCGACCGACCAGGTGGAGCGGCTGCACGCGGCCCTGGTCACCGCCCCCCTGATCGCCCCTGCGTGGCAGGAGCGCGTCGAGAACGCCCCCGGGCGGCGTGAGCTCCTCCAGCTCCGCCGCGAGCTCGATCGCGCGCCCTTCGACGCGGCCGCGCGGGCGCTGAAGTCCCGCCAGGTGTTGTTCTTGATCGACGACCCCGCGGACACCGCCGGGCCGACGGAGCTGGACGGCGAACGTCCCCACCCGGTGCGGGTCGGCCTCGTCGATCTCGAAGGGGACCGGCCCCTGCTCCTACTGCGGCGGCGCGTGGATCCGAGCTGGATCTCCGAGGCGATCCGCGCCGAGTACGCCCGCGGCATGGATAGCTGCGCGCTGGCCCTCGACGTCCGGCGCGACGTGCTCGGCGAGGGCGAGGAGGAGCGCTCCGAAGGTCCCGCTCACCGGCCGTCCCACTGAAATACCGCGCGGGCGCACCGTTGCATCAGCTGCGTGCGCTACGTCTGGACAGCACTGGCCTTGCTCGTCGTCGTGGCCCTCCTGGCTGGGCTGAAGGGCGCGCAGATCGCGCGGCTCATGGAGTACGGCGAGGAGGCCGAGCGCGCCGGCCCCCCACCCGAGGTGGTCGGCACCGCCCTCGCGGAGCAGCAGAGCTGGGAGGTCACCCTCAGCGCCGTGGCCAGCATCGCGACCTCCCGAGGCGTCGCGCTGAGCAACGACACGGCCGGCATCGTCTCGCGCCTGCACTTCGAGTCGGGCGCCCTCGTGAAGACGGGACAGCTGCTCGTGGAGCTCGACAGCGACGTGGAGCGCGCGCAGCTCCGGGCCCTGCAGGCGCGCCGCGATCTCGCCGAGCTCAACCTGAGCCGCTCACGCTACCTCGCGAGCACCGGGGCGATCCCCCAGGCGCAGCTCGACACGGACGCGGCCACCTTCGAGAGCCAAAGCTCCGAGGTGAACGCGCTGGCGGAGCAGATCGAGCGCAAGCGCGTCCGCGCGCCCTTCTCGGGGAAGATGGGGATCCGCGAGGTGAACCTCGGCCAGTACCTCCCGCCGGGGACGCGCATCGCGGTGCTCGAGGCGGACGAGCCTGAGTTCGTCGACTTCACGCTCCCTCAGCAACACCTGAGCAGCCTCAGCCCAGGGATGCTGGTGCGCGCTCTCGACGCGGCCGGAGCGCTCCTCGTGGAGGGCGCGATCAGCGCCATCGACCCGGCGATCGATCCGATCACCCGGTCCGTGCGGGTGCGCGCGGACCTGCCGGAGGACGAGCGGCTCCGGCCAGGCATGTTCGTGCAGGTCGAGGTCGTGCTGCCGCGGCGATCGGACGTCGTCACCATCCCGCTCACGGCGGTCCTGCGGGCCCCCTACGGCGACTCCGTGTTCCTCGCAGAGCCGCGCCCCGCTCCCGAGGGAGCCCCCCAGAAGGTCGCACGACAGGTCTTCGTACGCGTCGGTGAGACTCGGGGCGACTTCGCCTCGATCTTGGAGGGGATCAAGCCGGGCCAGGAGGTCGTCGTCGCCGGCGCGTTCAAGCTCCGCAACGACATCCCCTTGATCGTCGACAACAGCGTCGCCCCCGAGCCGCAGCTCGACCCTCGCCCCGAAGACCGCTGATCGCACCCGGGCTCGCCCATGAGGTTCACGGACATCTTCATTCATCGGCCGGTGCTGGCCATCGTGCTCAACCTGGTGATCATCATCGCCGGGCTGCAGGCGATCCGCACCCTGAACGTCCGGCAGTACCCCAAGCTCGAGAGCGCCACCATCACCGTCCAGACGGTCTACGTCGGGGCCAACGCCGAGCTCGTGCGCGGGTTCATCACGGCGCCCCTCGAGCGCTCCATCGCCGCCGCGGACGGCATCGACTACATCGAGTCCCAGAGCGTCCAGGGCATGTCGACGATCAACGTGCGCCTGCGGCTCAACTTCCACGCCGCGGACGCCCTCGCCGACGTCAGCGCCCGCGTCGCCCAGGTGCGCGCGGATCTCCCTCCCGAAGCCGAGGTCCCGACCATCACCATCGAGCCCTCCGACGCTCAGGTGGCGGCGATGTACCTGACGTTCGGGTCGAACATCCTCCAAGACAACCAGGTCACCGACTATTTGATCCGCGTCGTGCAACCCCGGCTCTCCTCGATCTTGGGGGTCCAGCGCGCGGAGATCCTCGGCGCCCGCACCTTCGCGCTCCGGGCGTGGCTCAAGCCGGAGCGCATGGCCGCCCTGAACGTGAGCCCGGCGCACGTGCGCGCCGCCCTGGCCGCCAACAACTACCTGGCCGCCGTCGGGGAGACCAAGGGGCACCTGGTCCAGCTCAACCTGACGACCAACACGGATCTCCACACGGTCGAGCAGTTCCGGCGCCTCGTCATCCATCGACAAGACGACACCCTGGTGCGCCTCGAGGACATCGCCGACGTCGTCCTGGGGGCGGACACCTACGAGCAGGACGTCCGCTTCGCCGGCCAGAAGGAGGTGTTCATGGGCGTGTGGGTGCTGCCCAACGCCAACTCCCTCGACGTCATCGCGGGCGTCCGCCGAGAGCTGGAGACGATCCAGGCCGATCTCCCCACGGGCATGCGCGCGGCGATCGCCTTCGACTCCACCGTGTACATCGACAACGCGGTGCAGGAGGTCGTCCGCACCTTGGCCGAGACGGTGCTCATCGTCATGGTCGTGATCTTCCTGTTCTTGGGCTCGCTGCGCACGGCCTTCGTGCCGGTCGTCGCCATCCCCCTGTCGCTGATCGGCGCCGTGTTCTTGATGCAGGTCTTCGGCTTCACCATCAACCTGCTGACCCTCCTCGCGATCGTGCTGTCGGTCGGCCTGGTCGTCGACGACGCCATCGTCGTGGTCGAGAACGTGGAGCGCAACGTGCGAGAGGGGCGCGCCCCCCTCGACGCTGCCCTCGTGGGCGCGCGGGAGCTCATCGGGCCCGTCATCGCCATGACGTTCACCCTGGCGGCGGTCTACGCCCCCATCGGCTTTCAGGGCGGCCTCACGGGCGCGCTCTTCCGGGAGTTCGCGTTCACCCTCGCGGGCGCCGTGCTCATCTCCGGCGTCGTGGCGCTGACCCTCTCGCCGATGATGTCGTCCCGCCTGGTGCAGGCGGAGCGGCCCCACGGACGCC
>JAEWOQ010000397.1 GCA_023460875.1 Pseudomonadota bacterium
CGCAGACATGAGACGCCTCGGGCCGACTGGCCTTTGATGGTTAGGTTCGCGACGAGGCGCGGAGCTCCGCGAGCGTACGCAGCACCGCTTCATCGATGTTGTTGTAGTAGGTCCTTACAGCAGCGACGGTGGCCTCTTCATTCCCGTCCTCGAGCGCTTTCAGGAACTCACGCAGATGGCTCGGGAAGCTGGCGTCCATCACCCAGAGCACGGGGACCCGATCCAGGACGTCGCGGTACGCCTCGAGGAACGGGTTGGCGATCCAGCGGATCGCCACGGAGTGGCCCGCGTCGATGAGCGCGTCGAGCCACCGCTGAAACCCATGCGCCATCACGGTCGGATCCTGCCCCTCGAAGGCGGAGACCAGCAGGTCCGTGATGTCTCGGATCCGCTCGATGTCCGACTTGTCCGCGCGCTGCACCGCCAAGCGCGCCGCGAACTCCAGCACCAGGACCCGAGCGGGCAAGATGTCCTGGAGGATGTGCGCGACCTCCCCGAGGTTCGTGGAGACCTCGAGCAGCGGCGAGAGCAGGTCCATCGTGCCGGAGCGGCGGTAGTTGGCCACTGTGACCCCCTGCCCGTGGCGCACGGTCACCAGGCGCGTCTGCTCGAGCCGCCGCACCGCCTCGCGCAGCGTGTTGCGGTTCGTGCCGTAGGTGGCGGCGAGCTCGCGCTCCCCAGGCAGGCGCTCCCCCGGCGCGAGCTGACCGCTCAGAATTTGCCGGCGCAGGTCATGGAAGACCGTGGCGGCGATGTTGTGATTTCCGTTGTCGGGGGAGGACATGAAGCAGCTCCAGTGCAGGGCCGCTAAAAGACGCCTGGTTGAACCAATTCTGACCCGGCGGCCGCAAGCGGTCAAAATCAAAGGCCTATCGCACAAGAGGCGACCCGCTGAAACCCAACAGGGGCAGCCCACCTCGAGCAGGCCCGGCGCGCACCGACGCCACTGTTGACCGCCACTGTCCCCCGCCGTGGCCGCCGGCGGCCGTCTTCCCTCGCTCCAGCCCTTTCCTGCGGTGATCGCCTCGGCACGGCTCGTGCTCAGTGGAGGGACATGCAGACCTCTCCCATTGCCATCACCGGGCAGCACCTAGGCCTGTGCACGGTGCGAGCGTTCTCCCTGTGCGGCTTGGAGTCGACGCCGATCCACGTCGAGGTGGCGAGCCGACGCGGTCCTTCGAGCTTTCAGCTGGTCGGGCTCGCGGAGGCCGCCGTGCGCGAGTCGAGGGTGCGCACCGCGAGCGCGCTGGCGCGGCTCGGGGTCGCCGTGGACGAGTACGCGCTCACGGTGAGCCTCGCCCCAGCGGACCTGCGCAAGAGCGGCGCCGGCCTCGACCTGGCCATCGCCGTCGCGATCCTCGGCGCCGTCGGGCGGGTGCCGCCGGAGAGCCTCGAGGGCTTCGTCGTCGCCGGCGAGCTCTCCATCGACGGCGTGGTGCGCCCCGTGCGCGGGGTGCTGCCGCTCCTCGAGGGCGCGCGACGCGCGGGGCTGCGCCGGGCGATCGTGCCGCGGGGCAACGCCGCGGAGGCGGGCTTTGCTCTGGACCTACAGGTCTTCTCGGCGGCCACCCTCGACGAGGTCGTGGCCCATTTCACAGGAGGAGCGCCGCTCCCGTTCGTCCCTCCCGGTTCCTTCGCGCCCAGCGCCCGACCCCTCGCGGAGATCTCCGAGATCCGGGGGCAAGCCTCCGCCAAGCGCGCCCTCGAGATCGCGGCCGCCGGTGAGCACAACCTGATCCTGACGGGGCCGCCGGGCTCGGGCAAGACGCTGCTGGCTCGTTGCCTGCCGGCGCTGTTGCCTCCCCTCGACTGGGAGACGGCCCTCGAGACGACCGCCATCCACAGCGTCGCCGGCCTGATCGATCCGGCGCGCGGCGTCGTCGACGCGCCGCCGTTCCGCGCGCCCCATCACACCGTGAGCACACCGGGCCTCGTGGGCGGAGGCTCCCATCCGCGCCCCGGAGAGGTCAGCCTGGCGCACAACGGCGTGCTCTTCCTCGACGAGCTCACCGAGTTCCGGCGCAGCGTGCTCGAGTGCCTGCGTCAGCCCTTGGAGGAGGGCTGCGTGCGCATCGCGCGGGCCCAGGCGCGCGCCACCTTCCCCGCGCGGCCGCTGGTGGTGGCGGCGATGAACCCGTGCCCCTGCGGCAACTGGGCGAACCCGCGCCGCTCCTGCGAGTGCACGGCCCACGAGCGGCGCCGCTACCTGGGGCGCCTCTCGGGGCCTCTGTTGGATCGCATGGACCTGCACGTGCACGTCCCCCCGGTCGACGTGGGCGCCCTGAACAGCGACGGCCCCTCGCCGGAGCGGGCGCGTGTGGAAGCCGGGCGTCTAAGGGAGCGCGTGCTGCGAGCGCGGGCGGTGCAACGACGCCGCATGGCGCGGGGTCTCGTGCAGGCCAACAGCAACGCGCGCCTCACCTTGGGGGAGCTGCGGCAGGTGGGGCGCCCCGCGCCCGACGGAGAGCGGCTGCTGAGCGCGGCGGTCGAGGCGATGGGTCTCAGCGCCCGGGCCTACGTGCGCATCCTGCGGGTGGCGCGGACGATCGCCGATCTCGAAGGCGCCGAGCGCGTCGAGAGCCTGCACGTGAGCGAAGCGGTGCGCTGCCGCTTGCTCGACCGCGCGCAGCTCCCCGGTGCGCAGCTCCCCAGCGGCGAGCCGTGAGCGCGCTGTTCCCCGACGCACGGCAGCCCGAGGCGCCCAGCCCCACGCGCCGAGCTCGACGCAGCCCCGCGCAGAACAGCTCGGCTCTCCCCCTGCCTACGGCCTCCCGCGCGCAGCGACCGCCACCCCAGGATACGTCGCCCGACGCGCTCGAGCTTCCAGACACCAAAGACAGGAGAACCCCATGAAGAACGAACCCACGAGCAAGACCCGGAACGACAAGAGCAACGACGCCTCGGGCATCGCCCGCATCGACGAGCTCGCCCTCAAGATCAACAAAACGATCGGGGACGGCGCGATCCTGCGCCTCGGTCAGCAGGCGACCGCGCCCCCGGACGTGGTGCCCACGGGCTCGCTGGCGCTCGACCGAGCCCTCGGCGTCGGCGGCTATCCCCGCGGACGGATCACGGAGGTCTTTGGCCCCGAGTCGAGCGGCAAGACGACCCTCACCCTCCACGCCATCGCCGAGGTGCAAGCGCGGGGCGGCACCGCCGCCTTCATCGACGCGGAGCACGCCTTCGACGCGAGCTATGCCCGCGCCCTCGGCGTGGACCTCGAGCGGCTGCTCGTCTCCCAGCCAGACTGCGGCGAGCAGGGGCTCGACATCGCCGTAGCGCTCGTCGAGTCGGGCGCCGTGGACCTCATCGTCGTCGACTCCGTCGCGGCGCTGGTCCCCAAGGCGGAGATCGACGGCGAAATGGGAGACCAGCACATGGGGCTGCACGCTCGGTTGATGAGCCGCGGCGTGCGCAAGATCACGGCGGAGGCCAGCCGGACTCAGACGACGGTCATCTTCATCAACCAGCTGCGCCAGCGCATCGGGGTGGTGTTCGGCAACCCAGAGACGACCACCGGCGGCCACGCGCTGCGCTTCTTCGCCAGCGTGCGCCTCGACGTCCGTCGCATCGGCAAGGTGACGAGCGGAGACACGGTGATCGGCAACCGCACCCGCGTGAAGGTCGTCAAGAACAAGTGCGCGCCGCCCTTCCAGGAGGCGGAGTTCGACATCCGCTGGGGCACTGGCATCGACGCCATCGGCGAGCTGCTCGACCTCGCGGTGATGGAAGGGGTGCTCAGCAAGAGCGGCGCTCACCTGTCCTTCGGCGGCAAGAGCATCGGGCAGGGCCGTGAGAAGGCCCGGGACGCCCTGCTCACCAACCCGGAGCTGAAGGCCCTGGTGCAACGAGGTGTGCTCGGTCTCCAAAGCGCGGATCCGGCCGCCGCCAAGGAGAGGGACAAGGCGAAGCCGATCGTGTCCACG
>JAEWOQ010000398.1 GCA_023460875.1 Pseudomonadota bacterium
CCCTTTTGTCGGGCCGACCCCGTGTCGATGCGCCGCCTCCGCCCGCAGCACCTATCTGAAGTCGCTGATCTCGGCCCAGATCTCGACGACGACCATCGACCCCGCGTCCTTCGCGAACCCATCACGCCGCGTGAGCGGATCTGCCCTTGGGGCCACCTTCAGGCCTGCGCGGGAACAGTAACAGCCGGCTAACATGTCCTCCCCCGCTCGTTTCGGAGAACCGACGAAAGCTTCTCCAGATTGTCGTTTGTGAATCCGGAGGCTCCATCCGGATGAACCAGCCGCCCGTGGTTTGGAAATTTCCGGGTCGGGTCTGGAAGGACGTCAAAACCGGCCGCACGCACATCATCAACGGTAGCAGCTCCCCATGGGGGACGAAGGGCTTCAGGCATCTCGGTCACCCCGTACCTGCTTAAAGAGGCGCTCCGGTCGCACGCCGGTCCAAGTTTCCACCGGCCGTCTGACCCAGGGGGCTTCGCTGAGCAGCTACGGCGCAGAAGCACCCGCGAGCGTCCCTGTTTCGAGGTCTATACGTCGACCATCGATCCAGAGTTCCTTATCTCTCAAGGTAAACTCTCCGACGTAGCCCCAGTCAAGCACCCATACGACTTCTCCATGTGCGTCTAAGGCGAAGGCGCCCGCAGGGCAACGCCCAACGAACTTCACTCGTTCGCCGGGAGAGGGGTGCAGATTGAGTAGTCCGCCTAGCCAGACACCAGTATTGCGCGCGGTTTCCGTGAACCGCGGAGTCCCGCCGCCAGGCGTCGTCGTTGTTTCCCCGCACCGTTGGCAAACAAGAGCGGTGCGTTCCAGAGTACTGCCGCAATTGGGGCACTCTACCCCGCCCGTCGTATCCATCGTATCACCCTGTCTCATCGGTTCTTATGACGCGGGAACGCGCTTGTGAGCACCCCCGGGCCTGTCCCTGGAATGTTCGGATCAGGAACCTCAGCCACAATGAATATGCGCCGGGTCTCCCCGTTGATTGTGATGGGCTCGAAGGCCGTGCGGCCAACACCACCCCGCTCGGCAGGCACGGGCGTCCATGTTGTATTCGGGTCGTTGGCTTTCTGCTCGACTGCTGTGAGGTACTCGCTTTCTGACCACGAGCTAGGGAACTCCGTTCCTTTTCCGTCGTCACCCGCCGGACGGTGCGGACTGTGGCGATCTAGGGCATGCTTAGCCGAAGCCTCGTTCCAAGCCAGACACTCCCGCGGCCCTTGCTCCCCCGTCAACCCCAGCGGGTCGCTCCACCCCAGCGCATTCGGCGCGTAGGAAAAGACGTTCGTGCCGCCCCGCAGACCCACCGGATCCGCGCTGATGAACCTCCCTAGCTCGGGGTCGTAGTACCGATACCGGTTGTAGCAGAGGCCGGTCTCCTCGTCCTCGTACTGCCCCGGGAAGCGGAAGGGCGTGAGGCCGCCGGCTCCTTCCATCCGCCAGGCGTGGCGCTCGAGCGTGCTCAGTACGGTGCCGTCGGCCGCGACCAGCGCTTCGGGCGTGCCGACCGCGTCGTTGACGTAGAACGCCCAGCGACCGTCCGGGAGCTTGCCCGCCACCAGCGCGTAGGAGCCGTCCTCGTGGCAATACGTGCGCAGCTCCGTTTTGGAGGCTGCCGGCGCCGTGGCCTCTGCGGGCGACTGGGCCGGGGCAGGAAGCGCGACACCGGCGAAGGGGTCGTCCTGTGCGACGGTCGCCGCGGCGATTCGAGGCGCGACACCGGCGTGGTCGGGATGCTTGCGCCGCGTGAGCTCATGGACGAGCCGCTGGCCGTCCCAGAAGAAGCGCGTCGCCGTTTGCACGGCGCGACGCCCCTCGAAGTCCGGAGGCGCCTCCACCCGCTTGTGCACGCGCCGCGCGAAGGGGTCGTAGGCGAAGCTCACCGTGCGACCATCGGGGAGCTCCACCGAGCGCAGTTGGCCCGCGTCGTTCCAGAGGTAGCGGGTCACCTCGACGCCGGACGTCGTGTGGCGGTGCTTCTCCCAGAGCTGGCCGTCCGCGTTCCATCGATACTCCGCGTTGCCGCGACGCAGTAGCTGGTTGCCTGCGTCGTACTCGCGCCCCGCGGCGTCGTAGAGGTTGCCGGCGTCGTCGTAGCTGAAGCGCTCCTCGGACGCGGGTGTGGGCGCCGGGGCGGATGCAGGCGGCGCGCCGCTCGCCGTCGCGTTGGTGTTGTCGTTGCTCGGGAGCGACGCGAGCAGCTGCCCGACGCGGTCGTACTCGTAGCGGGTGGGCCCCCGATGACGATCCCAGACCGCCACCAGCTCGCTCGAGCGATCGTACTCGTAGCGCTTGCCGTAGGTGAGCGTGCCCGGGTCCGTGAGCCACTCCGGCTCCCCCGCCGCGCGCGCCAGAGCGTGGCCCGGGGCCTGGATGCGCCGCGCCGTCAGGCGCCCCAGCGCATCGAACTCGCTCTGCAGCGCGGAGCCCCCGGGGAGCTCCCGGACGATTTCGCGCCCCAAGAGATCGCTCTGGTGCGAGAGCTCGACGGCGCCATCCAACACGGTGCGCGTGCGGCGGCCGCTCAGATCCCGTTCGATCACCTCGCTGTGCCCCAGCGAGGTTTCCCGACTCTTGCGGTTGCCGAGGGCATCGTAGGTAGCCGTGAGGGTCAGCTCCGCGTCACCCAGCTCCGGGTCGAGGAGATCCGGCGCGAGCACTTGGACTTCCCGTACCACCCGCCCGACGACGTCTCGCTCGAAGCGAAACTCCCCGGCACCGTTCTTGGCTGAGACGAGCGCGCCCCTGCCGTCGTAGGAAAACTCTTCCGGCGCATCTTCGGGGAAAATCCGGCGGATCAGCTGGCCCGCGAGATCGTACTCGTATTCGACGGCCTGAGGGCTGCACGGAGAGGAGAGCCTCACGGGTCGCCCACATTCATCCAGTCGATAGTCGAGCCTGCGCCCGTCGAATGTCTGCTCGCCGATGAGGCGCCCGGTGAGATCGTACTCGAACCGATGCACCTGCCCTTGTTCGTTCACGACCTGGACGAGCTCGCCCTCCCGGTTGTAGCCGAGCTGCACCGTGTTGCCGTTCGCGTCGGTGCGGGCGCACAGGCGATGGTATCCGCCCCACTCGAAGCGCGTGGCCCGCCCTCCCTGGTCGACGACCTCCGTGACACGGCGCTCCCCATCGTAGCTGTAGCGGGTCACGCCGCCGGTGGCGTCCCAGAGCTCGACCAGATCGCCGCGAGCCGAGTAGCGGTACCGCGTCTCCGCACCGAGGGGATCGATCACCGCGGTGCGTCGCCCGAAGGCGTCGTACGCGTAGCGCCACTCGGCGCCGCTCGGGTCCCGGCGCGAGACCAGATCGCCCGCGGCGTCATAGGTGAAGTTGGAGGCGCCCCCATTGGCGTGGCGGACTTCGACGATGAGGCCCCGCTCATCGCGGCGGAAACTGGTGAGCCCCTCCGCGGCGTCCTGGATGGTCTCGATGTTGCCGCGTAAATCCCGCGACACGCGCGTCTCGGCGCCTTCCGGATCCACCACGTGGACGGGCAAGCCCGATGCGTCTCGCCGGACCTGCGTGCGGCGTCCCAAGGGATCGGTGACGGCCAGCAGGCGCCCCCGCTCGTCCCGCTCGAACTGAGTGATCGCGCCGATGGGATCTTCCTGCCGTATGAGGAACCCCTCGTCGTCGTAGGAATAGTTCCAGACGTTCGGGCCGTCACACCACTGCTCGACGGTGCCGCGGGCGTTCCCCTCGAACAGGCTCGAAGTGGTGGAGTCGCAGACCTGAGAGCCCCCGTCGGGCCAATAGTCGAATACGCAATGATGCACGCCCTTGGCGGGCGTCTCGCCGTCCGCCAAGACGTCCGGGACGTCGTCCACCAAGCTCGGGTCCTTGCGCCCCGGGTAGGCACCCCAGGACTCCACACAGCGGCCGCTCTGATCGTAGACGAAGTGGAACGCCAACCCGCTGTGATCGGTGTCCCGGATCATGCGTCCGCGCTCGTCGTACTCGTAGCGACTCGCGAACCCATCCGCGTCGATGACCTCGACGAGGCAGCCCCGGTCATCGTAGCGATAGCTGACGAGCGGGTACGCCGTACCCTCGACGACGGCGGTCATCGACTCGATCCGACCCTGCGCATCGCACCGCACCTGAATGAGGCGCCCGGCGCTGTCCTGGACGGTCGTGAGCTGTTGCTGATGGTAGCTGAGCTCGATGCGATTGTGGTTCCGGTCCTCGATCGCGGTGAGGAAGCACCAGGGCAGCTCGCCATCGACGGCATGAAAATGCCGCCAGAGGCCGGCCTCGTCGGTGTCGAGAGACCACTGCCGATCGCCGTCTCGACGCAGCCGCCAACCCCAGGGCCCCGTGACCGTCTCGCCAGGGCGCGGGATGGGCATGTCGAGGACGGTGCCCTGGTCCGTGAAGACGCGCACCGCGCGTCGGTCGACCTTCAGCCGCCACCCGAGGGTGTGCGCCCAGCTCGGCCCGAGCCCCAGGTCCCGATTGTAGATCTTCGAGCTGCACACCCGCCGGAACACCAGCGGCAACGGTCCCCCGAGAGAGAAATCTTCGATCGGGTGCGTGTAGGCCCGCCCGGTGACCACGTCGACCGGATGTGACTTGCTCCCACACACCGGATATCGACTTGGATCGGGCGCTCCTTTGCCGCCTCCGCTCGTGCCTTCGCGTCCGCGGCTCCCGTTGCCGGCGCCGCCTCCGCCGCGCCCTCCACCCTTCCCGCCGCTGCCCCCGCCCCCATCACCCCCGCCGCCCGCTACGAAGGTCCCAGGATTCATGCCAGGGATCGCGACCATGTTCGGCGCGGGGGCAGTGCGAGGCATACGACCTCTCTACCGATGAACGGCTCACGGGGAAATGTTTTCGCGCGTGCCACCGTCACACGAGAGCTTCAGCGGATTGCATGATTCCGCGTCGATCCATGCATCGATTGCATGAATCCTCGTCGACTCATGCATCGTTTGCATGGATCGCGTCGCTCAGTCGGCCTCCGCGGCCTCCGCGGCTTGCTCGGCGTCCGCGGCCGTCTCGTACCAGCCGCCGCCCAGGGCGCGGTAGAGGGCGGCCACGTTGGCGAGGCGATCCGCGTGCACGTCGATGAGCAGCTGCTGCGAGGCGTAGAGATCCTGCTGCGCCGTGAGGAGGGTCACGTAGCTGTCGACCCCGGCGCGGTAGCGGCGCTCAGCGAGCTGGTAGCGCTTCTCGTTCGCCGCGATGCGGGCCGTCTGGGCCTCGAGGCGCTGCTCGATGGCCTCCCGCGCGAGCAATGCGTCGGCGACCTCTCGGAAGGCGGCCTGGATGGTCTGCTGGTACTTGGCGACCTCGATCGCCTTGGAGATCTCGGCCGCGTCGAGGCTGGCGCGCAGCCGCCCCCCCTGGAAGATGGGGACGTGAATCCTGGGGGTGAAGTTCCAGGCCACGCTGTCGCTGGAGAAGAGCTGCCCGAGCTCGAGGCTGGCGAAGCCCGCGGCGCCCGTGAGGGTCACCGCAGGAAAGAACGCCGCCCGCGCCGCGCCGATGGAGGCGTTCGCCGCGCGGAGCTCGTGCTCCGCCGCCAGGATGTCCGGGCGGCGCTGGAGCAGATCGGAGGGGAGCCCTGGGGGCAGGTTCGTCTCGACCGCGGCCTCCGCGAGGGGCGGCGGCCCCGGCAGACCCTCCGGCAGCGAGGCGCCCAGCAGCAGGACGACGCCGTTGACCGCCTGGGCGTGGCGCTGCTCGTAGAGCGCGAGGTTGAAGCGGGTGCCCTCCACCTGGCTCTCCGCCGTGCGCAGGTCCAGGTCCGAGGCGATCCCCGCCTCGAAGGATCGGTTCGTGATCCGATACGACTCGTTGACGAGCTCCATCGTCCTCTCGGCGAGCTCGAGCTGCTCGGCGAAGGCTCGCTCCTGGAAATAGGCGATCGCCACCTGGCTCACTAAGGAGAGGTGCACGTTGCGCTGGGCCTCCTGGGTAGCGAAGTAGCGCTCCAGGGCGGCCTCGCTCAACGAGCGGATGCGACCGAAGAAGTCGAGCTCCCACGCGGAGACCCCGAGGTTCACGGCGTACTGCTGCTTGGGCGCGAAGCGGCTGGCGGGGAGGGCCGCGGGGAGCTGCTGATACGTAGCGGAGCCGTCGACCCCGACGGCGGGCATCAGCGGGGCTCGCTCGATCCGGTACAGCGCCTGAAAGCGCTCGACGTTGAGCGCCGCGACCACCAGATCCCGGTTGTTCTCCAGCGCTCGCTCCACCAAGGCCTGGAGGTGAGCGTCCTGGAACACCTCACGCCAGCCGAGGTCCGCCCCGCTGACGCCCTCCACCCCGTCGCCGCCCGGAAAGCTCTCGGCCACGGCGGGGTCGGGGCGCGAGTAGCTCGGCGCCAGCGTGCAGCCCGCCCAGCCGAGCCCGAAGGCTGCAGCGACGACCAGCCGCGCGCTGTGTCGCATGCTCGGCTCAAACACGGACCTCACCTCCCGCGAGCGCCTCGGGCGTCGTCGCCCGCGCCCGCCTCCCGAACACCCCGAGGACCACGACGAAGAAGATGGGCACCATCAGCACCGCGAGGAAGGTGCCCGACAACATGCCGCCGATCACCGCGAGCCCGATGGCGTTCTGCCCTCCGGCGCCCGCCCCGCTCGACGTCGCCAGAGGGAGCACGCCCAGGATGAAGGCCAGCGACGTCATCAGGATCGGGCGCAGGCGCATCCGCGCGCCCTCCAGCGCGGCCTCGACGAGCCCCATGCCCTGGGCATGGAGATCTCGCGCGAACTCCACGATGAGGATGGCGTTCTTCGCCGAGAGCCCGATGGTCGTCAGCAGCCCCACCTGGAAGTACACGTCGTTGTTCAAGCCGAACAGGAAGGCGAACCCCAGCGCGCCGACGACGCCGAGGGGGACGACCAGCATCACGGAGAAGGGCACCGACCAGCTCTCGTAGAGCGCCGCCAGGCACAGGAAGATGACGAGCAGCGAGAGGCTGTACAGCGCCGGCGCCTGGGCGCCAGCGAGCCGCTCTTCGTAGGACATCCCCGACCACTCGATGCCGAAGCCCGCGGGCAGATCGCGCGCCAGCTCCTCCATGGCGCCCATGGCGTCTCCCGAGCTGTAGCCCGCGGCGGCCGCCCCCTCGATCTGCACCGAGGGGAGCCCGTTGAAGCGCTCGAGCCGCGGCGAGCCATAGGTCCAGCTGCCCGTCGCGAAGGAGGAGTACGGCACCATCGAGGCAGCCCCGTTGCGGACGTACCAGCGCTCGAAATCCTCCGGTCCCTGGCGGAACGGCGCGTCCGCTTGGAGGAAGACCTTCTTGACCCGGCCGCGATCGACGAAGTCGTTCACGTACGCGCCACCCCAAGCGATGGCGAGCGTCTGGTTCACCGCGTCGAGGGACAGGCCGAGGGCCGCGGCCTTCTCCTGATCCACGTCGATCTTGTACTGCGTCGTGTCGTCCAACCCGGTAGGTCGGACGCGCGCCACCGCCGGATTTCTCCCCGCCGCCTCGAGGAGCTGGTCGCGCACCTCGAGCAACGCGTCGTGCCCGTGGCCCGCGCGATCCCGCAGCTGGAGCTCGAAGCCCGAGGCGATGCCGAGCTCCGACACGGCGGGCGGCGTGACCACGAAGGCCGAGGCCTCCTTGATGGCCGCGAAGGCGTCGGACGTCCGCGCCGCGACGACCTGCGCGCGCAGCTCGGGATCTTTGCGCTCGTCCCACGGCTTCAGCCGGATGAAGGCGATGCCGTTGTTCTGGGCGCGACCGCCGAAGTTGAAGCCGGAGATGGCGGTCACCGACTGGACCGCGCCCTCCTCCTCTTCGAGGAGATGCTCGGTGATGTGGCTCATCACCTCCTTGGTCCGCTCCAGCGGCGTGCCCGGAGGCATGCTGACCATGGCGAGGAGCTGCCCCTGATCCTCGTCGGGGAGGAAGGCAGAGGGCAGCCGCACGAAGAGGACCCCCATCATCACCACGAGCGCCAGGTAGGCGACCATGGATCGCCCCCGCCGCCGCAGGAGCCTCTCCAAGATCCCTTGATAGCCCGCCTGCCCGCGATCGTAGACCCGGTTGAACCAGCGGAAGAACCTGCGCTTCTTGCTGCCCGGGGTGTGGGGCTTCAGGAGGGTGGCGCAGAGGGCGGGCGAGAGGGTGAGGGCCACCAACAGGGACAGCGCCATCGCGGAGACGATGGTGATGGAGAACTGTCGGTAGATGACGCCGACGGAGCCGCCGAAGAACGCCATCGGGACGTACACCGCCGCGATCACGGTGGTGAGCCCGAACAGGGCGGAGGTGATCTGCCCCATGGAGCGCTTGGTCGCCTCCTTGGGCGAGAGGCCCTCCTCCTCCATCACCCGCTCGACGTTCTCCACCACGACGATGGCGTCGTCGACGAGCAAGCCGATGGCCAGCACCATCCCGAACAGGGTGAGGGTGTTGATGGTGAACCCCGCCATGGCGAGGATCCCGAACACCCCGAGCAGGACCACCGGGGCGGCGATCGTCGGGATCAGCGTCGCGCGGAAGTTCTGCAAGAAGAGGAACATGACCAGGAAGACGAGGCCGATGGCCTCGAACAAGGTCATGACGACGCTGCGGATCGACAGCCGCACGAAGGGCGTGGTGTCGAGGGAGGTCCGGTAGGCGAGCCCCGGCGGGAAGAACTCCGACATCTCGTCGAGGGCGGCCCGCGTCCCGTCCGCCGTCTCGAGCGCGTTGGCGCCCGCAGCCAGCCGCACCCCGATGGAGGCAGACGGCATGCCGTTGTGGAAGGAGTCGGTGTCGAAGTTCTCGCCGGTGAGCTGCACCCGCGCCACGTCGCTGAGGCGCACCTGCGAGCCGTCCTTCTGGACGCGCAAGAGGATGTTGCGGAACTCCTCCTCGGTCGTGAGGCGGCTCTGCGCGGTGATGGTGGCGTTGAAGGCCGTGCCCTCCACCGCGGGCAGCCCGCCGAGCTGCCCCGCGGAGATCTGCGTGTTCTGCTCGCGGATCGCGCCAGCTACGTCACCCGGGGTGAGGCCGAAGGCCGTGAGCTTGTCAGGATCCAGCCAGATGCGCATCGCGTAGGGAGCGCCGAAGAGCTGCGACTCGCCCACGCCGGGGACCCGCGCGATCTGATCGAGGATGTTCGAGGCGACGTAGTCGGCGATGTCGACCCGCGTCATGCTCCCGTCCTCGGAGATGAAGTCGAAGATCTGCAGGAAGTTGCGCGCCGTCTTCGCGACCACCAACCCCTGCCGCTTCACCTCCTCGGGCAAGAGCGGCTCCGCCGCGGCGAGCTTGTTCTGCACCTGCACCTGGGCGATGTCCGGGTCGACCCCTTCGTCGAAGGTCAGGTTGATGCTCACCGTCCCGGCGCTGTTGCTCTCCGCGGTGAAGTAGCGGAGCCCGTCGATGCCATTGAGCCGCTGCTCGATCACCTGGGTGACCGTGTTCTCCAGGGTCTGGGCGTCCGCCCCCGGATACGTCGCCCGGATGCCGATCGCCGGCGGCGCGATGGCCGGATACTGCGCCACCGGGAGCTGCACGACGGCGAGCGCTCCCGCGAGCATGATCAGGATCGCGATCACCCACGCGAAGATGGGACGATCGATGAAGAACTTTGCCACGACGGATCCCTCGGGTTGCGAGCTGCTGATTCAGCGGGCGGCCTGAGCTCCCGGGACGACGGTGATCTCGCTCCCAGGACGGACCTTCTGTAAGCCCTCGACGATCACCCGATCCCCGGGGGCGAGGCCCTCGGTGATCAGCCATTTGTCTCCGATGGAGCGCGGCGCCGTCACCGGGCGCACCTCCACCCGCTCGTCCGCGCCGACCACCCACACGCTGGCACGTCCCTGGGCGTCGCGCCGCAGACCCCGCTGCGGGACGAGGAGCGCCTCGGGGTGGGTGCCCTCCTCCAGCCGGGCTCGGACGAACATCCCGGGCAGGAGCCTCTTGTCGGGGTTGGGGAAGAGGGCCCGCAGGGTGATGGACCCGGTCGTCGGGTTCACCGTGACGTCGGAGAACTGCAAGACGCCCTCTTCTCCGTAGACCGTCCCGTCCTCGAGGACGAGGTGGACCTTGGCGCCCTCACCGGAGGGGACGAGCGCGCCGCTCTCCCACTGCGCGCGCAGCCGCAGGAGCTCCGCGCTGGCCTGGGTCAGGTCCACGTACATCGGATCGAGCTGCTGCACCGTGGCGAGCAGCGTGGCCTGCGCCCGCTGGGCGTAAGCGCCCTCGGTGACCTCGGCGCGACCGATCCGCCCGGCGATGGGCGACGTCACCCGCGTGTACCCGAGATCGATCTCCGCGGCCTGCACCGACGCTTTACCGGCGGCGACGTCGGCGAGCGCCGCCTGGTAAGCCGCCGCTGCGTTGTCGTGCTCCTGCTGGCTCACCGCGCGATCCTCCAGGAGCCCCGCGTAGCGCTCGGCGAGGAGCTTGCTCGACTGCACGCTGGCCTGGGCCCGCGCCAAGCTCGCCTTCGCGCTCGCCAAGGTGGCTTGGTAGGGCTTGGGATCGATGCGGTAGAGGAGCTCCCCCTCGGCCACGTCGCTGCCCTCCTCGAAGCGCCGCTCGAGGACGATGCCGTCGACGCGCGCGCGGACCTCCGCCACCCGCAATGGGCTGGTGCGCCCCGGGAGCTCCCGATGGAGAGTCACGCGCTCGGGCTGCACGGTCATCACGCCCACCTCGACGGGACCAGACGCCGTCTGGACGGCGCTCTCCCGATCACATCCCGACACCAGGATCAGCCCCGACACCAGGATCAGCGGAGCCACGAGGCTGGCTCCCCCGAGGATGGGGCCCCCGAGGATGGGCCCCCAGAGGCTGGCGGTCGGGAGGCCCCAGCCCCGAGCAGGCTGGCGCCGCGCACCCCGCGCTGGGCGTACGATCGTTGAGTCTTCTGCTTTCACTGGAACTCCCGCCGACGTCCGTCGCGAAGGTCGCGGAAACCTACGGAACGGCCCCGGGGGCGTCAAGACTGGACGGTTCAGTTTCGCGCCCCTACCCTCCTTGCGTTCAGGAGAAACGATGGCCGCCCCGGGTCCCAAATCATCGGAGCTCTCTCCAGCCAAGCGCCAGCAGATCCTGGGGGGAGCGAAGGCGCTGTTCCGAGAGGTGGGCTACGAGCGCGCCAGCGTGGACGCGATCGCCGCCAAGGCGCGGGTGTCCAAGGCGACGATCTACAACCACTTCGGGAGCAAAGAGGCGCTCTTCTTCTCGGCCCACAGCGCCGAAACCGAGGCCCTCCGCGAAACATTCCACGGCCTCCTCGAGGCGCCCACGGGGGACATCGAGTCGGACCTGCACCAGATCGGCGCGGAGCTGCTCCGCCTCGTGTGTTCCCCGAGCAACGTCCTCCGTCATCGAGTCGCGATCGGCGAAGCCGGGCGCTTCCCGGAGCTAGGCCAGGCCCTCTACGACTGCGGCCTGCGCGCGGGCCGCGCGCGCATGACGCACTTCTTCGAGCGCGCCAGCGCCCAGGGCTGGCTGGAAATCGACGACCCCGCCGACGCCGCCGTGAACTTCACCGCCCTGTGCCTCGGCGATCTCTTCAAGGAGCTCCAGCTCGCGGTCCGCCAAGAGGTCTCACCCGAGCTCATCGAAGAGAACGTCCGCCGCGGCGTCCGCACCTTCCTCCGCGCCTACCCCCGCAAGCGCTGAGCCGCCCCGGCGCGCGACGTCCGCACACGACGCGCGGCCGCCAAGAGCCGCTGCGCGCGCTCCGGACAACCGTGTCCCGCGGACCCGAGGGCCCCCCAAAGCATTAGATGGCGGGGTCCGCGCACGCTCACGAGTCGGTGCCGACGGGCTGAGCGAGACGTCGCTCCGACGGAGCGGTGCAGCAACCAGAGTGGCTCTGCCATCGCCGGTATCTCAACGGACCAGGACGCCCGCCGATCTCGGGTTTGGGCTTCCGCCCCCTCACTCCGGCTCGCCACAATCCTCGGGGCAGTTGCAGGGATTCTCGACGTCCTCGCAGGTGCCGTCACCGCACGCGATGCAGATGGCTGCGTTCCCCGCGCCCATTCCATACGCGTGGTCGCAGGTTCCGTCAGACGAGAGCCGACCGCAGCGCCGTGTGAGTCCTTGGCAACAAGCGAGCTTCGGGTTCGTCGCGGTGACCTTTCCGCATTCTGGCAGCGGACCAGGGTAGACGGGAACGCAGCGCAGCTCGTCGTCGCAACCGTTCACGAGCTGACATCGTCCCGACGGGCAGTGGTCGGGTGGAATCTCAGCGCAGCGACGCTCCCTACAGCACACCTCGCCGCAAGCAGGAATGGCGCCGTCCGTTCCCGCCCCGTCACAACAGTCCGTGGCGCACTGTGGCTCACTCTGACATTCACCATCAACGCTCGAGGCCGAGCAGTCCACGCGGCGGGTCCCCTCGGGCACCTCGCCCACGCCTGCCGCTCCTCCGACCACGGGAGCATAATCCCTCCGCGTCCAGATCCGATCGGACGTACAAAGGTAATCGGCTGAATCCTCGCCACTCGAGGAACAGCGACTGCCGACGGGAGCGCACTCGGCGCCGGGCACGGGCGGCCGGGCTGGCGGAGGGCACGACCCATCGTTGCCGGCACCACCAGCGCCGCCCGTTCCTCCGGCGGACGTCCCACCGCTCGTCCCTCCCGATTCGACCTTGTCTGAAGAACAAGCCGGGACGAACGTCGTCAGAGCGCCGCTCAACAGGAGAGCCGTGCAGCCCACCAGGGTCCAGATGCGCATCATAGGTCTCCTTCGGATCGGTGCGGCTCTATCGCGACGGCGGCCCCGGAGCGAAGGTCCAGTACGCATCAAACTCCTCCAGCGCGCCCAAGGCAAGTAAGCGGAGCACGGCCTCTCGACGCCCACCGCATCTCGACGCCGCCGCTCTCGACATCGCTCCCTCTTGCCTGGACCGAGGGGCGCCGACGGGCTCCTCCACGCTGGCCAGCGCTGTGCGGCCGCTCCCGCGGGGCGGCCCCGCGCGACCACGAGCGGCTCACAAAGAGACGTCATCGCCCCCCCACGACGGCGGACGTCCGTCGCGCCGAGCTCGCCGTCCCTGCACCTCGAATCAAAGGAGACGGAGCCCCGCATTCGGTTCATGATCACATACGAAAGCTGCACTCTGGGGAGGGCTGAATGACGGGTGAGTCACTACACCGCAAGCGACCCAACATCCTGCTGATCGTCGTCGACGACATGGGCTACTCGGACGCCGAGCCCTTTGGCGGCGAGATCCGGACGCCGGCGCTCCAAGAGCTGGCCGAGAAGGGCCTCCGGTTCTGCCGATTCCATGTCTCCTCGCTCTGCGCGCCGACGCGGGCGATGTTGTTGTCGGGGTGCGACAACCACCAGGCGGGCCTCGGCAACATGCCGCCGTTCCATGCGACCAACCAGTACCTCCAGCCGGGCTACGAGGGCCCGCTGAACCACCGCGTGATGACCATCGCGGAGGTGCTCCGCGGCGATGGCTACCGCACGTACATGGCTGGCAAATGGCACCTCGGCGCGCTCCCCGGATACCGCCCCGAGGATCGCGGCTTCGACCGGGTCTTCTCGTTCCTGGGGGGCGGAGTGAGTCACTTCGACGATCACCGGGCGCTGGCCAGCGCCGCGCTCCCCCACACGCGCTACGACGAGGACGGCGCGGACGTGACCGACTCTCTGCCGAAGGATTTCTTCTCCTCCGACTACTACACGGACAAGCTGCTCTCTCATCTGTCGGCGCACCCGGACGACGCGCCCTTCTTCGCCTACCTGGCCTTCACCGCGCCGCACGATCCGTTGCAGGTCCCCGACGCGTGGCTCGACCGATACAGGGGCGCCTACGACGAAAGCTACGACGTCATCCGCCGACGTCGCCTGGCGCGAATGAAGGAGCTGGGGATCGTCTCCGAGGACGTCGCCAACAACCCGGGCTGCGGGCTCTTCCCCACGTGGGAGGAGCTGAGCCAGCGCGACCGCGCCTCCCAGGCGCGCAAGATGGAGATCTACGCCGCGATGATCGAGAACTTCGATCACAACATCGCCCGCGTGTTCGCCCAGCTGAAGAAGCAGGGGCGCTACGAGGACACCATCATCTTCTTCATGTCCGACAACGGGGCCAACCCGAAGGAGCCGCACTTCTATCCCCCGAACACCCCCGAGCTGATCGAACGTGAGTACGACAACAGCCTCGAGAACATGGGCCGCAAGGGCTCCTTCGTGTCGATGGGCGGCGCCTGGGCGGAGGTCGCCAACACGCCGCTCTCCTACTTCAAGACGACGACCTACGAAGGCGGCACGCGGGTCCCGCTGATCGTCGCGGGCCCAGGCATCGTGAAGCGCGGCATCGACACCTCGCAGCTGCTCCACGTCACCGACGTGCTGCCCACCCTCCTCGACCTCGTCGGCGCCATCCGCCCGCAAGAGCGCGCTGGCGTCCCGCTGGCTCCGCTCTATGGCCGCTCCTGGAGGCCTTACCTCGCGAGCGCGACCCGCTCACCGATCCGCGGGCCCTTCGACGCGATCGGCTTCGAGATGCTCGAGTGCCGCGCGATCATCAAAGGCGACTGGAAGCTGGTCTTCATGGCGCCCCCCTACGGCAAGAACGACTGGCACCTGTTCCACCTGCGGGACGATCCCCGCGAGCTGGAGAACCTCGCCGAACGCGAGCCCACCAAATTCGCCGAGCTGAGAGCCGAGTGGCACGCCTACGCCCACGCGGTCGGCTACATCGAGGCGGGTCCAGATAGACAGCTCAGCGTCACGCCGCCCGAAGAGTTCTTCCGCTTTCGCGGCGTGGAGCTCCCGACGGCGCCCCCCGCGCCGCGGCCTAGCGCCGGCCCATCGCCGAGACCCTGAGGGTCGGCGGGCATTTCCTTGATGTTCGCTCGTACGGGCCCTCGTGGGCCCTTCGAGATATTGAGAAGGCCTCTCTCAGCGTCTGGGGGACGACGTGGCCGTCGTCAAGCTGACTGGCGAGCGGTGTCCGGGGTCGTCCAGACGGTTTCGCCGTTCTTCTCCAAGGCGATCAGGTGACCGAGCGCGGCGAGGCTCTGGAGGATCTCTTCGACCTCGTCCTGGGGCCCTCCCTTGAACTGAGCAGCGGCGGAAGCCACCGAATGGAGGCCGCCCCCGGCCATGAGCTCTCGAATCGCCACGACGCGTCCCGCCAGCTTCTTCGGCCAAGCCGCCGCCCCGGGCGCCGGACGCACGGCGACGCCAGACGACTTGGGAGCGTCGGCGGTTTCGGTGTGCTCGACGGCGAGAGTCTGTTGCTCAACTCCCTTCGTGGGGGCTTGGAGCTCAGGGCGGAGCCAACGGATGATGCCGCGACGCTCCTCGGCGGCTCGCGCCTGGTTCAGCGCCACGAGGTGATCGAGGATTTGCTCGTCGGTGAGATCGTGAGGCCAGCCGTAGGCGTCGAAGACGGCCGCGTCGAGATCATCGTGAAGCTTCTTCAGCACCGAGACTAGGCCTTGTTCGTGAACAGTCTTCTCCCATGAGTGATCAGTTAACAATTAACAGATGCGCGCGCCGCGCGAGACTTCTTGGATAGAGGGCGTCCCGGAGAAATTCGCCACCCCCGCATCTGGTCGAGGATGGAAGGTCGGCGGCGCCAATTGGGGTCCGTCTCGTGACGAAATAGGCCCGCGAAGTGTTCCCACTCCTTGTCGGCGGCTTCGCCTGTTAGCTGGAAGGCGCGGGCTATGGAGACGGCGGCCACGGCGATCATGCGGG